>PALS01000029.1 GCA_002706615.1 Methanobacteriota archaeon
AGGAAATTGAGGGTGATCACAGGGATAATTATTGCTGCACTATGGCCTAAAACAAGGGCAATAGCACTGTGTGTCCGATTTATTGGTTGAGAGAGTTTTAACTCCAAAACCCCAGTCATTCTATCGCGACTAATTCCATCAAAAGAGATCAAAACCGCTCCCATAGTTGCTGAAAATATAATGAATGCAGTCGAAGCATACATCACATCGTATGCCGAGTCGATTGTTAGTGATGCAGGGAGATTAGCCTTGGGGTCGGATAGTCCCCAAGTACTGAACAAAATGAATACAAATAACAATGGCCAAATCACCATCATACGTCCTGCCTTGAAGCGCTCTTTGAAAATCATCTTCGATAATTTGAGCATACTATTCATTCTTCTTCAACCTCCAGTCGTTTGAATGGCAGCATGTCATTATTTGTTAATTCAAATCCGATTTCTTCAGGATTTATTCCGGTAGCAGCAGATATTAATTCAACCAAATCGATCGGTTTAGGAGTTAGAGATTCAATTCCTTTGTCCTTGAATTTTTCCAGAGCCTCTTTCGGACTCATTCTAACTTGTTGGGACCAACCTTTTCCTGAAACCAATACATATCCATCAAGACCAAGACTTTTTTCAACCGAATCTAGATTACCTTCAATCAATAACTGTCCTTGGTGTAGAAGAGCTACTCTGTCGATTAAATCAGTCATACCAGCAACTTGATGTGAAGAAATAATTACTGAAACTCCTTTACCAGAGATTTCCTTTAACATAATGCAAAATGCTCTTTGTGCTAAAGGGTCAAGCCCATTTAGTGGTTCATCCATTACTAGAACCTTAGGATTTCCAAGAAGAGCGCATGCCAAAGACAGCCTTTGACGCATACCTTGTGATAGATTATCAAGCGGAGTATCTGATTTTGTAGAGAGCCCTACAGTGGATAATAACTTGTCAATATTTTCATTTTCATCATGCATCTGTGCAAATAGTTTCAGTGTATTCTTGACGCTAACCTTGCCTTCCCAGCGCACTTGCTCAGGCATATGCCCGATCATCCTTCGTCTTGATTCAGCACTACGGTTAATTTCTCCATCATTTTTGTAGATTCCAGAAATAACCCGTAATAGAGTTGTTTTCCCCGCTCCATTAGCCCCAATAAGTCCCAAAATAGTCCCAGGTAATATATCTAAATCAATCGAATGAAGGCCAGCTCCATCTTTCATAGCCCATGGTTTCCATGAAGAATAATCTCGAATTCTGTGCCTGAAAGACACATTTGAAAGTCTCAGCACAGGTTCCATTGAGTCCGAGATGTAGCGTCGACCTTTACAATGTGCCGCTAAACCATCTTCACAAGGGTTGAACTTATCCATGTTATATCGAGGCGGGAATGTGCTCGGAGGTATATTGGCATCGATTATTTTGCTAGGAGTTCTATACTCCTGCTTACGCTGGAAAGCGATCGATTTCGACAGAAATTGCATGATTGCGCTGTCGATATGTGTAGTTTTACTTTGGATTATTCCTTGGGGTCTTTTTGTTATAGTACCATTAGTACTAGTAATCTCATTAATTAGTCCAGCAGCAAGAACCGAGTGGAACGACTTTAGAAAAAGGCGAATAATTACCTCTGTAATACTATTGTTAATACTCAACCTATCTGCTTTCTATCCTACTGCTATTCCGGAGGCTCCAGATGAATGGGGAGAGCCGATTGCGGTCGAGAATCCATATGCGCCTAGTTGGCCTTCTAGTCAGCAATATACTTGGTATTATGATGAAGAACAAGCAGTGATTGGAATAGTCAATACTCGTACTCCACATACATTTTCATCAATTGGACAAACATCCTCTACATTAACTCTAGGAGTGATGCTAGGAATGCATGAGGAAAGATTGCGTCAATCTATTGAAATTATCAATGACCGAGTTCCAGGTTTCAGCATTGATCCAGAATCATTTACATTAAATGAAGTAGAATCTGAATCAACACACAATTATGGCAATAGCGAACTTGAAATAAAAAGATTCGAGGTTAAACGAGATGGTTTTGATACACCGTTAGCCTCGGTTTTAGTAGTTGGATTTTCAAGCTCTGGTGGTGAGTTAACCTTACTTACAATCTCTAGGTCATTGCTTTCAAATCAAGACGATGTATTTGAAGAAAAAATAGTTTTACAATTCCTTGAACAAAAAGTTTAGGGTCGCCTAAACTTTATGTAGGTCTTGCTTTTCGGGAGCCCTAAACCGAAGGTGATTATGTGAATAACTTGAAACTAAAATCTATATTGATGATGCTATTAATGTGCTGTGCTGCTCTGGCAGGGTGCTTGGATAATGAAGAAGAATCTACTACTAGTGAAGTAGAGGAAAAATGTTCAGGAGATGAATTAAAAATCGCCTATGAAATCAAAGAAGATGCAGAAGAAATTGCTAATCCTCAACAGATTGCAGATTATCTCTGTGACAAATTAGGAATGGACGTTAGCCTATATGATGTAGGTAGTTCTAGTATTGCAATGGAGGCTTTAAGATTTGGAAATGCAGATATTGCATTGAATATTGATGGAGGTCCTGCTTGGGTCGGATGGAATGCGTATAACCTTGATGTTATGGCTGCAGATACTAAAGACGATGGTCGTGCGTTCTATGATGCGCATGCATGGGTGAAAAATGGCTCAGATATTGCAGAAGCACATCTTGACGGTGATGATTCCACAGATCCATTCTCCTTATTGCAAGGTAAAACCTCATGCCACACTGGTTGGTTGAAATCAGCAGGTATGCTTATGCCAATGGGTTACTTAATCGGTAATGGATATGTTACTGTAAAAGGTGATATGAGCGATACAGAAACCCTTCGTACTACAATCAATGAATATTTTGATGGAAGCAAGAGTGGCGGTAATGCTGCTTCAATACCAGAAAGTGGTGCTCTCTACTCCGGATACAGTGGCGCCTTAGAATGCTTAAGTTCAGGTTATGGGGATGTAGCATTTGCAAAGGATTCCACTCCTGGTTCTTATTGCAACAATGAAGTTGCTAGCGAAAACGAAGCATGGTGCCTTGAAATGAGCCAATATGTTGCTCTTCCGAAATTTGGTTCCTCTCCTAGCCATTCAGTAATGTACAATGACGATGTATTGGATGATGATAAGGAAGTATTAATTCGCGATGCACTTGTAGCAATGAAAGATGATGCAGATGGATTAGCGATTCTAAACAATGTTCTTGGAACAAGTGCAATGATTGCAACTGATGCAGATACTCACCTGGGAACTTACGGGGCTGCTCTAGAGAACATTCCTGGTATTTCTAGCAAATACGGTAATGCTTTTTCTGATGGAACTGTTACAGGTGAACTGAAATCAACAATCAACATAGCATACTATCTTGCAGATGATTCCTCTGCTAATGCAAATGCACAAGGAATGGCGGATAGACTTGCATCAGATCTTGGTGTAAATGTAAATCTTTACGATGTTTCATCCGAGGGAATGATTATCCAAGCTCTAAGATTTGGTAATGCAGATATAGGTTTCATGGAAGGAGGTCCTGCATGGATTGGCTGGAAGGAATACGGACTTGCCACTCTAGCAGTTGAAACTACTACAAGTTCTGGTGACACATATTACAATGCTTCTGCTTGGGTCTTGAATGGTTCAGATATCGCAAATGCTCATCTTGATGGTGACGATTCTACAGACCCATTTGCACTTCTTGAAGGTAAGACCTCCTGTCATACAGGATGGTTAAAATCCGCTGGTATGCTTATGCCAATGGGATACTTGATAGGAAATGGATATGTTAATCCAGTTGGTGATGCTTCAGATATAAATTCACTTAGATTAACTATAGATGCTCATTTCGATGGAAGTAATAGCGGTGGAAACGCAGCATCAATTCCTGATTCAGGTGCGCTATATTCCGGATACGGAGGAGCAGTTGAATGTCTAAGTACAGGATATGGAGATGTAGCATTTGCCAAAGGTGATGATTTTAGCACAGTCGCAAAATACTGTGATAATGATAATGCCTCTGATAATGAGGAATGGTGCTTAGAGATGGATCAATACGTACAATTGCCATCATTTGGTCAATCACCAAGCCATCCAGTAATGTATAATCCTGATTTATTAGATGTTTATACTAGGAATGCAATCCTCAATGCTATGCTAAGTTGGAGTGACGAGATGTGGGTCGAAAACTATTCAATGGGAGGAGACAGTTACACAGGATGCTACAATACTGTAACTCATCAAATTGCAGATATACCTGCAAATCAATGTGGTGGAGAAATAATTTCTTCAGTCACCTCAAAGGGTTACAAGCTGAAAGCAGGAAATAGTCAAAACCATCTAGGTAGTTATTCCAATTTACTATCAGCGATTCCAGGACTATCCCAGTATTTCCATTCAGATGACAAGTATGGAATTACGGGTGCGGAAAGTTCAGAATCGAATTGAAACTACCATCTAAATAATACCATTCATCGGGATGAACTGGGGATGGTTACTTGCAAGATGTGAACAGCCCTTTGAATGATGAAAAAAAGGCTGATATTGGTACCAGTAAAATATTGAATCTAAAGAATCTTTCAATAGGATACAAAGAGCCATTGGTCTCCAAAATAAACAAGGAGATTATAGCTGGTGAATCTATTGCTATAGTGGGGCCCTCAGGTATTGGGAAAACCACACTTCTGCGAACGATTGCTGGTTTAATAATCCCGGTTTCCGGAGAGATATCTCATACGATTCCTAAGAGGGGAGGAATCGGTTATATCCCCCAGAAATTAGGACTAATTCGCCATTCAAGTGTTAGAAATAATATTGCTTTAGGAGCCAGAACAAGACGTTCAAGATGGTACCCAGCATTATTTCCATTAGATCGGTCTTTGAAAAATGATATTGAAGATGCAATGGAATCTTTGAACATCAAAGAATTAGCTGATGAACCTGTAAGGATTTTATCAGGTGGCCAACAACGAAGAGTCGCAATTGCTAGGACACTAATCCAAAGACCACAATTAATCTTGGCTGATGAATTCCTTGGAGAGTTGGATTCAGAGAATATCAAATCGATAGTTAAGGCTACAAAGAAAATCATTGAAGAAATAGGTGCTACCTTAATCATGGTAGAGCATAATGAAGAAAGAGCTCTTCAGATGGCTGATCGTATTTGGAGAATTAAAGGAAATGAATTAATTGAGGATGGTGATTTCGATTAACAAGAAATTATTTTTCACAGGTACAATTTTACTTGTTTTAACAATGGTTTTCTTGGATGATCTGGTTGAAGATTGGGGCCAAATTGAAGATGCTCCTGAAAAACTACAGACATTTTTCTCAGAAGATCTGTGGCCTCCTGATTGGTCGGTTTTAGAAGCAGAGGTTTGGGTTGATGGTTCTCTGCATAAGCCAAATGGGGATATTTGTGATGAAAGTTTTGAACTGTTTTGTTCCAAGGCATGGACTGGAATGGTAGTCACATTAAAGATGGCCTTTATTGCAACATTAATCGGTTTCATAATTTCAATACCACTTGCATCTATAGCAGCAAACAATCTAGCACCCTTGCCAATCAACTTGGCTGCTAGAATAATTTTGGCAGGTCTGAGAAGTTTGCCTAGTATTATCTGGGCACTTCTTTTTGCCATTGCTATAGGTTTTGGACCTTTACCTGGAATTTTAGCTATGACCCTTTACACAATAGGATATCTAGGCAAACTTCAGTATGAATCTATGGAAGGTATCGCAAATTCTCCTCTAGAATCTGGTATGGCAATGGGATTGACACATTCTGAAAGGTTGTTTCATATCGTAATTCCTGAATCTAGTAATCATCTAATTAGTCAACTATTGTTCATGTTTGAATATAACGTTAGGCATGGGGCAGTTCTTGGATTAGTTGGAGCAGGTGGTATTGGTATGTATATCGACAATTACATCAATCCACCATTTGACTATGATCGAGCATTTGCGCTGTTAATAGTAGTCTTTGTAGTAGTAGTAGTTATAGATCTGATATCTATGTTTATTCGTTCTTTCGTTACCGAAGAAGGAGATGTCAAGAGGCCTAAATGGTGGACAATATTACTTCCCGCAGGCATGGCAATGGAATATTATAATCAAAAAGACGTCGAAGATGAAAGCGAGGCGGAAACAGAGGCCATCGAAGTTGATATTAACCCTCCATTGAGCCATCACGCCCAACAGGTCAAAAAACTCTCAAATTTGGAGGAATCTGAATGAATAGTATAATCAAGAAATTTAGCGCAGTATTTTTGGTAATGTGCCTAGCAGTTGCCGTATACTGGACAGTAATGATGTATAATTATGAATCTGATTCGGGTACTGAAAATATATTTTCAAGTACCGATGTTCAATCATTCGTTTCGAATAATTCCAGTGATAACTTATTTGATTTAGCATTTGAATCTGGAACTGATGATTTAGATTGGTCTCGTACTAAAATTACTCTTAGTAACGAAGGCAATGAGTTTCAGTGCACCACAGGTGGGTTGATTTCTTTATCTGAAGGAAGTGGTAAAGTCAAGACCTCGCTTGCTGCAGATGGTATAACGTTCAACGCAGAGATTGATGCCGATTCAGATGATTTTGTTTATGTCAAGATCGGAGAAATGGAGCAATCTAATGAAAGTGATTACACAATTAGGTTTTCAAAAACAGATATTTTTCTGAGCCAAAATGTTGTAGGACTTTATTTAGACGAAGTCAATTTTAACACCTTAAATAATTCCAATATTGAAGGTCTAAATTATACAGAAAGTTCTGAAGAAAGATTAGATTGGTACGATTATGACCTCTCTGTGCATCGAGTGGAGGCCAAAGATAGAGTCTATGTAATTGATGATAATTCGACTAAATATAAAATTCAATTTTTGAATTACTATAATTCAGATGACGAGCAAAGGCAAATTAGTTTAGTAATTTCTTGGATAGATGGAGAGCCATTTCAAGCATTAAATGATCCAGAAAAAACTCAGCCTTCACCATGTATATTGATAGATAACAATCCAGAAGAAAATTTGTGGAGAAGTAATGAGACAATCTCAGTACGAGAAAATAATATCGATATTTGTAATTCTAGCTGTGAATTAATTGTTATGATTTATTATGAAGGAGTCAAAGTAGAAGGTAAAAATTCAATCTTAATCAATTGATTTTATGTCTAATTTTGGCAATAAATCGGTATCCTAGGTCTCTAATTGGTAGAGGGATAATCCATACAAATGGGAACATCCAGCGCCAATTCCACTTCATGTATAGTAAGCAGCGAATAGCAGCCGCAGAGCGAATATACGGCTTTCCATTTCGAATCAATACAACCGAATCTTCTGTGATCTCATGTTTTTCTAGTAGGGCAATGCCTTCCTCGCTTTGTAATTCTGAAAGAGTCAAAGGACCACTAAGACGCTTGGTCAAAAAGTAACCACTCCGTGAGCATAGAGCGCACAATCCGTCCAGAAGAAGAATGTCTTGCATATTACTCAGCAGCAATGTGTACATTGCCATCTTCGTAGTAAATTTGGATTCGATTTGGCAATTTTTTTGTCAATGATGCTACGCCTTCGTAAATCTTCTCTTCCTTGCATTTGAATGATTTAGCTGCAGTTTTACTAGACCATGCGACTTCTTCGAAATCAGACTTACAAAGCCATGCAAAAAGTCGAGCCTCAAACTCGGTTAGTTCTTCTGCCATGAACCTCCCATGAAGGACCAGCACATCAAGGTGACCATTAGGAAAGGGCTACCATTCTTCTACAACATTCCTCTGCATCGATATAGGTATCAAGCAATGTGTTTAGTGCAATTACAAAGGGTACGTCGATGGATAAATCTTCAGCACGGTCCCTAAACATCCTCGCCGCACGAACCCCTTCAGCAACCATTACCATCTCTTCCAACGCTTCATCTAAAGTAAGACCGCTACCCAATTTTTCTCCCATTCGGCGGTTTCTTCCGTGAGGAGATGTTGCGGTTACGTAAAGGTCGCCAAGACCTGCAGGGCCGAATGCAACCTCTGCTCTTGCCCCTAATTGGGGTAGAAGTAAGCATCCTTCCCTAAATCCAGCATTGAAAATAGCAGCTTTGAGATTATCTCCTCCTAAACTACCAGTTTTTTTGAGCCCATCAACCAAGCCACATGCTAATGCGACTACATTCTTGAAAGCGCCCCATAATTCAGCACCCTCCGGATCTGATGCTGGATGAAGAATGAATGTTGGTGTCGTTAGAGTACTTGCCAATCTTTTGGCTACTGATACATCTTCGCTAGCAACAAGGGCAGTGGTCATAACTCCTGCAGCAGCTTCTGGGGCAATTGTAGGCCCGGTCAGTACTGCGAGTGGATTATGCATGTTGTTATCATTCAACATTTGTAGAATTACTTGACTAATCAACCTCTTACCTGGGGCTAAGCCCTTTGCTAGGTCTAACAATACATGGCCTGGCCTAATATGCGGTAATATTTCCTCTACAACATCTAGTATGACAGAAGAAGGTAAGGCTAGTACTACAATCTCAGAACCTTCTAGCGTTTCTTCAATATGCATACTGGCATCTAATCCTTCAAGTGAAAATCCAGGTAGGTACTTGTGATTCATACCTTCCATCGTAATAGATTCGTAAACCTCTTGCTCGATAGTCCATCCTTTGACGTTGTGTCCATCCAGTGCCCAAAGACGAGCAATTGCACTTCCCCAGTTGCCTAATCCAAGTACAGCAATGTGAGCCATATATGGCGGTGGTTTAGCATCTACCTTTAGAGGAATCGCTGCCAATAACGGGAATCAATGCGATTTGAAACAAGATTGAACACTTCAAGATACAATTTGTTCAAAACAAATCATCATCATCTTCTTCAGTTACGAAAAGGTCGTCATTGTCTGATTCCTCTTTCTTTTTGTTCGCGGCTTTTTTCTTCGATTTAGCCGGCTTGGCCTTTTCCTTAGTTGTAGTTTCGTCTTTAGCAGGTTCAGCCTCTTCTTTAGTAGGTTCAGCCTCTTCCTTTACAGGAGCCGCCTTTTCATCAGGATGAGGAGCAAGTGCATCTTTTGCACGTGCAGCAGCCACTTGAGCTTCTCGAGCAGCCATTTCTTCAGGTGAGATATTAGCCTGAGCAGCAAGAGTCCTACGACGGTCTTCTCGAGCCTTTCGTTCAAGTTGCTTATGCCTCGAACGCTCGATATTTTGCATCATATACATTGCATCATGTTCCAGTAAAGGAGAATCAGAAATAAGTGTAATATCAAGCCAAGACCCATCTTCAATGATAAATTCTCCAAGAGGTTCGAAATTTAAATCTGATTTTTTGATTTGAGTGTAGTGCATTGCATTACCCATTCGGTGTTCAACTCCAGAGAAATGACAGTAAAACTCCTTAGTGCCGATAGTCTCTCTAACTTGATCAAATAATTCCCCGTAGTCTTCAGAAGTTCGAAGCCTACCGTGACCTCTAGCATGTATGTGGGCTAGATTCAGCACAGGAATAGTTCCTTCAACATGATTTACCACCTCCAATACTTCCTCTAGGCTGCCCCATAATTCTTGTCTACCGCTTGTTTCAACTCCTATTAGAGGAGCTGGTTGTTCTTTTAGCCAAGGGAATACCGGGTATAGGTCATCATCATCATTCCAAATTTCATTGATTCTTTCAACAATTCCTTTGAACACGCTGGCGACCTGTTCGTTAGCAGCTTGGCCACGGCCAGTTTCCCCATAGTGTCCGGTGTGGAGGGTAATATGACGTGCATTGATAGTCTTCGCAGCTTGTAGTGCTGCCTCAGTTTTCGCCAGACTTCTATTTCTCTCCATTCTATTTCCTAAAAATTCAGAATAATAGGGTCCATGAATATTCATTTCAAAGTCTGTTTTGTGAGCCAAAACTCCGGCCTGCCAGTATTGCTCAAAGTGTTGAGGGGCGACCATGCGCACGGTTTGGACCTCCATCGTCTCCAATCCAAGAGAGATGATATCATCCATTCCTTCGACTATAGTACGGCCTTTACAAGAGAGTGGAACACCCGCTGGTCCTAGTTTCACTGGCATAACATCCATCCCCGCAGGTCCACCCCAAAGGGTGCCCTATGTTAACCCCTTTCCGTAAAATGGATGTTTTGGACCTAAATTCGGGGGTGGGTGGGTTCATGAGATAGGAACCTTCCGCCCGACTCATGGAGCCACATGTGGAGGCGGCGATAGTTGCCTTTAGACAGGGAAAACCAGTATGCCTCTTCGATGCTGAAAACCGAGAAGGTGAAACCGACCTACTGTTTCCAGCACAATTTGCTTCACCTGCTACTATGAGGCAATTAAGATTTGATTGTGGCGGACTTTTATTCCTGGCAATAGGTCACGAAGTAGGTGAAAGATTCGCTCTACCTTATCTGCAAGATCTCCACACAGAAGACGTATTGATGTCAAAGTATCCAGTTCTTCATTCACTTCAAACAAATGACTTACAGTATGATTCCCGTAGTGCTTTTACCCTCTCAATAAATCATCGTGATACATTTACTGGTATTACAGACCGTGACCGAGCACTTACTACACGTAGGTTTGCGGAATTATTTGCAGAAGTTGAAAATTCAGGAGAAGATGCCATCTTAGCTCTTGGCAAAGAGTTCCGTACTCCAGGACATATTCCTGTTTGTCGAGAATCTAAAGGAGGTCTTTCGGTTAGGCAAGGTCATACCGAATTGGCGGTCGGCTTAGCAAAATTATCAGGTCTTTCTCCAATTGTAATAGGCGCTGAAATGTTACAGCCTGACGGTGATTTAGCATTATCAGTTGCGGATGCAAGAATTTGGGCTAATGAGAGAGGGATTCCTTTCCTTACCGGAGAGGAATTGATTAATGCCCTAGGAATCTAAGAATAAGGACTACTCAGCAAGAACGGGGGAGAATACATGGTGCGAGTTTTGGCAGTCGGTGTTTTTGACCTCCTTCACGCAGGACACCTTCACTACCTAGAGCAAGCAAAATCTTTGGGTGACCATTTGGTTGTGGTCGTGGCTCATGATGATACAGTTCGCAAACGCAAGCATGAACCCGTGACAGGACAAGAACTCCGCTGTAGAATGGTTGCAGGATTGAAACCAGTAGATGAGTCACTTATTGGCAATCCTCCAGATGTTCCAATCTTTGACATTTTGCCTGTGATCAAACCTGATATAATCGCTTTAGGATACGACCAAGAGCATGCTGAAGAAAGGATTCGTGCTGCACTAAATGAAAGGGAAATGGGTCACATCGAAGTTACTAGAGTGGAAGGCCTTTCTGATGATTTAGATGGAACAAGAAAAATAATTGCTCGTATTTTGCAATTATCTACAGGTCCAAAAGAGGATGGTGAGCTCTGATGTTTACAGGTATTGTCGCAGGTATGGGCCGAGTTGAAAGTATTGAAGGTGATGAATTAGTACGCCTAGTAATCAATTTTTCAACAGTTCCAACCGAGGGATTAGAAATCGGTGCAAGCGTTTCAGTTAATGGAGTCTGTCTGACTGCAGTAGAAATTATAGGAAGTACGGTTGCATTCGATGTTATCTCTGAAACACTCAATCTAACCACGCTTGGAACATTAGCAGAAGGAAATTGGGTAAATCTCGAGCGCGCTTTGAAGGTAGGAGATGAAATTGGAGGACATTTACTATCGGGACATATTATGGGGACTGGAGAAATAATTGTTAGAGAAGAAACCGATGAAAATACGGATTTAGTCATAGATTGTCCAGCAGATATCATGCGTTTTATTCAGCCCAAAGGATATATCGCAATAGATGGAATTTCATTAACCGTAGGCAGGGTAGAAGAAAACACATTTTCATTGCATATTATTCCAGAAACATTGCGTTTGACAACTCTTGGAGTGAAAGGATTGGGTAGCGATGTTAACTTAGAGGTCGATTCGATGACTCAAACTATTGTGGCCACAGTAGAACGAATGATGGAGGGTAAAGTATGAGTAAAATAGCAATAGTCTGTGGTAGTTTTCATAAAAACGAAGTAGAAAAAATGTTAGCATGGGCCCATGAAGAAGCTGAAAATTATGGCCTAGAAATCATTGAAACAGTTTGGGTGCCTGGTGCAATGGAGGTTCCATTAGCATTGGATAGAATGCTTGAGAGAGAAGATATCATTGGTGCAGCATGTTTAGGAATTATCGAGAAAGGTAGTACTCAACACGGTCTTGCAATGGGCCAGGCAGTAATCAAGTCGATTATCGAGTTACAACTAGTTCACGAAAAACCAGTTGGATTAGGGATAATTGGACCAGGTGCTGAACCTCAACACATTGAACCACGCTTAGAGCCTCATGCTAGAGCTGCAGTCGCAGCAATTTCAACTATGCTTGAATGAATCTTCATTCGAGGTTTCAATATGACCGAGTCGAAATTTAAGCAATTGTTTGAGAATCCAGTCTTTCGAGGTTTTGTTGCTTTCTCAATATTCAGAGCATTCTATGGCGCTGGTATCTTAGTAGCGACTTACTTTCTATCTACTTCAGCAGAAGCTCCTTGGCCAGTATCGGTTGGTTTTCTTCTCATTTCGATGATATTTTCTAGATGGTTGTTTAAAAAAATAAAAACCAGAAATCAAACAGAAGAAGAAATTTATTCTGATTGAATAAGCGGTTTAGGAAATTATGCTAAAGTGGCATTATCTAACACTTCATCATCGCTTTGTTCTTTTTCCTTTTTGAGAATATACCACCAAAAGACTCCTAAGATCACAACTTGAGGCCAAAAGAACCACCAATTACTCCAGCTAACACCGTCGATCATGAAATCGGAAAATGGATGAAGGAATGGTGTTGGAAAGAAATCAATAGTATGGCCTGGTATGTCTAAGAAAATATGGAAAAGCCAAGGAATCACAAAAACCCAAGCCATGTTCTTAGGATTTTCATGCCCTCTTCTTTGAAGAATATAGTAGGCGGCCCCAAATAGGACTAATACCATGAAAAATGAATGGGTCCACTGGTAGATTTCCCATGCAATCGGAAGGTCGCTAGTGACGCTTTCATCAGTAATTCTTGTTCTTTCAACGCCTTGCATCATTGCGATTAGAGAAGCGGGTACGAAAGCGAGTAAATCTGGTAAAACTCCCATCGGGCCTGATATCTTCCAAGAGATCTTTCCTCGAGTTAGCGCCATACTCCAGAGCCAATGAGAGAATATATCCATATCGCGCCCCAAACAGACTCGATTCATATGCATAACGAACGTTTGATTTACTAAATCTGTAGAAAATGTTCAAGGATGTCTCTTCTATGGAGGCCTCATGAGCGACGCCGTACGCAATGTAATCATAATCGGAAGTGGACCTGCAGGATACACTGCAGGCCTGTATAATGCAAGGGCTATGTTGGACCCGTTGATGTTTGCAGGATACATGTCTGGTGGTCAATTGATGTTAACATCAGATATCGAAAACTTCCCCGGCTATCCAGAAGGAATCGCTGGTCCTGAGATGATGATGCAATTAAGAGAACAAGCCGAAAGATTTGGTTTGGAAGTGCAAGATAAGAATGTAGAGAGAATCGATGCTTCAACCCGCCCATTCAAAGTCTGGGTAGAGGGGGAGGAGTTCCAATCTCATACCTTGATTATCTGTACTGGCGCAGAAGCGATTTGGCTCGGTGCAGAAGGAGAAGATGAGCAGAAGGGTAGAGGTATTTCCACTTGTGCAACATGCGACGGGGCTTTCTTTAGAGACCAAGAAATCATGGTAATCGGTGGTGGAGATTCAGCGATGGAAGAAGCAACCTTCTTGACACGATTTGCCTCAAAGGTAACCGTTGTACACAGAAGAGATACTTTCCGTGCATCAAAGGTAATGTATGACCGTGCTGCCGCTCATCCTAAAATCGAAATTAAAACATTTAGACAAGTGACTAAGTGGTTATCTGATGAAAGTGGACTTACAGGTGCTCTTCTCGAAGACCCCCGTGACGGTTCCACAGAAGAATTAGCAGTAACTGGTGCATTTATTGCAATAGGTCACAAGCCGATAACAGCCTTCCTTGAAAATCAAATAGAAACCGATGAAGAAGGATACATAGTGCCCAAAGGATTCTCTATGACAAGTGTTCCAGGAATATTTGCTGCTGGCGATGTGGTTGATACCAGATACAGGCAAGCAATCACTGCTGCTGGAATGGGCTGCGCAGCCGCTATCGATGCTGAACGTTGGCTTGAAGAAAATCTTCATTGAGGCTATTTCATGGTCGATCTAGAACGTCATGCGCGCCATGTTATGCTGCCACAAGTTGGTGCTGAAGGCGTTAAGAGGTTGAATCAGTCAAGCGTTGCTTGTATTGGAGCTGGCGGACTTGGCTGTCCAGTAATGCAGTATCTAGCAGCAGCAGGTATTGGTAAAATTACTATAATTGATGATGATTTAGTGGATATCACAAATCTTCAACGACAAATATTACATCGCTCACAAGACATTGGTATTCCAAAAGTCGATTCTGCTAAAAGATTCATCAATGAACTCGACCCATCTGTTGAAGTTATCACTCACCAGGTTAGATTATCATCGCAAAATGCATCACAACTACTCAAAGGACACGATGTAGTAGTTGATGGAACAGATAATATTCCTTCACGCTATTTGATCAATGATACATGTAGAGATTTAGGAATTCCATGGGTATATGCCTCGATTTATAGATTTGAAGGGCAGGTCTCAGTATTCAATTTTAATAATGGCCCAGACTATCGAGACCTATTCAGTGAAGCGCCTCCAGATGAATTGGTTCCTTCGTGTTCAGAGGCAGGAGTTCTTGGTGTTCTTCCTGGAATGGTTGGTAGTATCCAAGCTAGTGAAGCGATAAAAGTGATACTTGGGATTGGAGAAACCCTTAGTGGACGTCTATTGATTATAGATGCTCTTTCCANAACAATTCGTACTTTGAATTTCGAGGCCGACCAAACAANGGGAAGACAAGTTCAAGAATCGGAAACATCCGAAGAAGAATCAATGTTCCAATCTATTAACCCNGTTCAGACAATTGAAAAAATGAATAATGGCTGGAAGCCATTCATTCTCGATGTTAGAAGNGANATGGAATATAATCAAGCNCATTTGAANATTGTAAATCANCAAGTNNCTCATGAAGAGGTCTTATCCGCTGTAGATTCAATACCTAAAGATCAAGANATTTTGGTTCACTGCCGTTCAGGGCAACGCTCACAAGTNGCTATTCTATTTTTATTGCAAGCNGGGTATGATGGCTCTTNATTATACAATTTNGATGAGGGAATCTCAGGTTGGGCTGCTGTTGACCCTGACGGCATTATTTACGGNTGATNGTGTCNAAAACAGGTCAACCTTCAAGGGGTCATTGCTAAACCCCTAATTTGTGACGAAACTCATTGTGGCCGATGAGAACGAAGGTCGGCGTAATCTTCTCGCTAGCACATTGGAGCGTGCAGGCTATGATGTCACAAGGGCAGGAACATTGCGNCAAGCAGANGGAACAGCACTTGCAACTATGCCAGAAATTGTCCTTATGGACGCTGAATGGCGTAATGGAGATGCGATAGATGGTTCTCAAAGATTGATGGGAGACCCNGAGTTCGCTTTCAAATGTCGAATAGTAATNCTATCTAGGGATAGTTCGCCTGAATATCTCCAGTCAGCAGCTAGAGCGGGTGTTAGTGAAGTTATTTCAAAGCCGGTTGATATGAATCGACTTCTTGGTCAGTTAGAAAAACACTCGAAGAAGCAGTTTGTTCCTCCACCTGCCGAGGTTGACAATGTCACAGGTTCTGGAGGNGCAGGCACATTTGATGTTTCAATGGTNATGGGTGATGGTGCTTGGGCTCTACCTATGCTAAAGGGATTNGTCACNCCAGAAAAAATCAATATTGATTTCGTNAACGAAATATTAGGGCAATTGGGGCAAGAAGGTTTTGAGTTCCCAGAAGAATTAGACCCTTCTTTAATGTCCAATGTTTTGCGAATTGCTTTGAATAGTATAGTCAATGATTTAGATGTTCCAAATACAGAGGAGGGNCCTTCTTCAGTAGAAGTCCAATCTAGTAAAGGCAAAGCTGCAACACTTGGCGCCGGGGCNAAATCTAGNAAATTAGGCGGCTCTTCAATGGAAGAGATATTGCAAAACCAAGCAGATGGTATAGCAGCAGAAATTGAAGATACAATGGATGAAATNTTATCTGAGGAACCAGAATTAATCGCAATGTTAGANGATTCTTCAAAGACTAGAATCGATCCAGCAGTTCTCAGTTTTACCAAATTAGTTTCTGAAACAGTGTATGAATTAATGTGGGATTTAGGAAGACCTGGTGCCGTAGTAGACCTTACTTTAATGACCAGAATTGAAGATGCTACAGAGATGTTGGATGATGTAATCAAGTCATTACCAGTTGATGAAGAGGAGTAATTTGGATGAAAAAACTCCCTAAGCCAGCAGAATTACATCTCATAGATGGCATGACCAATTTGAAACAAATGAAAACTCAACAACCGGCGGTTTACCGTTGGCGTGCTTGGTTTGGAGTTATAGTCCTCATATTTTGTGCAATAGCGGGATACTTTTTGTTCCGTGATGCTCAATTAATTATTGGATGGTTCAAAGATTTTGGAATTTGGGGCTCATTGTTGTTTGCTGTCATGCTTTCAATAGCGATAGTGATACTATTACCTACACCTTTCATCAAGATAGGAGCAGGTGCAATCTTCCCATTTTGGATTGCAACCGCAGTAAATTTTGTCGCTTCGATGGTTGGAGGATTATGCGCCTTTTTATTGGGCCGCTGGCTGTTTAGAGATTCGATTAAACAGGCTATTCAAAATGATGAAAAGATGATGAATATCGAGAAAGCATTGGACCAAGAGGCGATGAAAATATCAGTTCTGGTTAGACTTTCACCAATTCTACCTGATGAATGGTTGAATTACATAATGTCGGCAACCCCTGTCAGTACTCGTGTTTTCCTAATTTCCAATACCTCTTCTCTAATTTATAGCCTAATTTACGCCTATTATGGTCACGCATTAGGTTACATTGCATTGAGCAATTCTGGCATCTCCGGCTTGAAGGAATCTCCTATGGGGGTTGGAATGTTACTAGTGGGAGTAGTCGCTACAATTGTGGCCACTATTGTGGTAACTCGTACCTCGATTCGTGCATTGCGCGAAGCGATTGGCGAAGAGGAATAACTTGCTTTCGATGATAAGGTTCAATCCATAGGCTTGAAACAAGCGTCTACTTCGCCATGATGAGGCGGATTATGTCACAAGGGTCACTTCCAACAATCCGCGGTGCTAATTGGCAGGTTGGTGAGGCTTTACAATTCAATAATTCATTACCTGTCGATGCAGCCAGGGATGAATTGATTAGATTCATCGTGGAACGTCATGATGGTTATCTCGAATTTGTTTCTACAGTTTGGGACCAAGTCGTCAGGGATGAAACNTCCTTTGATGGNGAAGATTGGCATTTGTTTAGTGACCGATTAATAGACGCTTTAGGACGTAATCTTTCCAGTCGCGTTAAGGCTTCAAATCTTCAAGATAGCGGGGAAGTAATTCCACGTAGAGAGGCAGAAGAGTATCTTGATAGGAGAGCCCAACGCCTACTTGTTGATGTCAAATTGTGCCTACGTCGTTTAGCCCACTACATGGCAGTGACAATGGATAATCGCATGGAATGGCAACGCATGATGTTGCGTACAAGGGCTTTGGATGAAGAATTAAAAGACATTTTCACACATGGAATGGATACTCCAGATGGCGGTAAATTTGGTGGAAAGGGATTCCGTTCAACTTGGCAGGAAGGCTGTGTTGCTGCTGCAACCGCACTGAAGCGTGATCAAGAAAACCAACCAGGTANCCAATATGATGGCGACTATGTAGCTCCGATGATTCGTGATATTGGATTATGCTTGGCCATGGGAGACTCATCTAGAAATCTAATGACTGCGCAAATGGGTAAAGTCGAATCGGTCATGGATGGNGGGCATGAAGGAGCAGGAGGNCGNGATTTACACGTTGGTTGCTTTCANAGAGGCGTCTTGCCACCTACTGCGCCATTACCAATCGCATCAGTCACTATGACTGGAATGGCGCTATCTTCTTGGAAAAGAGGGGATGGTAGGTTCCATCTTGCTTGTATTGGTGAAGGGTCTTCGTCATCTGGTGAATGGTGGGAAGCTCTCAATTTTGCATCCACTCGTGGTTTACCTATCGGGTATATACTTCAGAATAATCAAATCGCCTTAGATACTCCACCAGTGAATCAATCCAATGTTGAAGTATGGGCAGATAAGGCGGTAGCGATGGGAATGCCATCTTGGACAATCGATGGTTCTGACCCAGCAGCATGGCATGCTTCAGTATCTGTGGCTAGAGAGTTTTCAATCGCTGGATGCGGCCCTACATTGATTCACGTTGAGACTATGAGGGGCTGTGGGCATGCTCATCATCACGATGACCTATACTTGGGTGCAGCATCTGGCACTCCTCCTGGATATGTTGACCGTGAATTACTATCATATTGGGAAGCAAAAGAACCGATTGCACTTCATAGAAAATTGCTCATCGAATTAGGAGTTGAAGAATCTGAATTAGATTTGATGGAAGCCCAAGAGAAGGAACTTGCTCAAGATGCAAGGGCTGAGGTTGAAGAAATGGATTGGGCCGACCCATCAACTGTTACCAAAGGAGTAACAATTCTTCATGATGCTGATACTCATGAAGATCATCTCAGCCGACTTACTGGGGAGTCTTTAGGCAGTGGATTAGAACCTTCTTTGGCCTCAGGTGAGTGCATACTTACTTATGCTGAGTCTGGCGGTTGGACCTATTCGAGGGCTATTCAACAGGCGATGTGTGACATCGCCGAATACTATGGAGATAATACAATCTTCATGGGTGAAGATATGGAGGTTGCAGGAGCGTTTGGAATGAATATTCCTTTGAAAGCAAATGGTCACCAAGAAAAGTTGTTAGATATGCCTCTTAGTGAGGCTGCTATTATTCATTCAGCAACAGGGGCTGCTCTTGCGGGAATGCGCCCAATTGCCGAAATACAGTTTGGAGGATTCGCTGCATTAGCTCATAATGCCTTGATAAACAACGCTGCAATGCTTCGTTGGCGCTGGGGTGCAGATGTTCCATTGACCGTAAGAATTCCATTGGGTGCNAAGACCAGAAGCGGCCCATTCCACGCTAATATGATTGAATCGTGGTATGCAAATGACCCNGGACTAATTGTTGTCGCTCCTAGTTGCCCTCAAGATGCATACGATCTATTGTTAGAAGCGGCTTCAATCGATGGCCCAGTTGTCTTTTTGGAACATATTGGTTTGTATGGCCTTCGTGGCGGTCTAACCGGCTGGGGTCAAAATATCAATCAAATCGTCGATACTGAATCTGTTTCCAATTCTATCGAATCTGGTGAAATCTACAAACTTGGAAAGGCAGAAGTAATTCGCGGAGGCAATGATGTAACTCTCGTGACATGGGGGGCAATGGTTCATATTGGCTTAGCAGCCTCTTTAGAATTGGCTAAAGAAGGGATAGAAGTCGAATTAATCGATTTACGAACCTTAATTCCTTTCGATGCTCAAACATGTATTTCTAGCGTAACTCGAACAGGTCGTCTAGTGATTTTGCAAGAAGGTCAATGGTTTGGCGGCATTGCACATTCTATGCAAAGTCGAATATTGGAAGAGGCATTCTTTGCCCTTGAGACAACTCCGTTAGTTATTGGTGCATTAGATACTCCAGTACCCTTTGCTCCACCATTAGAAGACCATACAGTTCCTTCCCTTGAGCATGTGATCAAAGCTCTTCGTCAAGTGGCCCAGGGATGAAGTTAGAAAGCACCGCTCCAATCACTGGTGCTACGATATATAGAATTAAATTTCCTTGTTCAGTAACTGCGTTTGGACCAATACTTCTCGCTGGATTCATACTTGAACCAGTTATTTCTCCAAAGAAATATGATATTACTCCGACTGTTAAACCAACCCCAAATGCAAGCAAAGGAAGGCTTGCTTTTCTGCGAACCAATACATGAATTGAATACATCAGAAGAAGTGTGATAACAATTTCAATCCCGAAAGCAACATGATATGGCTCACTAGTTGTTGTCGCTCCATCCGCAATGATTAGCGCTGCGATAAATCCACCAAGAACTTGGGCGATAATATATCCTGGTAGGGCGTTTTGTTCAAGTTTACCCTGTGCGGCAAAAGCGATGGATACCGCGGGGTTGATATGGGCGCCAGAAATTGGTTGAAACAGCATTATTGCTAATAATACAGCCAAGCCAAAAGTGATACTTACAGCTAGGTGACTCCATCCTAAAGCAACACTACCTGTACCTAGTAATACCATCAGGAAAGTACCGAGAAATTCAGCACTATATCTCTTCCACATGGCTTGATGAAGGAGAATAAAACTAATCATCATTGCCTATATATTGTAGGTAACCATGAAAGAGGTGCGGTTCTCCGTATCTTACATGGGAGAGAATAAATCAGAACATGGTCTAGGTTCTCTCCTAATGTGGAAGACCCTGATTTTAACCATTGTTCTAACGATCACTCTTGCAGGATTGGATACTCTTTCCAATCGTAATAATTGGAGTGGAATAACTATTCTTCTAGTTTTAATAGCGGTTGCAGTCGCTCTTCTAATTACTTCTGCAGATTTCTTTATCGAAGGAGCAAAGGGGCTTGCTAGGCGTGCTGGAATTGCAGAGGTTGTAATCGGTTTGACAATAGTGTCGATAGGAACGTCGTTACCCGAAATTCTGGTTACCTCTACAGCCGCTTTTGAAGCGAATGAAACGGGTAATACCGATTTATTAGATCTAGCAATCGGCAATATCTATGGTTCGATTCTAGTACAAATAACATTGATTTTAGGANTNGTAGTTTTGTTCCGACCATTTGAGATTAGGCCTAACTGGTTGCGCAGAGATGGCTTACTGATGCTTGGTGCAGTNATTTTNTTGTCAATNCTTCTGATTCAAGGAGACGGNCTNTCAAGATTTGAGGGGATGTGTCTTTGTTTGATTTATATCTCTTATATGATATGGCTACTAAACAATAGAGAACGCATTAGGGAAGATGAATTGAGCATGGTTGATGAAATCAAATCNAATGANTTTAGTTGGACTTCTACCGCTTATATCGTAATGATATTCATTGGTTTAGCTATGTCGGTTTACGCTGCTTCTCAATTGGTAGACCACGCATCAGAGATTGCAATTATGCTAAATGTACCACACGCGATGGTAGGTACTACGATGTCGGGTCTTGGTACATCTTTACCCGAACTAACCGTCGCTTTGATGGCGGCAAGAAGAAGCCAAGGTGTAGCGATTGGAACATTGGTTGGCTCNAACATTACCGATCCNTTACTNTCAGTTGGAATCGCTAGTATAGTAAATCCGCTTTCAATTTCAACCGGCTCATATGATTTGATNGCNTACTTGATNATNCCTGCAACAATACTGGGAGTCTGTTTCTGNTTGGTAATGATGTGGACCGACTTCAAATTCCAGCGTTGGGAAGGAGGAATCCTGATTGGATTCTATTTGTTCTTCTTGTTGTTCTTAGAACTACAACGTAGAGGAATTCTGGCTCTTTGATGGCGTACTGCTTATGGGTGGGGTCCTCTTGGGCATATTATGGTGGACTTTCAACTCGATGAGATGCAAGAGATGCTTAGAGAACTAGCACATCAGTTTGCTCTAGAGGAAATACGTCCAAATGCTGAGCATTGGGATCTTAATTCAGAGTATCCAAAAGATGCGATTAAAGCAGCCCATGAAATGGGTTTACTGAACCTTCACATTTCCGAAGAATACGGAGGACCTGGACTTGGTTCGATGGAAGAGGTAATCGTGAATGAGGAATTAGCTTGGGGTGACCCTGGTTTTGCTACAGCAGCATATGCAACAAGTCTGGCTTGTGCTCCTTTGATCACAGGAGCAACCCATGAGCAAAANGACAAGTACCTCAGGATGGTTGCCGAAGATGGNGCTTTAGCATCTTATGCAGTCACTGAACCTGGTGCTGGTTCTGATGTTGCNGCTTGTCAAACATTGGCGGTTAGAGATGGTGATGATTATGTTATCAATGGCTCAAAAATGTGGATTACAGGTGCAGGTAAAGCAGACTGGTTCTTCGTTTTAGCAAAAACAGACCCCGATGCTGGATATCGGGGAATGTCGGGATTCATAGTTGATGCAGACACACCAGGTCTNACTTTAGGAAAGAANGAGAACAATATGGGTCAGAGATGCTCTGATACTCGTTCAATGACATTTGATGATATGCGAGTTCCGGCAGAAAACCTCTGTGGTGGTTCAGAATCAGGTGGTTGGATGAATGCGATGAAAGCCTTCGATATGAGTCGTCCAAATATTGCAGCACATGCTACAGGTCTTTCTAGAGCAGCATATGAGCATGCTTTGCAATATTCTAGCGAAAGACAGACCTTCGGTAAGCCATTACACCGCCATCAAGCAATACAATTTATGCTAGCAGATATGAAAACAAAAATCGAAGCCTCGAGAATGCTGACATGGAAATCCGCTTCAGAATTTGATGCGGGAATTAGCAATACTGAATCTGCAGCACATGCAAAGAGATATTCATCAGATACTGCAATGGAAGTTACTACCGATGCTGTGCAGGTCTATGGTGGCTATGGTTATTCAGAAGAATACCCAGTTGCTAGATTGATGCGTGGAGCCAAAGTAATGCAAATCTATGAAGGCTCATCTCAAGTACAACGTATGATAATTGGCCGTGAGATTACCAAAGACCTCTGAGGTTTAGTTATGTCTCACAATGTTCCTGCTGTCATACTGGCGGCAGGCTCAAGCGAGCGCTTAGGACAGCCAAAAGCATTGGTTAATTTCAATGGTGAAACATTGATTAAAATGGCTGTAAGACAACTGAAAGATAGTGGTTGTGAAACCATTGTGATAGTTACTAATAGCGATTTGTCCTTTGATATTTTGAGTGAGTCTAAAGGAGCAACAGTTGTGATTAATCCTGCACCTGAAAATGGAAGGACAGGCTCGATACATTGTGGTCTGATGTCGCTTGGAACTGAAAATGGTAAAATGCCTAAGCGCGTTCTAATCGTTCCTGTAGATCGATGTGGCTGGACAGTGGAGACCGTTTTACAATTACTAGAACAATACAGCAGCTGCTCTCCTAAACCTGCAGGGCATCCACTTTTACTGTGTGGCAAAGATATCGAAGCAGTAATGGCATCACTACCTGATATACCATTGCGAGATATTGTTGGTTTTTCTACAATAGATGCCCCTGGAATATTTTTGAATATCGATACACCCGAAGATTTGGAGAGATTGCTATGACCAAGTTAGTTCTTGAAACTTTGACCGCTTGGCTTGGCAGTGGAAAAAAGGTTGGCATGGCCTCAGTAGTGGAAGTAAGTGGTTCTGTACCCGGCAAGGCAGGGGCCCGACTTGCAATCAGTAAAGGAGAGGTGGTTGGTACTGTTGGAGGCGCAGGACTTGAAATGAAAGTTATTGAAAGGTTGAGAGAACTTGTAGATAGTAGTCATAAGCCAGCAGGGGAAGTGATCACTTTTGGATTGCACAAAGGGGCCAAGGGCTATGAAGTGATACCTCTGGACAGTCTTTGTGGCGGTCGTGTGACCGTCGTTCTAGAGGTGCTTATTCCGATGCCACATATTCTTTTGATGGGAGGCGGTCACTGTGCTAAGGCTATTGCAGAGGCTTGTCAATCATTAGGCTGGTCTTATTCGGTCCAAGATTCACGTGCCGATTATGCAGTTTTAGATGGGTCTGTAGAGAGTCATCACTCGTGCCCTAGCGACTTTTTGATGTCAGAAAACAGCGACTCACTATCACGTTTTAGTGATATTCTTTTGCTAGGCCATGATTGGAAAGAAGATGAAGAGAGATTACTAGGGCTATTATTTGCAGGCTATCCTGGTAGATTAGGAGTTATAGGTTCGAGAACTAAATGGAACTCTTTTGAGAAAACTGCTCTAGAAGCAGGAATTAAACAAGAAGCATTGGATTTGGTAAATTGTCCAATCGGTCTCAACATTGGGGCGGAGTCGCCTGAAGAAATCGCTATTGCAGTATTGGCCGAAATAATGGCGGCATTCAAAGACATTGACCCCGATAGTAAAAATTGGCGTGATCAGTGAATAAATATCAGTTCTCTGTAATGCCTCAATTCTTCAACCGATTCGACGATATCGTCCAAAGCTCGATGTGATTCTTTCTTCTTGTATCTTGGTGTATTTGGATACCAACGNTTTGCTAATTCTTTGATGCTTGAAACATCTACAATTCTATAATGAAGTAATTCTAAAACCTCAGGCATCTCCTTTGCCAAAAAGGTTCTATCGGTATGTATGCTATTACCACATAAAGGAGCAGTACCGGCTTCTATATTTTCTTTGAGGAATTCACAGGTTTGCTCAATCGCATCTTCTAATGTGACTCCTTCTGTCCTAATTCGTTCTACTAAACCTGATGAGTGATGGTGTTTTGTATTCCATTCATCCATCCCTGCAATCAAGTCCTCACTCACCTTTATTGCCAGATTTGGACCGGTTGCAGTAATATTTAATTCGGCATCGGTGACTAAAGTTGCTATTTCTATAATGGATTCTTTTTCTAAATCCAATCCAGTCATCTCAAGGTCTATCCAGACCATTTCACCCGCCATGTTCCCGCCAAAGTAAATCAGTGCTTCAAAATGGCGGATGATTATTCAATGAGATGCAACAGGCCCATGACATGGCCCGACCATTACTACTCGCCATTCTTATGGTTAGTGCGAGTCTTTCGGGTTGTTTTGGCGAGGAGGAAATCCCTGCTCCTGAAGTAGAAATCGATTTGGGAAATGGATTCCGTCCATATACTGTAATCGCTCCAATAGATACTGGAATCAATCCATATCATGACCACTTCCAAACAGACGAGATTTTGCCGGATTGGTTTATTCAGGAAATGCAGACTACCATAATTTGCAATCTTACTCAGGTAGGGACTTACCAGGAACGTGTGGATGCAGATAGGGCTACGTGCTGGGATACGATTAATGCTACAGATATCGTATATTTTCCTGGAACCAGAATTTTTGCTCAATCACCAGATGGTGGGACGCCCACAATGATTCTAGACGACCCTAACGATGGTCATGGAACGGCGGTTACAGGTGCTGTATTGGATGCAGATCCAGATGCGATAATTTTCTTCGTAGAAGGTTTTAGCGATAACGCAGTTACTACTGCAGCAACCCATCCGCTGGTAGATGTGATCACTACTTCCTTTGGAGCGATAGGTTCGCTTCCCGTTCCTGGTATTGAGGATGCAACGAAAATTGCAGTAGTTGAAAACCACAAAATACACACAGGTGCAGCCGATAATTCGCCATCACCAGCAGTACAGGATGCTACAGCAGGTCCGCCTTGGTCGATCGGTGTTTCTGGATATGCTGAAGGGGACGATGATCAAAAGGAAACGATGTCGGGCTCATATCCTGATATGGCTTCTGATTGGACTCAAGTATTACCAAATCATCAAGATACAGATGGATATCATGAGACTTCAGGAACTTCCTTTGCAACACCGAGGACAGCAGGGTTCTTGGGACATATAATGACTACTCTTAGAGCGGAATTTAACGACAACGCTTCTGGAGGAAGAGATGGTTTCTTAGTTGATGGAGATGTTCAAATTTCTAATTCTGATATTCGTAATGCCCTGAATTTGTCTGGCTGGTATCCTTCTTCTGCAACATGGGACCCCAGTGGGGGTACCACTCCTATAAGTCCAGTTTTACCATGCACTCAAGTTGGATGGGGTGTTCTAAATTGGTCTAACATTGAACCAATGATAAATCACCTAAACGGTAGTTCAACACTCCCTTCTCGCAGTAGTGAAGTCAATACTTGTATGGCCATAAACCAAGCTTCACGCGAGGCTTACTGGAGTGCATATCCTTCTGAGTAGGAATAATCACAATGGTACGAAATCAATTTTTAGATTTCCATTCTTGCCTACCGATACTACTGGCTTGAACCCTTCATGCGGGGTAGAGGCAAGAGAGTCCTGAATCGCCTGTAGAGTATTTTCATCCAATTGTAGATCATAATTGTAATTTTTTACTTCCACTTTCTCTTCTTCAGTAATTGCATCTTCAATTTCCTTCTCTAACAAAGGCTGTAGTTTTTCTATAATCTCTTCTTCAGCCTCAGCCTCATCTTCGGATAATTCTACAATCTCTTCTTCAGCCTCAGCCTCATCTTCGGATAATTCTACAATCTCTTCTACGAGGTCCTCTTCAGATTCTTCTTCGTCTGGTACGGCGATTATTGGTTCGGGTATACTTAAAACAGGATGGGGTGTTCTAACATACTGAGAGCCAAATACCTTCTCTTCATCAATTTCTGCCTCGTATAATTGTGTACCATCACCAATTCTGTTCATGTACAATATACCAAATCCAAATGCTACAATTCCCAGTAGCATCCATACTACATATGCGAAAAGATCTGTAGTTAGCTCCATCGATATCATGAACAAGGAAAATAGAGTTCCAAATGAACCTAAACCTCGTCTCCATGGTGTTTCAGTTTCATCTCTGAAACCTTGCATCGCAANTCCTCCAAGGTAAATAGACCATATTGCCCATAGTAAAATCTCACTATCACCATCACCTATCGCCCAGTATATCCCACCAAGGAAGTAGGCGATTGCAAGCATTCCTACGCGGTCAATCCAAGAAAAGTATTCAATCTCATTTTCCCATTCAAAGACAGACCAATCCCATGCAATTTCAGTTCTGGTAGCAACCATTGTCATAATGATTCCATTGATTATCAAAATAGTTCCAACAATTATGTCTTGAGTGGAATCATTCATTTCGATACCAAATTGTTCGATTAAGTTCCAAACTGCGAACGCATGCAGTAATGGCATTCCGAGAAGTGCATATTTTTGTCCATTAACCACTAGGTCCCATGTAATCCAAATCGCACCAATCATCGTTCCTATTCCCGAAAGAGCAGTCCAAGACAATGTCAGACAAATCATTGTGGCAACTCTGGTATAATTCACTAGGTTTTCACGCCCTTGAATCGATTTAAGGTCCATAAGGGTTTGATGAATGTATTCGCTTTCTTTTTCAAGAGCCACATCCGCCCATTTGAACAGAATACCACTATCGGATAATCTATTGATTATCAGAGTAAATACACCCGTTCCTAGTAATGAGTAAGCAAACACATCATATCCTTCAAAATGGTTGAAGTTACTATCTAGGCTATATCCGAATATGAATGATACCAATACGAATACTGGAGACCAGGGTATGAAATCTATTCTTCCAGATAGCCATGAGTACAAAGTGATAATCAAGGTTAAACTTAGTAATAACCAACTTGCTTCAGGTAGTACTCCATTCATTCCAATAGCAAGCCAAATTGTAGGTGCAACCATCGGAGTCATAGTTTGGCTTTCATTCAAACCTAATCTCCTATCCACGACTCCCTTTGCTAGAATAGTAATTGAGGTTACAGCCATAATCAAACAAGAGAATCTTGTCATCTCTAATGCTGTAATTGCACTTGGATCATACGATGTAATATTTATCAATTCAAATAATGAATTCATAACAGCACCCTCTCCAGCAAACCTACCGCCGTATATCAGTAATGCAACAGGGGCGAAAATTAGTATGAAATTCAATCTGTGCTTAATTGATCTGTAGAATACTAACAGATACATTGTAAGGAATAGTAATCCTCCACTTGCATCTAATAACCCTAGACAAAGAAGTCCCAATAGGGTCAAATTATCAGCGAATTCATTTAGATATTCATCATTCAATCCTTTGTTAGCAAGAATCATTGAAACAACTAGTGGCCCAGATAATAACAGGACATCAAAAATAACCCCTGTAATCAGTAAATCACTTGTCATAGTGCCTGCTTCAATCAATTTGTAAGATACTGGGAAAGCAACTGCAAACATCACCCATGTAGCGATACAACGTCCAACAGAAGAGGCATTAAATTCGCCAATCACTTCTGTTACAATGATTCCAATTGGAATTGCCATCAATAATACCCAGATTAAATCTGTAGCTAACTGTTCAGCACTAACCGAGAAGATAGCAAGACTAAACAGCATCATAGGTCCAAGTAAACTAACCCTTCCAAGCGGGCCCCATCCTGTAGGATTCTCATCCTCCTCCTCCTCCTCTTCTATACCCGCCGGAACAATCCATTGTCCAGTGGTAGAATCAAAAATTGGCACCATTGCACTTCTTTCATCTATCCAAGAAACCATTATGCCTATGTCTAATTCAATATCTTTGAATCGTAACATTGCGAAGTAAATTGCTAGTCCAACAATCGCCAGAGTGATATTGAATCCAGAAAGATATTCCATAATTGAATCAGGAAGCGGAACCTCTAATCTTTCAGCAAATGATAACACAACAGCCATGAACATAGACCCAAACATTGCAGTACTTGCTCCAAACGCATCTTCTTTCAGTCCGAAGAGACCCTTCTTTTTCCCCCGCTGCGAGGCGAGGATCAGCAACCTGAAGAAAACCAGAAAGACACAACAGTGAAA
>PALS01000030.1 GCA_002706615.1 Methanobacteriota archaeon
CCGGACAAAACCCTTGGTGGGCCCTTCTCCCTAGTTGTGATCGCACACATGAAGCCGCGAGTGAGCTTTTCTCCACGAATCTCCCTTGAAGTGCCCAACCCCAATTGGATGACAAAATCAACCCCCCGGCACAATTTCCGGACAAACCCCTTGGTGGGCCCATCTCCCCAGTTGCGATAAATGAAAGGAGTGCCGTCATGCCAGCGATAATCTCCTTCATCATTTTCATCATTTAGCCCGATCCAAAGGTGACGTATTTCGCTTTCATTATTAGCAAATGTATCGTATAACCATTGGTCTTCTTCAGCATCATCGACGGTTACTAAAAATCCATCAAGACTTCTTGCAACTTCCGCAGCTTCTGTCCAAGAAGATGCAGATAGGAGATAGTATGTGTGATTATTGGCAGGATTAACCGCTGTTTCAATGACTTGAATCTCTTCAATTTGCGCACTTGCCGGTGTAGAAAGTGGGCTGGCAACAACTGTCAACATCAGAGCAATCATTAGTATAGCCTTAGTATTCACATACTAATGCAACATCTTATCCTTCATCAATCCTTTCTAAATATGTTACATGCCCCGTAGGGGCATAGAATCAACTTTTGCGCTTACCACCGATTCTTAATTCGGTCTTCAAAGGCATCTGATGTTCCCATGCAAATTCCTTGACGATTCTCCATCCCTTTTCTGAACCTTCGTAATCGGTAACATCAATTGTTTTGTTCCGAGTATTAGCCTTGAAAGCTGCTACAGGCTCAGCATTCCTAAATACCAAATAAGCACTACCAAAACCAAATTTCTGTTTCAATACATCGGAGAAGTAAGGTGCGATAGGATCGGAAGGCGGGATCACGAAATCTCTGATAGGCGGTACATTTTTCGCATCATCAAGTTGATCTTTACGACCCCAGCACACTTCGTGTAAATCTTGTATCAAGAATCCTTTAATCAAGGTACCATCTTCTTCAAATTCAGTTAAAATTGCTTTCAATTCCTCTGGTTTGAATGGAGTACCTGCCAAGCGTGTAAATTGCTTGAGAGTGATGACGGGATAATCAGAAACTAATCTTCTAAGATATTCTCTCCTCAGTATAACGGGGTCTAGTCCGACTCTAGGAGTTACACTCCTAAATCCACCTCGATAATCTTGCACCATATGTCCAGACCTTAGTAACGGTTGTATCAATTTTCTAAATGCTGCTCTCTTCATTGCATGCCTTTCCATGAAAATATTCGGGTCTGAATTTTCCGAAAAGAATTGAATAATATCTATTAATTCTTCATCAGGCTCTTGACCTCTTATCGCTAATAATGTTGAGAAATGGTCATAGGAAGCCCATACTTGATGCCCTCTTAGGTTGATACCTTGGTGCAATCTGTGAGCGCTTGCCATATTCTTTATACCAACTCTATACACTTCTGCTCTTCCTCTCAATCCGAAATCATCTCTAACTTCTTGGACACTTTCTAATGCATCTACTTCATCACCAAGACGTGAATTTTGGTGTAGATGATGTCTGTGGAATAGGGCTCTTTCGGCAATTTCTCGAGGCTGTGGGTCAACGACTCCACCTCTAATCATCCGCTCACCTGCTAATTTGAATCCAATACTTTCCAGTGCTGCCAGGGTATCTGCATCAATTTCTGTTACAGGTTCTCCATTGAATTGAGATAGGACTGCAACATCTACCAATTGGTCTGAATGATTATCCAACAATTTACTAAAAGCCTCACAAAACTCATCCAAATATGCATAAGGAATATGCATATCTTTAATCTCTAGATAATCATTAACCTTGAACATTAATACCTTTCCAATCGGGTCAACACCTTTGAAAACAGGTAGATACCAACCTCTATCTAAAATCGATCTAACTTCCCAAATAAATCTAGAAACATAGGGGTCAGATTGGGTGAGAATGCGCAATGAGCGGTCTTCACGTCTAGGTGAATTCAGCCATTCAACTTCTTCAGGTATCACATAGAATGCCTCAGGTTCTGGAACTAATGCCATGACCTTAGAGATTCTACCATCATTCTCTAATTTCTTTAACGCCATTGCTAATTCTTCAACACTTCTGGAAACATAATAACGTAAAGTAAAGGCCTTTACAGGACCAATTCTTTTGATTACATCAACTAAAGAATTCTCAAAAGTTTCTGGTTCATAAACTTGGTAAACACGATGGAATAATGATAATCTTCTCCTTCTACCTACTACATCCTCAAATTGTTTGACAACGCAAAGTTGCCTTTCCAAATTAGCTAGAGCATTTTTCAGATCTCTTTGTAATGATTTGTGATCATCTCCTTTCGGGAAATCTGCAAGTATTTCTTGTCGAGTAAGATTCTCTCCCTTTGGAATCTTTTCGAGTAGTAACTTTTCCATCTCTCCAAGCCATGGTTCTGGTTTCATTCCCAATAACATAGGCAAGTTTTTCTTGGTAGTATAGCCGATTCGATTGTGCAATAGTCTTCCCATTAAAACATCAGAATCTAATTGTAAATCTTTCCAATCAGCATAGCGGAATCCATCAACTCTATACAGCATTTCCTGCTGTTTTTGGAATAGGATGTGTTCGTCAAAAGCCGCAAAGCCATCATTGTATTGTTTGAATGATTTTTCCATTACCAGATTTTGTACCCATCTGTATTCAACAACATCCTCTTCGCCACCAGTGATTTTGTGTTCATCTACCTTTAGAATAAATTCAGCATCATCTGTTTGAGTATAAAATCCTACAGAAATTACATTTCGCATTTCTAATTCATGCAATATAGAATCGATTTGACCTTGTGGAAATGGTAATCTCGCGCTTATTTTTTCTCCGGTTCGTGGTCCTTCACTACCCAACATCTCGATTATTTTCACACGTAAAGCTTCATGTGGATCAGAAATTTTCTTTTTACTCCATTTCGATGGCTTTAGTCCATCAAATTTTGTAGCAATCTCATATTCAGCACCTTTTGTGTAGATGTCTCGAAGGTCATCGACTTCCTTTCCACCAGCAACCGCGATACATCCAAGAGTACCGTGAATTTCAGCCATATAGGTAGAGAACCATTTATCATCTAATTCCTTCATACCGGTTGAACGTAATTTAGTTATCAGCCCTTGATTTGCAAGTTCTTCAACCCACTCAGCAATTGTGTCATGTTCAATTCCTTCCAATTTTGCTTTGTAAAGGGGATTTTCCCAATCGCGATTTAATCCTCCTCCTTTTGCCATCAGATTCAATAATTGATTTTCATTTTTCGGCTTAGGTACCTTGCTTAGATAATATTGATTTAATTGTTCTTCAGTAAGTTCGGTCGCTAGACTTCGAGTTCCTAGCAAACGACGTAAGATTTCGGGGTCGATGTCTTTTACCAAAAATGCTCTTGTTTTCATCGACAGTAAATCTTCAAATGTGCTCATGTAGAGGCTCATTCCTAATTTGGAAGGAATTGGAACTTTAGTGTGTACTATACGAATATCTGAATCTTTACTTGCAGAGAGGAAATCAGCTAAACTCTTGATATCTATATCTCCAAACATTATTTCTGATTTTGCTTCCTTCATCAAAAGTGAGTTTTCTAAAGATCTATGTTTCTTCAATAAAGTATCAGCACGTTGTTGTAGTTGCTGCGGACTAACTTCTTCAGCCCCAATTCTTTTTGGAATAATCAGTGACCTACCAGCAACTTCTCTAAATCTTTTAGCAAATATTTGTGTATTTACGATATATCGTTCAATCACTTCGATATGGTCATTATTTCGGAATGAATCATACATTTCGGAAGGATTAATTTCTTGGCTTGTCTTGATTAGTAAACCGTTTTCATCAAATGATAGTTCAAGTACTGCAATTCCTTTTTGTTCAGCTAATCCAGCGATGAAATAACCAAGGGCAGTATTGAAACCTCGGCCTCTACAAGAAGTAATCATGTATGTTGGCATTCCACCAGAAATAATTTGCTCTACCATTATTCTGTGATGATCTGGTACTTGGAATGTATCCAATGTATGCTCCTCTAGATGCCTAGCTATGGTATTTGAAACACCTGTTGATAATCCATATGCTTCTTGCAGCAATATTCTCGGGTCACCCTGACGTCTTAGTGTATTAACACAATTACCGATTAAATTCAGTAATGCCGCAGACAATTCTCTTGAGCGTGATCTTGCTTCACCAGACCAAGAAGGAACTGTTGGGCGATATCCAGTTACCGAGGTTACATTTACTCTTGTTCCTTGAATATTCGTCACTCTATATGTTGAGCCACCAAGCAAGATTACATCTCCTCCACGTAGATTAGCTACGAATGATGATGACAATTGACCCAAAATACTGCCCTCGGCATTGAAAACTAGATAGGAATTATCAGGAGCAATTGTACCTATATTTGTGTAATATATCATTCTAGAATATCCTCTCTTTCCATAGAGGTTTTCTTCCCAATCAACCCAGACGCGTCTTTCTTCCTCAAGCATATCTAGAACTTCGATAAAGTCATCATATGGAAGATTCCTGTAAGACCAAGCACTGGTGACAATTTCAAATGCCTCATCAATATCTAATTCATTGATAATTACTAGCCCAATTAAAAATTGAGCAAGAACATCTAAACAATTTTCAGGGAAATCAAGATTATCCATTTCCCCAGTTTGTATAGCAGATTGCAATGCTGCTAATTCTATTAAATCATCAACACTTGATGGTAAAAACCTCGCCCGTGGAATACCCCCTACTTGGTGACCTGCTCTACCAATTCTTTGCAGTGCTGTCGCTATATCTCCTGGTGAACCTACTTGTATGACCAAATCTACAGACCCGATGTCAATTCCCATTTCTAGTGATGAAGAAGTTACTACCGATCGTAAATGTCCGAGTTTTAATTTTCTTTCAACATCTAATCTAATTCTTTTGTCCATTGAACCGTGGTGTCCAGCGATTAAATCTCCCAAAAATGGCCTTAATTTCTGCACTAATGTTTCTGTCATCTTTCTTGTATTTGCGAATACTAAAGTGGTATTATGTGCTGAAATTAGTTCATTGATTACTTCTACATTCATTTCAAGAACTTTCATTACCGATAATTCAGAAAATTTTGGCGAGCATAATAGTATATCCATGTCNAATTCTCTTGCTCCACTAATTTTTGCTATTTTCACTACTTGCCTACCTTCTCGGCTTTCGCGGTCATCACTTGAAACNAGATATTCTGCTACNGTTTCTAATGGTTCCATGGTCGCAGATATTCCGATTCNTTGTACAGGTCTTTCAAGAATNGTATCNAGTAACGCCATNGTCAATGCTAGATGTACACCCCTTTTTGTCGGAACGAGGGAATGCATTTCATCGATNATNAGCCATTCAACATTTGAAACNATNGGTTGGAACCTTGGTGAAGATATTGCTATTGCCATACTTTCTGGTGTTGTGATTAGAATATGGGGAGGTTTTCGAAGCATTTTCTGCCTTTCTGATTGTGGAGTATCTCCAGTCCTTAATCCAACTCTGATTTTCTGAGCACGATCTGGNAAATATTTNTCTTCAATTTCNGTTANAGGNCCGATCAAGTTTCTTTGAATATCATTTGCNAGNGCTTTGATTGGTGATATGTATATGCAGTATACNCTCTCTTCCAAATTACCTTCNAAAGANAATCTTATCAATTTNTCAATAATAGATAAGAANGCNGTAAGTGTTTTTCCAGAACCTGTTGGAGAACATAATAGTAANTGCTCGCCATTGATAATNCTAGGAATCGCNAATTTTTGCGGNCGAGTAAAATCAGGGAATTTATCTTTAAACCAGTTTTTGACTGGCNGGCATAAATACTCNAACAAATCCTCTGTNGATTCAGGATTTTCTAAGTATTCTATCTGTGCCATTTATTTCACCACACTATCCGTGATTGGGGAGCGTACGAAAGGAGTTGATGAAGGTTTGTATAGAATCTATTAGACCTAATTGGAGTATAGAGACAATTTACTTAACGGATTTATAGNTNNGAAAAATAATTCTAAGTGCAAAAATNCACAATATATTCNCCACTTGAGGATATTACCTATTTACCACCTGCTGAACGGGGGTACATGGTTGAGTACTCTCCTGAGCGCCTAGCAAGGCTTACAGGTATGCTCAAGCGNAGAGGAGTAATCCTTCCAGCATTCGAAATACATGGCGGAGCCGCTGGCTTGTATGATTTTGGTCCAGTAGGAGGGAGATTGAGAAATAAAGTAAACCAGTCATGGTTAGATCATTGGCTAAGTTTAGGAAATATAGTAGAGATCTCATGCCCTACAGTTACNCCATACTCNGTTTTAGAAGCAAGTGGCCATGTTGGAGAATTCAGTGATTTTCTTACAGAATGNAAATCTTGTAATGAAGCCAGTAGGGCTGATCACCTTTTGGAGGAGTTTCATCCTAATCCGGATTCATTGAACCGAGAAGANCTTGCATCTGAAATTGCTAAACACAAACCAAATTGCCCCTCTTGCGATAATCCAGAATGGGGTCCTATTGAAGCTCAGAATTTGATGTTCAATACCAAGATTGGTGCGGGTAATTCAGGTCGACAAGGATTCTTAAGACCAGAAACTGCTCAAGGGATGTTTACTTCATTCACATCTATATATCGGCATTTTAGGGAAAGGCTTCCATTTGGTGCTGTTCAAACTGGAAAGGGATATAGAAATGAAATCAGCCCACGTCAAGGAATGATAAGACTGCGTGAATTCAATATGGCAGAGTTAGAATATTTTATAGATCCTGAAGTAGAACCAGTTCATGATTTTTCTAAATGGGCTGAAGAAGTTAATCTCATTCCCGATACAGGAGATTCAACACCAATGAGTTTGCAACAGGCAGTAAAAGATGGAGTAATTCGCCACCCGACCGTTGGATATTTCATGGGATTAACAATGGATTTTCTTTTGAGTGTGGGAATCAAGAAAGAGTGTTTGAGATTTAGACAGCATGAGTCTAATGAGATGGCTCATTATGCTCAAGATTGCTGGGATGCAGAAATATTAGGGTCTTATGGATGGATTGAATGTGTTGGTATAGCCCATAGAGGATGTTATGATCTTGAAGCACATGAAAAATCAACTGGTCAAAGGTTGCGAGCATGGAGGACTTTTGAATCACCAAAGGTTGTAGAGATTGATGGATGGACAACAGATGGAGCAGTTGCCGGACCTGCATTTAGAGCATTGGCTGGTAAAGTAAAAACTCTGGTAGAACAACTTGACTCTAAAACAGATTTTCCAATAGAATTGAATATAGATGGAAATCAAATTCAAGTTTTACCTGAACATGTTAAACGTGTTCAGAGAACAGAAAATCAAAATGGTGAATGGTATATTCCTCATGTTGTTGAACCAGCATTTGGAATTGATAGAATTATCTGGCACTTATTAGATCAAGCATATCGTGAAACAGAAAAGGGTGGAGAAGAATATGTCGTTATGGATTTACCTGAATCTGTAGCTCCTATCGATGTTTGTGTACTTCCGCTTTTTGAAAAGGATGGAATGGGAGAACTAGCACAAAAGATTCACAAAAAACTATGTGGAAAAAGAGGTGTCTTTTCTGTTTATGATGCGAGTGGCTCAATCGGCAGAAGGTATGCTCGTGCTGATGAAATCGGTGTCCCTTGGTGCATTACAGTCGATCATGAATCACTTAGCGAAAATACTGTCACAATGCGTGATAGAAATAGTGGCGAACAAAGTCGAGTGAAAATTAGCGAACTTCCTTTTTGAAATACTCAAGGTTCAAGAGTGTCCTTGTATAGCCTTTAGATATGGTAGCCAGTGATTGGACTGAACGCTACCGTCCTTCTAGTGAGAGAGAATTAGAAGGTAATGAGGCTAATCGTCGAAAAATTAGGGAATGGTTAGATGGATGGTCAGATGGTATTCCAAAGAAACCAGGATTACTTCTTATCGGACCTCCAGGAGTTGGAAAAACTACAGTTGCACGGGCAATTGCAGCTGATATGGGTTGGAATGTAATTGAATTAAACGCTTCAGATGCTAGGAATGCCAGCTCGATAAGAAAAGCAGCGACTAATGCAGCAACTCATGGTTCACTATTCATGACGCCAGGTGAAAAACCTCCTCGCACATTGATACTTTTAGATGAAGTAGACCACCTCTCAGGTGGATTGAGAGCAGTATCAAAAGAGCGTATTGACAAATTGGTAATGGGCGAAGATACCGATGGTTCCAAGGCTCTAAAAGGTGATAGTGGCGGTAAAGCAGAATTATTGAATTTACTTTCAACAACAAAGCAACCTGTGATATTGGCCTGTAATGATGAAATGGGCCTATGGGGTAGAACCTCTTCGACATGGAGAACTGCAAGAGATAGATTTAGCAGAAATCTCGTCACCTTAAGATTCGAGAGAGCAAGTAATGAAGCGCTCAGACGTATCGCTTTACGGGTGTTGAAAGAAGAAGGATTTACAGCGGACCCTGGGGCAATAGATGAAATTGTTAACAATAATCCAGGTGATTTACGAGCATTAGTCAGGGACTTACAAGTGATATGTAATCTTAGTGAAGGCAATATTGACAAGTCCTTAGTAATCGAAAATATAGAAACAGGAGTGAGGGATACTAGTGTTGAAATCTTCCCTGGGCTTGACGCATTATATCGTTCTAGAACGGCCGAGAATGCATTATCAGCTAGTAGGAATTTGGACAAAAGCCCGGATGATTTAGTGGCATGGGTTTCTTGGAATAATGGGGTTGTAATGAATAATGAATCCGCGATTAGAAGGGGTTCAAAGTCGTTATCGATGGCTGATAGNTTNCTAACTTCAAGATTTACTAATACCGCTCAGCGTTCTTGGTATTGGGGTTCAAATCTTGCTAGTTTATCTGCTTCAGTATCTAGTAGAACCGCAATCGAAGGCAGAATTTTCTGTTCATATCCTAATTTCTTACGTCATAATTCTGCATGGGTTAAGAGGTCTGTAGTCAAACGTCTCGCTGAGACATGCGGATGCTCATACAAGGCGGTAAGGGAGGAATTACTTCCATCTCTAATCGCTATGCAAGGTAAAGATGGTAAGGATTTTTCTTTGTCTTTAGCACTCTCACTCTCTCCTGAAGAACATGTTGCCTTGTGCGGAATGAACTCTAGTCATAAATCAACAAAATCATTAATGGAAAAATATGCTAAAGAGATGGAATCTCAGGTATTGATAGATTTTGTGGAGATCCCGGCTGAAAGCGAAAATACAGTGGTTGAGGTCGAAGAAGAGATTGTTAATAATGGGCAGAAGACTTTATTCTAGTCCCCNTTTTTCTCTTCAATTTTCTCGAAAAACTCTCTCATCATTTTCATTGATGCTCTATCTGGTGCTTCTCTCTCTTCTCTAGCCCATGTCCTAGGATGGAGTAATAGTAAAGCAGTCATCAACTCAAGTCGACCAAACCACATTAGTATTGTAGTTATCATTAACGATGGTGTGCCTAATGATGCCCAAGTATTGCTTGGACCATAATCTCCTAGCGTCGGACCTGTGTTCCCTAATGAGGAGGCTACAACAGCAACGACGGATTCAAAATCAGCATTTGGCATAGTAATTGCTAGTAAAATACTTGCTAGCGCGAAAAGACCAGTCCAAACAAATAACATACCAACAACTAGATTCATTCTATCCCTTTGTACAATTTCTCCATTCATTCGAATTTTAACAATTCTTTTTGGTTGTACAATTCTACCGATCTCTCTCCAAGCCATCTTCAATGCTAGAGTTACACGCATTATTTTCAATCCACCACTTGTAGAACCTGCTGAGGCCCCTACTATCATTAGTAGGAATAAGAAAATATGTGTCACTACGGGCCACAACATATAGTCAGTAACAGTATAACCGGTAGAAGTGCCTATTGACACTACAGTGAATAAAGAGTCAAAGAAATTATCATCTAAAGAACCACCTTGTGACATCAATGCCATGAATACAAACAGTGATGTAATAATTATCACCATAAGGTAACTCTTACCTTCTTGGTCAGCATATATCTTGTCCCATTGCCTTTCCCAAGCAAGCCAGATTAAAGTGAAATTAACTCCAGCTAAGAACATGAAAAATATGATAATAGATTCTACAACAAAACTNTCATAATATCCTATAGAGGCATCATGTGTCGAAAAACCACCTGATGGCATTGTAGTAAGTCCGTGNTTGAAAGCATCAAAGAAAGTCATTTGACCTACTAGCCATAGTAANAATATTTCAAGCACGGTTAGAACGATGTAAATTGTCCACAATGTAACTGCAGTTTGTTGTAGACGCGGTCTTAGTCTAGATAATGATGGNCCTGTCAATTCAGCTCTAGCAAGTGCCATTCCCCCTCCTAATACTCTAGACAATAGCATTAATCCCANCATGATTATTCCCATGCCACCTAGCCATTGGGTAAGTGATCTCCATACCAAAATCCCCTTTGGTTGGTTGTTAATNCAATCAGGTACCCCTGGAATACAATTAGGGCTCATACTTGGCTCAATCACCGTTGCGCCTGTTGTGGTAAATCCACTCATTGATTCAAACCATGAATTAACAAAACCCCTTGCGATATCAATCATTGCTGCTTGGTCGACAAATGGTCCATTGAATACTCCACCTAGCCAAAAGGGGAATGCTCCAATAAATACCGCTACTGGCCATGCCAATGCAACCGCCACGAATGCTTCCCTATCTCGTAATCTTTCGGTTGTATCCGANCTAACAAAGATNGTTAGTAGGCTTCCTCCTATTATTCCTGAAATNACAGTAGGGAGTAAGAAAGCCCTCAAGGCAATAGTAAATCCATCTAGCCACCATGAAATTGCAAAACTGAACATCAGAGGTAGCATCATCGCTACCATAGTCCAACCAACAATCAATGACAGGACATCTCGTCTCATTCAAAATCACACCTTGAATTTCCTCTCAAGGTCTTCGACTCTATCTGGAGGTAAGAAGATTGTAAGCCGGTCTCCTTCAATCAAAGGTTTNGAGGGAGATGGCCGTAATGTTTCCCAATCTCCATTTGTATTTTGTCTTTGGATAAATGCTACCTTGCACCAATCAGGTAGCCCTGTTGANGCCAATGGCTTACCNACGAATTTTACCTTTGATGTAATTGGTAAACAAATTCCTACCACATCAGGTACNGANGATAAAATNGCATAAGGNCCNGGTAATTCAGAATGTATACGTGACAAAATACTGTCTACAGCAACACGCTTTCTATCCACTGCGAATGTAATACCCATTCTTCTAACAACACTTACCAAATCAGCCTCATACAAGATTAGGCCAGTTCNCTCAACTCCCATGTCACTAGCAAGTAGAACTGAAGCAATTGACTCGTGATCATTACCTAGTGCGGATATAGCAATGTCATGCGAAGATATTTCTATCTCTGATAACAAATCTTTATCCAAATAATCCCCATGAATAATCTCAATTTTCTTGTTNTTACCAATTTCAGTACCAGCCAATTTGTTTGCCTTATCTAGACTTCTTTCGACTACTGTAACATCTCCGCCAAATTCAATCCAAGCCTTAGCGAGCCTAGTTCCAATAAAACCAGCTCCAAATATGGCGACCTTAGGCTTAGCAGGGAAGTCGATTGCCTCATGACCAAANACTCTCAAGATTCTATTGAATGATGATTCTCCAGCAGTAGCGATAGCTACTCTGTCACCAGGAACAATTTGGTCGTCAGCGGTAGGCACCTTNCCAGGNATATTNTCACGCTTTAATCCAACGATTAGAGGCATACCCCCTTCTATTCTAGCACCTGATTCTCGCAATGTTCTATGAACTACACCAGATGCTTCTGCAGTAACGTCGAGTTCAACAATATAGGCGTCNGCTTCGAATGGAATTACTTCGGTCAATGAAGATGACCTAAGACCGGACATCAAACGTTCTATGGCACCATCTACAGGATGAACAACTTGGTCTACTCCTGACCACTGAGAGAGTTTTCCACTTTTTGATTCCTTGATGAATATTGGATCTCTAATTCTACAAATAGTTAAAAGTTCATTTTTACCATCATTGGCTTCTCTATGTGCATGTTTAGCCAAAGCACAAGATAAGATATTTCTTTCATCAGAATCGGTGGCAGCCACATATACTTCTGATTCTTCTATTCCTGCTTCAATGAATTTATCCCTTTGAGTAATATCACCATGAAGAACTAAAATATCAATACCTTGAGCNTTTTTTACCGCTCTAGCATCGTTATCAACAAGGACAACATCCTTTCCCTCATTCCGTAGAGCACGCGCTAGTTCAGTACCAACACGTCCTCCACCTCCAATGATTATTCTCATTCGATGGTCTCTCCTATCCACTTATTGTTCCATGTTCCGCCCGAAATTTCAGGAGAACCATGAGTACTAAATGTACGGGTTCGTTCTAAATCTCCAGTTGCTGTGGTGCTNGAATAGTATTTTTCAACAGGGCAATGCGAACTACTACTTTCACATCTTCCATAATCGGTACTCTCAACCCAATCAATATATGCGGTTGGAGTATGAACTAACCATTTGTGATTAACAACATCGACTGAACCTTCGACATAACACGTTTGAACATCGATTTCTTGATCATTACACCATTCTTCAGATAATGGAATCATAACATAAGCCCATGCGTGACCTTCCCATCTTTCATAGTTAGAATCTGCTAATGCTCCAAATACATACCATGATGGAACGCCCTTGTATCTCATTATACTCATGAATGCATTTGATTGTTCATCACAATCTCCAAATCCGAGGGATAGACATTCCTCAGCACCTCTNGCAACTGCTGGTGCATTACTATCATATTTTACATTTGGACTNATNACAGGGAGGTTTAGCCAATCGAAAGTTGCTCTAGCATAAGCATATACGTTATCTTTGTATTTTGTTGGAAGACTTGCTTCAATCGACTGCGCTCTTTGAACTACTGTTGGAGCAGAGGCTTCTTTAGCATCTACCGCCCATCCACCTTTTGATCCTCTATCGTACCAGGTCTTTCCTGAAAATGCCATATCTCGAATTCCATTACCTCTTTCTGAGATTTCAGAAAATGTTCCAGACCTTTCCAAACTAGCTCCTTCTGATTTCCCTTCGACTTTTCCATCAACCATAGTTGAGTACCACCATGAATGACTTGTTGATTTTACAACAACCTTGAAATCAAAACTAGCAGAATTACCAGGGGTCAAATTATATTGTACTCTAACACAATGTCCATGTCCACAATCGCTGCCTGGTCCTGGTGTAGGCCACCATACGAGATTACCTTTGGATGTAGGACTAAGTTCTGCCTGTGCCTTACTCTTGTAAGGTATTCCATTTGGTGGAATTTNAATAGATTCCCCGTCTATCAATAAATGCATACTTACAATCTCTTGTATATTGCTAGATTGGGCACTAGTTCCGTCAGTATATTGGAATGAAACAGGACCTAANTCATTGCTACTAACATCAGATGGAATTGGAATCATTTCGTTTAATTTAGCTACTGTTGCACCAGTATTTTCAAAATCNATGGTCCTAACTATGGTATATTCTGCTTCTAAAGGATATGGCTGATTAGGTGCAGTAGCATCCATTGCATATTCCTGAACTTCTGCCCATTTNGCCAGTACAAACTCTCTTGCATCTGGAGACATAAATACGAATGCAATCAATCCCAACATTGCTAGTTGATGTATNCGACTACGCTTTTTAGAGCGTCTNCTTTTTGGTTTAGCATTAACATGTCTAGGTGCTGAACCTACCTTGGCTCTACGTGTNGATCCACGCATAAATTCGCCTTTNACACGAGAGTCCATNCCGGCTGCACCAGTAATTACTCGGCCACAACTATAGCAAATGCTGTCGCCAGCNATAGTCGGNGCACGGCAGAATGGACATATCCCCATCGTTCCTTACTCCNAATGGACCCCCCATGAAGGTTATGCTTCTACAAATATNCACTTAAATTGCAATTATTTNTGCTNAAATATAGTTNANTCNANNNAGTAACTAGCAACTTACTCTTCTTCTTTGACACGGTTCCTTGCAGCATCTGCCCATATTCTTCTAAGCCTTCTACGAGCAGGTTTAGGTATAGCTGCCCATACCCAATTAGGTGCTTGTTTTTCTGCTAATAGCATCACAGGAATAATGAAAACCCATACTAATGGGAAAAAGAATGCNGTATANAGNCCTGTTATCAATAATGAATTCCAAAANAANGTNCGNAATACNGCNCTCCAGCGCTTTCCTTCAAGCATACCATGTCCGTGATGACAAAAAATCAATGCATGGGCACGGGGTGANATTAATGCTACAAGAAAAACACTACCAACAACTGCAATATCTAAATCATAAATCTGCANTATGCGNTATATGAAAAACATCCCAATCATACCACCTACTGATAATCCAAGCGCCCAACCTGTAGTAGGTTGCGAACCNGTTCTTCGAACCTTTTTTCTTCGCAATATCAAGTGCACTACTACGGCTAATCCCAGNCATATTATAATATTCGAAAGTGCCAAACCCTTGTCATTAATGTACGGTATTAGCAAAAAAGANTCTGCTAACCAGCCATAGAAACCACCGAGCAAAATACCCCAGAAAATCATGCTCCAAGCAGTAGGTAGATCGTAAAATCCAGAGTACTTGGTCATTATACCGCGCCAGCCTAAACTCATTCCGACTAGTGCAACTATNGAAGAGACCTGAAACAGAAATAGGTCGCTTGCCATATACAGCCCTCATGCCTTCCATTCAAGTGAGTTTTGTAGAGCGAGAGGTTCAAAGGCCGAAACACTGGCCCGAAATCATGGCGCGGCTACTATTATTCGGTGGCAAGGGTGGTGTGGGCAAAACCACAACATCTACNGCAACAGCAGTTGGTCTAGCCGATTCTGGTNTGAGAGTNCTANTNGTTAGTAGTGATCCNGCNCATAGNACNTCAGATAGTTTAGGTGTCGAATTAGGTCCTGAACCAATTGAAGTTGATGGAGTTCCAGGATTNTGGGGCCTAGAATTGGATCCTGAAGCAAGAATTTCTGATTATATTCCAAANNTGACCGAATCTTTAGGGCCTTTACTAGGAGGNGGAGANACTCCTGATTTGCAAGCTTCTGAAATGGTACTNCCTGGTCTTGATGAGGCTATGGCATTTGATGANCTNTTGAAACATTTAGAGAATCCAGATTGGGACGTAGTTGTTTTTGATACAGCNCCTACAGGNCATACTCTGCGTTTCCTTTCTCTNCCTGAAGTAATAGAGAAATGGGCTGACAAGATTATTCGAATGCANCGATTNACAGGNGGGATTAGNGCTCTGATGTTCGGNTCTAAAGATGGAGAAAAAATGCGCCTNGAGTTAGAGAAATTTAGACGACGAGTACTCCATGTACGTCGTATTTTATCAAATCCGGATTTGACCAGTTTCACACTTGTTACAATTCCTGAAAAGATGGGAGTTAATGAAACCATTAGAGCACATAAGTCTCTTGCTGAGTTTGAATTACCAGTTAAAGGGTGTGTAGTCAACCGACTAACACCNGATATGGATCACGACTTCATTAGAAGAAGAAGGGAATCAGAATTANCGCATACAGAACAGTTGAAAATAGCACTACCNCATCTGANTTTTAANCATATAGAATTGATGGATACTGATATTCACGGATTGGATTCNTTGCGNCATTTATCTAGTTTAATACATGGTTCTATAGAAATTNAAGAAGGTCTTGGNCCATTTGAAATTGGAGTTGGTCTTGAAGTGAACAGAGGTACTTGGCGCGATGGTGATGATGTTTACTTACACCTTCCNGGNATAGATCGTGATGATTTGTCATTACGTAGCGAAGGTGGTACTATTTTGGTTGGAATTAATGATAGAGAACACGAAGTTGAATTCGANAGGCCAGCAAAGGCATCAGAGGTCAAAGCAAAACTAGAACATGATGTTTTGNGATTGACTTTCCCTGGAGTATAACTTAAGAATAGNAATCCGAAAATTTAGGCCTTTACCAAATAAGAAAATTATAAATAAAAATGTAATTTTGGTCAATATGATGATTAAAACACAGTCTGCGTTTTGCATAATGTTGATGCTTTTTTCTGCCTTAGCAGGATGTCTAGAATCTATTGAAAATACCGAAGGTAGTGATGATTCTAATGATATGATTAATGATGACGGAAATATGACCAATAGCTCTGATAGTAATAATACTGAGAATAATACNGATAATCTCATCGGCAACAATACTGACAATAATACCGACATTATCATAGGCAACAATACTGAGAATAATACCGATAATAACATGGGAAATAATACTGACAATAATAATGATCAATCAAATCAACCATGTAACTATAGTGATGCTGATATGAACGCAACAGATTTGCCAAACGGTGCTTGTTGTAGCAGTGGAGGTCAATGTGCCTCATTTAATTGCAATTATTCAACTTGGACATGTGAAGCATGGGATACTGACGGAGATGGCATGCCTGATTATTGGGAGGATCAATATGGATTGGATCGCAATGACTCTTCAGACAGCCTAGATGACCCGGATAATGATGGGCTGAACAACTTACAAGAAGCGGAAAATAATACCAATCCAAATAATGCAGATACAGATGGTGATGGATATATAGATTCAGAAGATCCCAATCCAAATTACGCTGANATCNCCGATTCTGATGGCGATGGTTGGAGTGATGAAGAAGAAATCACATGCGATACTGACCCTTATGACTCATCAAGTACACCTGCTGATGCAAACAGTGATGGTGTCTGTGATGCATTTGACTATTTGACAGCAGGTACTAACGAAACGACATATGTTGCTTGGTTTGATGATTCGACAATGGTTCAAACTACATTGGTTACGGAAAATCTAAGTGAAAACATAACATATACCTTAACTTGGTATCTNAATAANAGCATAGATGGGGANGACATTCCTGACATCAATCTCGAAGAAGGTGAATTTACAATCACAAATTCTAATGGTCAACAAGAATTATTTGAATTCTTAATTCACGGCCCAAATACCGCATTTGGATTAACTGAGGGCTGGCACTGTGTTCATGCTGACTTNAAGCAACCAAGCAATGGTGTAATGATAACAATAGAATCAGATGATGCATGTTTTGATGTAATTTCACCACAGGATTATGATCAAGATGGATATAATTCAACAACTGATTGTGATGACACTAATGCAGATATTAATCCCGGTGCAGAAGATGTTTGGAACAATATAGATGACAATTGCAACTCTATTATTGATGAATATCAAACCAGATTNGGTAATGCTTCATTAGAACTAGATTGGAATACNGTTGGATGGTATATCAATAATGGTGATGCTAATTATTTGGGTCATGAGATTTACTGGTTNCCTGGTGAGCACCGTGCTTATCGATTCTTGGCATCACAAGATCAAGTGTTCGATTGGGGTAACACTTCCGCGATAAATAATTTCGTCAATGCATTAAATGTTGAGACCGTATTATCTGATTTGGGAATGGACAATAGCAATCTTACAATTTCAATGACCACAATGGATTTGGGTACTGATACCGAAGGNGTTGAATGGTCTTACGATCAGAATACTCATGTCGAGACTAGGCATTATTCNGGAGGCAANTTCATTATTTTACTAGATGGTGAACCAATTTTAGAATCATCAGTCGGATTTACAGAATACCTAAATTACTCACAATACTTTTCTGGTACAAATCCTAACCCTCAAGTAACTATGAATGGAACATCAAACGTTGCACAGGTGACTAATTTATGTGATGGAGGTAATTGTGATGCCAACCAATCTAGAATTGCTGGTGCATTTTGTGAAGACTTCAATGGCTTGATCAGTTTTACCTTTATCTCACAAGAGGCGATTATTCAAACCGAATATGAAGAAACACAAGCAGAAGCAATTCAGCAAGGAGTTGTCACATCTATTACGAATCTTCTAGTCAATGGAGCAGATTGGATTGGTGCTCAATTTAATGAATTTACTGCCCAAGCAAGTTCAGAAGATTAAGATAAAGATAGTTACAAACTGAATCTGTATCTTCAATAGTATGCGTTGGGTTCAAACCACATGCCTATGTCGCCTAATCAATGGCACTCGAGGGTTTATCACGCGGAATCTTTTCCGCACTTGGTTTACTAAAGAGTAAGAGAAAGCTTGACGAGGCCGAGCTAAAGGAAATGCTCCGTTCTTTACGTCGAGCATTACAAGAAGCCGATTTCAACGTTCGTCAGACCAAGGATATTACCGAAAGATTGGAAGTAAGGCTTAGAGAAGAAGAAGCACGGCCTGGAATAACATTGCAAACACATGCAATGAATATCTTATATTCAGAATTGGTTAGATTACTAGGGCCTTCAAGAGAAGTAAGGCCACACCAATCAACTATACTTATGGTTGGATTATATGGTAATGGTAAGACTACCACTACGGCCAAATTGGCTGAATGGTACCGTAAGCGCCATGGAGTAAGAGTCGCTGTTATCGAAGCCGACGTTCATCGTCCAGGTGCATACAATCAACTTTCNCAATTATTAGAGGATAGTTCTGTTGAAGTATATGGCGAACCAGATAATCCTTCAGCAGTAGATATTGTAAAAAATGGACTCAAAGCGAATTCTGCCGCAGATCTTGTAATTATTGATACGGCAGGAAGGCACAAATTAGATCAGGAATTAGTTGTAGAATTAGAGCAGATCTCGGATATTGCTAACGCTAATGAGAGGTTCTTAGTCATAGATGCACAAGTAGGCCAGTCAGCTGGACCTGTAGCGGCAAATTTCCACGACCTTGCTGGAGTAACTGGTATTGTCATTACCAAATTAGACGGTACTGCTAGAGGTGGTGGTGCTCTTTCAGCAGTTGCAACCACTGGCGCTCCAGTGATGTACATTGGTACTGGTGAGAAGGTTAGTGATTTAGAGAAATTTGAATCTGATAGATTCATTTCCAGGCTCTTAGGAATGGGTGACATCCGTGGATTAATCGATTTAGCTCCTGAGGATATGGATGAAGAAGAGGCCATGCGATTGACTCAACGTATGATGTCTGGAAGGTTTACTCTCAATGATATGTATGCTCAAATGGAGATGATGTCTAAAGTAGGAACAATAGACAAACTCCTTTCCTTTTTACCATCGGGAATGTTTGGTGGAATGGGTGCAATGGGCAAAGCGCAAAAAGAGGCTATGCAAGGTAATTTAGACAGATATCGTGTCATTATGGATTCAATGACTACTTATGAAAAAGATGAACCTGCCAAAATTAAGGCCGAGAGAATCAGGCGTGTAGCTCGTGGTTCAGGAGTTATGGAAAAAGATGTAAGAGAATTGATTGCTCAGTGGAATCGCTCTCGTAAAATGATGAAAGGTATGAGTGGCAATCGAAAGATGAACAAACAGATGAAGCGCATGATGCGTGACACTGAAATGGACATGGATGGACTCGACTTCGGTCAGTAAGTCTTGGCCAATATCACTCTTCTGTTAGTAGGAACTCCGCTCATATGACATGGTATTTCTTCTGGATATGATTCAGTAGCATCACCAAGGAACGTTAGACCTGTAGCCCTTTCTATAATTTCAGCATGCGAATCTGAACCATCAAAAGCCATTTGGTAGATCTTACCTTCTTCAACCTCGCCATTCATTTTCCATACACCATCAATTTGCTCGAAAGCAGGTAATTGGTCGATTACATCTTCNGTATGTAGCTTGGAGCGATTACGCAACTCATCAGCGACTTCTTCTAGCAATCTCTCAACATGATTAACAGCATCACTAAGAGGAATTGGTTCCTTTCCTCCAGTTCTCTTTGCTGAGAAAGTATTACCCTTTTCTAAATCTCTTGCTCCTATTTCTAGTCGTAGAGGGACACCTTTTATTTCCCAGTCATAGTATTTATTTCCAGGCCGTAAATCTCGGTCATCAATTTTTACTCGCAGTCCAGAAGTTCGTAATTCATTAACTAGATTTTTTGCCGCTAGTAAAACATCTTCGCCACCTTCTTTCTTAACGATAGGAATTACGACAACTTGAATTGGTGCAATTTTCGGTGGCATAATCAAACCATAATCATCTCCATGCATACCCACTATTGCTCCCAGTAGTCTTTCAGACATGCCATAAGTAGTCTGATGGCAATACGATTGCTCACCATCTAAATTCTCATATGAAATGTCAAACGCTTTTGCCCATTGATCACGATAATGATGACACGAGGCTACTTGCAATGTCCTTCCATTTGGCATAATTGCATCTATTCCGATGGTATACCATGCACCTGGAAATGTATCCCAAACAGGCCTCTTTGCTTTGATTACTGGCAAACATAAATCATGCATCAATCGATCGACTATTTCCAAATCTTGAGCGATTTGTCTTGAAGCGCATTCTTCATCAGCATGTGCGGTATGTGCTTCGAAGAAATGAATCTCTCTTACTCGAATAAACGAACGAGTTTGCTTTGTCTCATATCTGAAAGTGTTCACCATTTGATATATTTTCAATGGCAAATCACTATGTGAACGAATCCATAATGGGAACATTGTATACATTGCAGTTTCAGAGGTAGGTCGCAAGAACATTGGTATGTCTAATTCATTTTCACCAGCATGTTTGACCCAATATACTTCTTTCTTGAATCCACCTTCTTCATCTTCATCGCGTAATTGGTCCGGGTCTACACCCTCCTCTCTCGCCTTCTTTAATCTAGAAACCAATGCATTTTCCTTTTCCAACAAATTTTCAGGTATCAGCAACGGAAAATTAACTTCTTCATGATCAGTCATCTCCATTTCTCTATGCGTTAGAGAATCAATTAATTTCATCGCCTTCCAACCATAAGGCCTCCAAACATCCATACCCTTGATAGGATATCTCTTGTCTACAAGTTCTGAAGCCTCTACAATAAAAGGGTACCACGCATTAAAATCCTCACTTTTCGAGGGTATACCGCGCTTGGCCTTTCCTTTGCCCATAAAATCCCTCCATTGTAGGCTGTTCATCAAGATGCCGCTTCACTTGCGACGTCCGACTATAATCAAGACCACACTGCCAAGAATCGCAACATAATCAGGAATTCCCATATCAGGGAATGGTTTACCCCATCCCCAGCCTGTTGTAATCTGATGGAGTGAAAGCCAATTTATTCTTGTCGCCCCTTCATCTGGACAGATTCCATCGGTGCACAANGAACCAAGCAGTAGTGCAAACATTCCAAAGACATTCAGTACACTTACAATCACGCCTATAATGCCGAAGTACATCAGCATTCCACCTTTCTTAGGCGTCTCTTTTACATCGACTGTTTTTGTGAGTAATGAAGGAAGTGGAATGAGTTCTTTCCCTGGTATTACTTCTACCATTGGGTCTAAGCTAGGCGATTGTGCATTTTCAAGAGGCGGTAAACCTTCTGATTGACTTGGTTTTGTAGGAACTATCGGTTCAATAGTTAGGCCAAAAATCCTCTCAGCAAGGCTTGACAGAGTTGGGTCGGCAGCAATTTCTGCTTCATCGATTTCCCCGTCTAGTAGACGTTGTAATTTGTCATCATCAGCAGACAAAATCTCTCCCCCTCGTATTCTCTGCGAGAGTGTTACCTTTCAAGGGTTTTGTGTCAAGCATTACCGGCTGCTTCTACAGCAGCCCAATCTCTCATGAATCCTTCCAGGCCTTTGTCAGTTAATGGATGTGACATTAATTGTCTGAAAATCTTTGTTGGCATAGTAACTGTATGAGCGCCTAATTGCATACAAGCCAGCACATGTGTAGGATGTCTAATCGATGCTGCGAGTACCTTGGTCGTAATTATATCATAATTAGACCATGTTTCCATTATTTCAGCTATCAAAGTCATGCCATCAGCACCGGTATCATCAATCCGTCCAATGAAAGGAGAGACATATGTTGCGCCAGCCTTAGCGGCCATCAATGCCTGAGAAGCAGAAAATACTAGAGTGACATTTGTATCGATTCCTTCAGAGTTCAGAACTTTTGTCGCTGCTAAGCCTTCTGGCGTACACGGTATCTTGATAATTACGTTATCAGGTAAATCAGCCTTTAACGCTCTACCTTGCTCCAACATCCCCGCTGTATCCATCGCAGTAACTTCAGCGGAAATAGGACCATCACAAATTTCAGCAATTTCGGCTACAACCGTCTTAAAATCACGGCCACTTTTCTTGATCAAGGATGGATTTGTAGTTACACCATCCAAAATACCCCAAGCGGCAATTTCTCTTATTTCTTCAACATCAGCAGTATCTAGGAAGAACTCCATGAATACTTGCCGTAGCAGCCAGTGCTTCAACTCTTCCTTTGAATCGCTCTTTTTGCAGCTTGGGAAATATGATGTGATTTCAACTCCATTAGTTCTAACATTTCATCGGCCTGGCCGGATTCTCCAAATCGGTCTTTAACTCCAATCATCTCCAATGGCGCAGGTATATTCGAACTTAAGTATTCAGCAATAGCACTACCTAGTCCTCCTATCACAGAATGATCTTCTGCACTAACTATTGCTCCACATTTCTCGACTAATTTGTCGATCAAATTATTGTCGAGTGGTTTAATGGTGTGCATATCGACAACTGCGGCATTAACTCCTTCCTTGGAAAGTTCCTCAGCAGCTGCAATTGCTTCATGGACTAGTACTCCACATGCAATGATTGCAACATCATGTCCATCTTTCAATAAAACACCCTTTCCTATTTCGATCTCATCTTCTCTTCCTCTGTACAAAACCGGAGTCTTATTTCTAGCAGTGCGTGTATAGGATGGTTTTCCTAGTTCTGGCAATTGCATTGTCAAGACTTTCGTAGATACAATATCGCTTGGATGCAGGACAACCACATTTGGTAAAGTTCTGTAAATTGCAAGGTCTTCAATCGATTGTGCAGATGATCCATCAGTACCTGTGTGAGTTCCTCCGTGTGAACCACATAGATGAACAGGTAAATTTGGTCGGGCTACGCCATTTCTCATTTGTTCAAATGCTCTTTCAGTGAATATTGCAAATGTGCTTGCGAACGGAATAAATCCGCTAGAAGCAAGTCCTGCACTAACAAGAAGCATATTCTGTTCGCCAATGCCGCATGAAACAGTTCTTTCAGGATATTTTTTCCTAAAGTGAAGAGATTTGGTAGATTTCCCAAGATCTGCTTCGAGTACTACGACTTTTGGATTGCTTGCAATTTCAAGTAGTGCTTCTCCATAGCCATCTCTTGTAGCTGCCATTTCACTCATACTGTAACCCCCAATTCTGCAAGNGCTTGTGATAATTGTTCATCNGAAGGAGCCGCACCATGGAAGGCNGGATTATTCTCCATGAAGGAAACGCCCTTTCCTTTAATGGTCTTAGCGATAACAATACTTGGNCTATCTGTNATCGTATCCATCCANGCGATGGATTCTACAATTTCATTCATATCATGCCCATCAATCACTTTCACAGCCCATCCAAANGAATTCCATTTNGCNGGAATATCAAACATTCTCATCTGAACTTCACAAAAATCATCATTCTGAATACCATTNCAATCTAAGAANACATTCAGATTTCCTAANTCATGNTGAGCNGCAGCCATCGCNGCTTCCCAAATACTNCCTTCTTGTAACTCTCCATCTCCAATCATNACATATGNATTNCTAGANGAACCCTCNATTCTTGCTGCGATTGCNCAACCCATTCCAAATGATAGCCCCATTCCAAGAGAGCCAGCTGAAAAATCAACCCCTGGGCACCATTTCATATCTACATGGCCTTGGCATTTACCNCCTANTACACGATAAGACTCTAGNTCTTGATTTGTTATGAAATGCATTTCAGCTAAAATGGCATACATGCCNGGAGAAGCATGACCTTTTGATAGGATAAAACGGTCTCTGTCATCCCATTTTGGTTCATTCGCCCTAAATCGNAAGCGATTACCATACAATGCAGAAAGAATATCGATTTCTGACAATGAGCCACCAGGATGACCTGCCTGAGCGCGATGNGTCATCCTACAGATTTCTACTCTGCATCTCCTTGCCAAATCCTCTAGTTCGCTAATGCTTAAGTCGCCCATGACTACTCCTACCGAAGCAAGTCCCTTTGCCTATGGCCTTTGATAGTTGTGTTAGAGTTTAGGAGGAGTAAATAGCCTCTTAAGGCGTTTTGCAGCATCCTCCATTACATGTAATAGGTCATTGAATAAGTTCCCTTTCTTAGGTAGAGAGATTGANGAAAGTAGAATAAATACGCCAAGGAACCATCCAAAGAANACTAGNGAAAGTGTATTCCCTAAAGTGCCACTAAATGATGATGGGTCAATACCTACAACAATGAATACTGCCAAAAGTACGCCCATTAGAGATTCGCCTGCAATAAATCCAGCACCNATTAATACACCACGATCCTGAACTTTTTGTTTTGCCATGATTGCTTCTTTTGATGGCTGACCATCAATGTTACCATCAATCCGNAATACTGCGCCAGANAGCATTACGTGGGCAACTATTCCNCCAACCATAATTGGAACNGATAATGCTAATGGNAGATAAATNCCGATTGCTACACTCATTACTGGCATCTTTAANCGTATTAGAATAACTGCAATTATGGCGCCAAGNAAGACCATTGGTAAGTTTAGACTGCCACCAAANGCTCCCTCTACTATTGCTCCAATCAATTCAGCCTGTGGCGCNAGTAATGCATCATTACAATTNCCATTTATACCCTCAGCNCGAATACAAGCAGTNTTNGTNATGTAAAANGCCTTATGNAAAATCATGAGTACNGGTCCAATCATTATCGCTCCAACAGTTACTCCTATGATTTCTGCNATCTGTTGCCTCCACGGNGTTGCACCAACCATATGTCCTGTTTTCAAATCCTGCATTACATCTCCTGCTATAGCTGCTGAAGTTGCTACTATAGCCGCTATTAGCATGGTTGCAATCATCAAGTCACGATCCGCCATCCCCATTAACAAACCGCCAACGATCCACACCAAGCCAATTGTGAATAGTAATGTTGCAATGGTCATACCTGATACTGGAGAGTTGGAAGAACCTACTACACCCGCGATATAACCCGCAACTGCAGCAAAGAAGAATGCTACAAATGCTAAGAATAATGCTCCACTTATGGCCATCACTATATTTCCAGTTACTACCCAGTAAAATATGAATGTTAAAATAACTAATAATCCACAAAATAATATCACTTTATCCAAAGGTAGATCCTTTTCAGTCCTACTTAATTCAGTACCAGTCTTACTAGATTTGAATGATTTCGATAAACCTTCGAAAATAGTTTTCCTCATACTCCAAAGTGTATAAATTCCTCCAACGACCATTGCTCCAACGCCAACATAGCGTATTTGCATACTCCATACTTCATAGAAATCATCAACAAGATTTCCTGTTCCAGGCCATCCCATTATCATACCATATATTGGGACTAATATGCCAAATCCAATGACTCCGCCGATAAATATGAATGAAGCAATTCTCAATCCTACAATAAATCCTACCGACAGTAATGCTAGAGATAATTCACCTCCTGCATATAGCCTGGTTCCCATGAAATCCACAGCTCCTTCAACATGTGCGTGAGTAACTTTGAATCCCTTAACCATCCATCCATATATTGCTCCAATCAATAAAGCATAGATGATTGCAACTAATCCAGAACCACCCTTTTCACCTGCTACAAGTACTTCCTTGCAAGCTACACCTTCTGGGTATGGAAGGGCCTCTTCAACAATAAATAATCTCCTTAAAGCGATAGTAAACATAGTTCCAAGAAGCCCACCTATGAGTGCGATTACAAATGTCTGACCCCAATCAATTTTAGCCCATAGTCCACATTCTGCTAATTCGCAATTTGCTGGATTAGGGTCGGTTATAACCAAAAGGGCTGGAACAGTGAAAATAACACCTGCTGCCAAACTTTCTCCAGCAGAAGCCATTGTTTGTACTGAATTATTCTCTAAAATTGTAACATCCTTAAATTTCAGTCCTCTAAGAATTAGCATAGACATAACTGCAGCCGGTATTGATGCTGATACAGTCATACCGACATATAGGCCAAGATATGCGTTTGCAGCAGTCATCACAGCCCCTAATAAAACACCAATAATCACGGCACGGACAGTTAATTCTGCAACATTCATATGCGCCGGAACCCAAGGTTCGGTTTCGCTGCCCATGCATCAGGCAAACAGTAAGGGCTTGTCAAATAATCGGATAAAAGAAGGGATTCCCACCCTGATATATAATATATGAAAATTATTTAGCAAGACTGAGACATCTTGTTTCAGTGGTCTGCATGATTACAGATATTTGGCATGACAAATCTATCGAGGAAACTCTCAAGGTTTTCGATACGCCATTGGAAGGATTGTCTTCAAATGAGGCTAATTTACGTATTGAAAAATATGGTGAAAACAAGTTAAAAGAGTCTCAAAAAATACCCGGTATCATACGTTTCTTGTCGCAATATCATGACCCTATGAACTATCTTCTAATCGGAGCGGCATTATTGCTTCTAGCGATTCATCCTGATCAATTAGGAGAGCCAATTTTCATTGGTATTGTATTAACTCTTAATGCCTTTTTTGGTTTTAGACAGGAAAATCAGGCTGAGCAAGCCATGGACGCATTGAAAGAGATGGCAGTTTCAGTATGCGTCGTTTGTAGAGATGGTATGGAAATGGAAATACCAACAAGCGAAATTGTACCTGGTGATATAGTTAAAATCGACGAGGGAGTAAAGGTTCCAGCCGACATACGTATAGTTGAATCATGGCAATGCAAAGTGGACGAGTCTGCTTTAACTGGCGAATCTATGCCAACTAAATTAATTACAGATGTACTTCCCTCAGATACATTACTTGCGGATAGAAAGAATATGATTTACATGGGTACAACTATCTCTACTGGTAGGTGCGTGGGTGTAGTAACATCAACTGGGATGGAGACAGAATTAGGAAAAATTGCCGCAGATATCGATGTTTCTCCTAAAACACCTTTAGAACATAAACTGGAAACACTTGCTCGTTTCTTGAGTTTTATCGCAATATTTGTCGCTGCTTTNCTAGTGTCGATAGAATTGATTGTTACGTATTATGCTGATGGAAATATGTGGGATGCAGCTCTTAAACAATTAATGGTTGCAATCGCAATATTTGTTGCAATCGTTCCTGAAGGATTACCAATAATTCTCGTAACGACTCTCGCTATTGGAATGCGTAACATGGCCCGTCACAAGGCAATAATTCGTAGAATGAAAGCTGTTGAAACACTTGGCAGTACTACTGTTATTTGTACAGATAAGACTGGCACTTTAACCAAAAATCAAATGACTGTNCGTCAAATAATGATGGCCAATAAGACATACAATGTAAGCGGCGAAGGATTTACTCCTGAAGGTAAATTGGGATTTGCTGATGAAGATTTAACCGATGAAGAGATGTCTGTTTTACAGAAGGATTTAGCCTTTAGATTAGCAGCAGCTTGCTTATCATTATGNCATAATTCTCAGATAGCCCAAGTGGATGGTCATTGGTCTGCTATAGGTGATCCAACAGATAGTGCATGTGCAGTTTTGGGTTACAAAATAAATGGCTCTGTTTCTAAATTTGCTCAAAGACATCCTAGGAATCATGAATATTTTTTCAATACAGAACGTAAGAGAATGTCTGTAATACATGATTATGAAGGAGAGAAATGGTTGTTTTCTAAGGGTGGAGCTGGCGGTTATCGCGATTTAGTTAAATGGAAAGTTTCAGATGGCGAAATTGTAGAAATCGAAGATGGCGATATCGAACAAGCGGTTTCTGCTAACAAGGAAATGGCTAGTAAAGCAATGCGTGTAATTGCTCTTTGTGCCAGGAAGGTTGGACCAGATGAGGACTATGAGGACATAGATAGCATGGAGTCTGATTTTATTTTCCTTGGAATGGTTGGAATCATAGATCCACCGCGGTCTGAAGTATACGAAGCGATTCAAAAATGTCAAGATGCAGGTATCAGAGTCAAGATGATTACTGGGGATCAACAGATGACTGCTCAGGCAATAGGTGAGGAACTTGATATTACCAGTCCACATATAGAGGCGGTCAGCGGTAGTAGACTCTTAGAATTGGATGATGAAGCAATGCGCCACACTGCTCAAAATACTTCGATTTTCAGCCGTGTTAGTCCTGACCAGAAAATGCTGATAGTAACCGCATTACAAGATGATGGCGAAGTAGTCGCTATGACTGGTGACGGAGTAAATGATGCTCCTGCACTCTCGCGTGCGAACATAGGTATCTCTATGGGAATAGCAGGTACTGATGTAGCCAAGGATGCATCTGATATGGTTTTGCAAGATGATAATTTTGCTAACATTGTTAATGCTGTTGAAGAGGGTAGGAAAATTTACACCAATATACGTAATTTCGTCCGCTACCAGGTTTCTACTAATGTAGCAGCAGTAGCTCTACTAATCCTTGCTACGTTGGTATTTGATTTGCCATTACCACTTACCCCAACTCAGATTTTGGTCATCAACATACTGATGGATGGTCCNCCTGCTGTTGCTTTAGGGGTAGAAGGTCAGCATTCTAATGTGATGGGTAAGCCCCCGCGTCCTGTTGATGAATCACTACCCAATAGCAAAGATTTGTTCCTAATATTCTATCTTGGCGCAGTTATGGTAACAGGCACCCTTCTATTGTATTTCTTAGCATTGAACGACGGTACACAATATGCTAGGACTATGTGTTTCAGCGTCTTTGTAATTTACCAATTGTTCAATGTTATGAATTGCCGAAGTGGAGAAAATAGTGTTTTCAAATTGGGTCTATTTACCAATCGAGCGATTTATCTGGCGATCACGTTTTCCTTATTGTTACTAATCTTTGTAGTGCAATTTGCAGATTTCACTATACCTCTGACTAATTTCGCAATCGGAGAATTGCTTACAACAATGCCGCTAGATAGTTTTGATTGGTTCATTGTTGTTATCACAGCCAGTACTGTATTCATGGTTGAAGAGTTCAGGAAATTCATCGTAGGCACTGAAATTTTCAAAGTTAGAACTGGCAGGAAGTAATACACACTTTGAATAGTCACCTCCACAGCCCCGTAACATGGCAGCCTCCGGTGTTTATGCACCAAATTTGGCCGGATGCAACGCTGAATGGAGAAATGTATTCTCGGATTTAATTTCTCATTACGATTGGCCAGAATCACTTTCAGTTATTGTGGATAAATTATCTAACGGTTTACAACTGGATATTGCCGATGGTTTAACTCTATACAAATTGCCAGAGATAGATGCAATCGGCCATCTAGCACTTCTATCTAAACAGGCTAGATTTGGCAAGAAAGCATTCTTCAATATGAATGTCCATATCAATCAAACAAATATATGCACATTAGCATGTAAATTCTGTGCATTTAGGAGAGGAAGGAGGGCAGATGATGCCTATGCTTTAGAAATTGATGAGTATATAGCAGATTTAGCTAATTACGCTCCTCATGTAGACGAAGTACACTCAGTGGGAGGTTTACATCCTGATTGGAACATAGAGCATTATGAGGCGTTATTCAAGGCGGTAAAAGAAAAATATCCACATATACATATTAAATCACTTACAGCTGTTGAGATTAAACATATATCCAAACTATCCAATCTTTCATTCCTTCAAACTCTATCAAGATTAAAAAAGGCAGGTTTAGGTTCTTTACCTGGCGGTGGTGCTGAAATTCTTGACGATGATGTCAGAGAGATTATTTGCAAAGGAAAGGAATCTTCCGAAGAATACTTGGAGATTCACAGGACTGCTCATATGATTGGAATTCCNACTAATTGTACCATGCTTTTCGGTACAATAGAATCCCTAGAACAAAGGTTGAATCATATGATTAAACTAAGACAATTACAATCTGAAACCTCTGGTTTCCAGTGCTTTGTACCTTATCCATTTCTCCCTGACGATTCTAGATTACCAAATGCTCAACTAGCAAGTGGCAGTGAAATACTTCGGACTATTGCTATTTCAAGACTAATGATTGATAATATTCCTCATCTGAAAGCCTATCGTATGAATATTGGAGATCATTTAGCAGAAATGGCGTTACAGTATGGCGCTGATGATATAGATGGAACAGTACAAAAGGAATCGATTATGCATTTGGCAGGTTCTACAACGCCTTTAGANCTNGANAAAGTAGGACTTGCGAAACTCGTGACNAATNCAGGCTCAATACCAGTTCTTCGCGACACAATATATTCTAAATTTGAAAACTATGAACCTCCTGTAATAGCGAATGCACGCAAATTGAAAATGGCTGCGAGGTAAAATTATGACATGGAAGAAAACTCTTGGCAGAGTCGCATTCATTAATTGCGAACCATTATTTCATGGTCTAGATGATACGTGGAAAATTTTACCTGCTCCACCTTCTTGGTTAACTGGGCATCTACTTAGAAAAGATTGCATTATTGCTCCAATACCAGCAGCAGATTATGCTCAATATCACAATGACTTATTGCTAATACCTAATATTGCTATTTCAAGCAAGGGCGAGGTTGGTAGCGTTTTGCTACTTGGAAATTGTGAGATTGAAAAAATGAAAACTATTGCTTTACCAAGTGATTCAGCAACGTCTGTCGCACTATTGAAGTATTTATTGGATTTAGAAAATTATGAACCACAATATGTTGAAATGGGTCCTGATTTAGAAAGTATGTTAGCAAATTGCGATGGCTGCTTATTGATTGGAGATAGAGCATTAGAAGCTGCAAAAAACAATCCCGAATTGGTTAGAATGGATTTGGGTAAAGAGTGGAAGAAATCTACAAATTCGCCGATGGTATTTGGCGTATTTGCTGCTCGTAAAGATTCTCCAAAAAAGGATGTTAAGATCGCATATGAAGCACTTATGGAGCGTCTAGAAGCTTTCGAAACTGATTTGGATGTCAGGGGCGAAATTATAGTTTCGAGTATGCATAAAACTAACCAAAGCATAGATAGGTTAGAGAGATATTTCGGGGAAGTAATCAACAGAATGGATTCTGAAGATATGAATGGTCTTACTATGTTTTTATCTTCAGCCTGTGGTCTAAATGAAAGTGTCGAATTAGCTTGGTAATTAGTCGCTATCTTCGACAGCAAAATCATTTAGTAACCCTTTTTGTAACTCATTTTCATCAATTATCTTTTCCGGTTTCTTACCCTTTCTCTTGACCGGTTTACGTTTCTTCTTTTTCTTAGGTTCTTCCAATACNTCTTCTTNAGGAGCATAACTATCAGNAGTCTTGACNCGTCTTGTTTTGACAACAACCTTATCGGGATTTTTTACAGAAGAGGCCACTACTCTTTTTTTANCCACCACTTTAGCAACTGGTTCTTGTTCTGCTAGTCGCCTTCTCTTTGTCATCATTATTGGTCCATCTTTATTCAGAACCCCTTCACTCTTGATTCTTCGGCGCTTAGGCATGGCTTTCTCTTTCAATTCATCATCGTTAAAAGTGACAATTTCTTTCTTTACAGGTGGCGTCCTCTTCGGCCTAACAATAACCTCTTCATCCAGATATTCATCATAGATCTGATCTATTTCTTCTATTTCATCAGATTCGATTAATTCTTCTTCNACAGTATCGTCTTCAAATAGATCCAAATCAATTTTATTATNACGTCTTACCAAGTATAACAGGCCAAATAATGANATTACAAGATANAGGGAAATCATCAACGGATGTAGTGCGATTGATAGGACAACTTCTGTTTGGGTCGGCTCTGCTTTAACGATCTGTTTTAATTGAAGTTGAACCTCATTACCATCATTCCACCATAACTCGATAGAATCGCTTACACAATCATCACCTGTGACCTTTACACTCATTGGGTGCGATGGGGCGATCCATGCAATTGACCCCTCTGAAGGAAGTGGTTGCTGTATTATTGTGAGATTAAGTGGTAATTCGATTTCTGAATTAATTAAAAATGTAGTAACTATAACTAATGATATCTGCGTACTATGATCGTCAATTTTAACTAGAACCATTCCTCCATCCAGTTCACAATCAACCCGTCCATTACTGATTGAACCACTTGATAATACAATCGAATTCTTCCATTGACTTATCACATCATCTCTATCCATATTTGCGCATACTGAATCTGCGAACAACTGGCCTTCAGACGATGAAACTTTATTGTCATCAGCGATTGATACTCGACTCATATTCCTTATATGGCTAGACTCTTCAGTAGGTAAAGTAATCCTGTCATATATCGTCAATACTTCTCCGAAATTAAATTCCACTCTTCTAATCTTAGTTAAATCAGGATATTTNGAACAAGAAATATTTGCAGGTGCATCACATCCAATTCCATTGTCCCATTGATCAAATATCCCGTCGCCATCNTCATCTTCATCAATAATATCTGGTATGTGATCTCCATCTAAGTCAGTACCAGAATCTCCNAAACCAGGTGGGTGGTAATCTCTCTTGTATATCGCGACTTGACCNGTGTCTGTTGCTACATAAATAGTATCAATTTTGTCTGTATCTGTATAAATTATAGCTAAGTCCTCTACTAAATGAAAGAATCTAGTTTCTAATACTGAAGAGAAGTCCAATGCATCAAGTGTAGTGAGCCCCTTCTCATTATCATTAGAATAACCTACATTCAGATAAGTGCTATTAGCGGAATAAATTATCTTCATTCCCCCTACAACTATCTGTTCTTTTAATATGGCACCATCTAGGGATTTTTCAATCAAAGTTCCACTTTTACCCATTAAGGTAATGCTTAAACTATTTTTTGTGAAAATACAATCAACTAAACCTTCCCCAAAATTACTATGTTGGCCTAATTTACCTCCCGATACATTCCAAATAACATACCTACCTGATTCATCTCCGGTTAAGATGTATTTTCCATCTAGGCTGTAATCTATACAAGTAACATCAGTATTGTGCACCCCTGCAAGGGTTCTTGTCAAGGATAAATCATTTCCATTGAAAATAGAAACATCACCATCTGATCTAGGAGCAGCTATAGTTGAACTATCGGAACTCCATGCGATGTCGTTTACCTTTTCATCCGCCGTAGCATAATTAGTTTTTACAACTAATTCTTCCATATCAATCAATCTTAGAGTGTCATCTTTTGTAGCTACAACATCTTTGGAAACTGCTAAGGTTTTACCGTCTGGTGAAAAATCTAATGCCTTTATTTCTCGATCGAACTCAAAAGTTTTTATTGGCATTTGAGTAGATGTATCGAATAACGTTAAATTATTACTATGCGAAGATGCTAGAATTGAGTTATTATGATTTAGTTCAACAATCTTGCCTTCATCAGCATTAGTGAATGCCCACGTCCCATCTACCATTGTTAAACCTGAAGAAGTAGCGCTAGCCAATGGTGAAAATGCAATAGCGACTAGTATGGCAAAAAGCACCCTTTTGGTGAACATTATACCCCTCCTTGTAAACCCGAGTATACAACAGGCTTGAAAGGATGACGGATGTATTTGCCAACTTATGGCTATTTCAAACTAAAATCCTAACAGTCATTCGGTGGTATTTAGAAAGGGGGTAATATCGCCGAGCCATGACGAGCAACATGCCATTGGATTCCGAGGGTAACTCAATAATCAGAATCGGCCATTCACCAGACCCAGATGATGCTTTCATGTTCCATGCGATGACTACCAATGCCTTCCCCACTCCAGGGTATAATTTTGTGCATCAATTACAAGATATTGAAACACTAAACCATCGTGCCATGAATAAAGAATTAGAGGTTTCTGCAGTAAGCATTCATGCTTATCCCGAAATATCACAAGATTATGCATTGATGAATTGTGGCGCTTCTATGGGAGAAGGATACGGACCGATGGTAGTCGCCAAATCNGGAGTATCTATGTCAGATGCTAGGTCAAATACCATAGCGATTCCTGGAGTCAAGACAAGCGCATATTTAGGTCTTAGAATTTGCTGGGGAGAGTTTGATTTCGCAGTAGTACCCTTCGATGAAATTATTCCGCGTATATTGGATGGAACATATATTTCAGGATTGATTATTCATGAGGGGCAATTAACCTATGTTGATGATGACCTTGAGGTATTGGTTGACCTTGGCGTATGGTGGAATGAACGTACTGGAGGTTTGCCAATGCCATTAGGTGGTAATGTAGTACGTAGAGATCTCGGTACAAAAATGATGGCAGACATTACCAATTATACTAGAATGAGTATTGAGCATTCAATACATAATCCAGATGAGGCATTGGAATTTGCTAAAGAATGGGGCAGGGGTATAGATGATGAAACCAATAAGAAATTTGTCACTATGTACGTAAATGATAGAACTATTGACTACAAGGAAGAGGGTCGTGAATCTATCCGTCTATTCCTTAAAGAAGGTCAGAAAATTGGTATGATTAGTAGTGATTTCGATGTCGATTCTTTAGAGTTCATAGGTATACCCGGTGAGTAATATGAGCGATGGAACCAGACCTGGAGTTTCCGAATATGGCTCAGTAGATCCAGCACCTCCCTCTAAAGAAAAAAATATCGATTTGTTAATTTCCATTTTGCTAGATGAAGAAGCAAAAATGTTTGAACGTATGAGAACAATTTTTTCGTTACGAAATAATCGCAGTGCAGAGGCTGTAACTGCACTTTGCCAAGGTTTCTCAGTAAAGAGTGCTCTATTGCGACATGAATTAGCCTACGTCCTAGGCCAAATGCAAGATAGTTTAGCAGTACCAACTTTGATCAGAGTGTTATCAGATGATGATGAACACGTAATGGTTAGGCATGAAGCAGCTGAAGCATTAGGAGCCATAGGGGACATAACTGCTAAATCTACGCTTGAAAAGTTTCTTACAAACCCTAATCCAGAAGTTTCAGAATCATGCGAGGTTGCTTTAGATTTACTTGCACTATGTAATAGTGACCAAAATATCGATTGGTAGTGCACACATTCAAAGACCCCTGCCCCCTAGGAACATATGAGGAGTTATATGCCACACGAACATATCGAGTTAGCACAATCACCTAATGGAGAATTNGGGCCTAGGTGTAAATCGTGTGGAACTAGAATGACATTTGGCTCAGCNATGGTTGTTGATAGAGATTATTTCTGCTGGGTGCATTATGTTGAAGTTACTGGTGCAGCTTCGGTAACNGTGGAGCGCACTACAGAAAATCGTTTCTGGAAAGAATGATTTTATCAAACCCCGATTATCTCAAGGTTAATGGGTACTATGTCAGGATGGGCTAGATTCGCACATAGATTCACGCAATATTACCGTGAAGCACCTTTATGGACTCCTCCTAGACTNCGTTCTAGAGAATGGATGTTTATTCCATTTGGTAATGGAAAACCANTGCGTCATAAATCATTCAGCGATATGAATAGTGTAAGGCAGTTTTTATGCGAAAGGCCTCAACATTCTTGTTTCTATTCCACCGCATATTGGAAAAAGCCACACGAATTAAAAATGGCAGATAAGGACTGGCTAGGAGCNGATTTAATTTTCGATCTCGATGGCGATCACCTGCCNGGAGTCACAGACAAAGACTTCCCGGCAATGATTGAGGTNATTCAGGAACAGGCCTGGTCGTTATGGAACGATTTTTTGGTTGCAGATTTCGGATTNAAAGAAGAATATTTGCAAGTTACATTTTCNGGACACAGAGGTTTCCACTTNCATTATCGCGACCCGAAATTCTTCCATCTCAACTCCGAATCAAGGAGAGAGTTAGTAAGTCATATTAGAGGTGAAGGTGTTGAAGTTGCTGATCTTATGGACCGTTCAAGAAATCCAAATTCAAAGGGTTGGGCCAGAAGGGTAGGATTAGGAATCTCAAGTGTTGTTGAAAAACTAGGACAAATTAATTCAGGTGATAATAAACTTTTGAAGACTATGACNGCAGAAGTAAAAGAAATGCTAATCCGCGAAGGNAAAAAAGGACACAGAGGCAAGGCATCNGTAGAAAAACTCGCAGAGTTAATGGAAGATAAAGGNCGNAAAGAAAGAGTATTATCTGGTAATTTAAGAGGATTGAATAACTATGGGCAACTATTCAAAGACCTAATTCGTGCAGATACATCAGTAGTTTTGGGTAATGCGGGNGAAACCGATGAAGTNGTTACAATCGATACTAGANGNCAGATTAGATGGCCNGGTTCATTNCATGGTAAGTCTGGAATGAGAGTCACTGAATTCCCTCTNGAAAGACTTGATCCAGATAGTTCGAATNCATTTGATTGTTTATCGGAAGGAATTGTTCTCTCTAGAACCGATGTTGTAAATGTTGAAATGACTGTCGATGACGCTATTGCTAGATTTGATGATAGGGTAATTGATGCTTCTAAAGGCGACATAATTCAAATCCATGAAGCGGGTGCAACTTTCCTAATTCTCAAAGGTTGGGCTCGCATGGTAAAATAACCTCTTAGACCATACGTAGTATGGTACTTACAATGCGAACGTTCAAGACCAGTTTCCAACCCAGACGTTGTGGGTGCATACCATGAGCCAAGGCAAAAAGACAGAAGATGCGGCTAATTTACCACCACCACCTCTTCCATCAGGAGCGCCCCCGCCCCCTATTTCTGGCGGAATGCCCCTACCTCCGATGCCTCCTCCACCAGGACTTGAGATGCCCCCTCCGGCTCCTCCGATGAACGCTGTCCCTCCACCTAAGCCTCCA
>PALS01000031.1 GCA_002706615.1 Methanobacteriota archaeon
TATTCACTCTTCTTCACTATTCGAGAGAGTTGGTAGACTTTGTGCCCATCCCTCTTGTTCAACACCATCTAATTTACGACGTAAGTGTGCTCTTTTATCTTCAGGAGACCACTTCATAGGCGCTGCTACTTGAGCAGTACCGCCACACTCCGGACAGATAGTAGTTAAGCAATAAGCACCACAATCTAGGCATTTTTGCAATAGTTGGCGCACCATATCACTCTCTCTCAGCAGTAGCAGAACCGCCACATGCCAAGATGGTATCTATGCATGCACTAGTTGCGTTATTCCATACTTCTTCACCACTCTTGAAATCAGGGGCTTTCAATTCTATACGATAAGATGGAGCGCCATCATAGTGGCAAGAAACTTCGATTTCTGCTTCTTTGTCAGAGAATTTTTCAGCTGCTAGAAGTGCTTTACGAATTATTTCTACTCCTTCAGCATCATCAACACGAAGAACAAAACGACCTCTAATCTCTACAAATGGAGGAATGATATTTTCTACAGCCATCTCGATAAATGGAGCGAGCCAATCTCCTTCGAAACCAGCCTCAGCAAGTGATTCAGGTTTTGTTGCGGCTTCCTCAAAAGCCCCGTAAAGGGTGGCGAAAACCTCAGTTAATTCGGCCTGGTTCTCTTCTTTAGTACTTTCATCCCAGCCTACATTTTCAGATAGAACTTTGAGCAATTGTTTTGCACGTTCTTCATTTTTCCATTGTTGTAGTCTATCTCTTTTACGCTCNTCACTGACAGATTTCAGGGATAATTCTAGAGAGCGACCATCACGGCGAGTTCGAAGNACTTTGCAAATTAGACGCTGACCTTCTCGAATTACNCCGCGAATATTTTTGATCCATCCGCTCGCAACTTCTCCAATAAAGATGAAACCATCAATATCTTCAAATTCGTCCAAGACAACATANGCCCCGTTCTGTTTTACTTCTTTGACAGTACAAACAACTAATTCNCCCTCGGAAGGNCCATTTTCGAGAGGGTTGTCCATGGAGGTCGTCGCCTCCTCACTCCAAAGCCTCAATGACTTTACATCCCACTAACTGTGCCTTTCCNCCAGATGGGTTGGTCAAGGTTGCACCNCATACTGCGCATGGAATCGCAGTAGTNGCACGTGAAAAAATGATAGCTTCTGAACCACAATCTATGCATGTAACTTTCAAAAACTCACTTGTCATTATTGGCACCTCAGTTNTCGACTAATTCGAATTTCTTAGCACGCTGGCAAGGCGCATAATGTGCCTTGCCGGTTTCAGTGCAACGGAATAGAATGTTCACTCTCTTGGTAGGTTTTTCACGACCATCTGGCTTAGGACGCGGGAAACCACGATAACCTGCCATAACTCTGCGGAAACGNCGCTGACCCCACTTTAATTCGCTAGCACGGCGNTTCTTTACNCGCTCAACNGTATGCATAGTATGCTTACCAGCACTGGGGCTGTATCTCTTGACCTGTCGTGGCATCTTTACCATGGTCTCACCTTTGAGCATTCGGCCCACATGNGGTCCCTATTTAGTGGTGTCGGATTNACATATAGTTNCAAACGAGCCACTGCGGANATAATGTAACGGTGGGTTTGATAAATCAATCGATTCCGTTGAGTCAATATGGGTGCGATGCTCGAGGCCGCAATATGGTTCTGGCTGCCACTAATTTTGGTCCCTATCGGTTTAGGGATTACAATATCTGGTAAAAATAAAACCATTGGTAAGGTCATTGCTGCTATTGGATTGATATTGGTTATGATATCGGCTTGGACTGTACCTTCCTCAGACTCCTCAGCAGCAGGCCATCTGCTACTATCGATCTTAGGACCAAGTATTTTGATGGGATATGGGCTGTACGGAGTAGTATTTGGAGGACATGTTCCTGTTGCTAGGCTAGATAAGAGTGCTCGTTGGAGTGGGATTCTAGCAGTAATATCTTCGCTGGTAATATTTTGTATAATGCATTGGGGAGCGCTTACACCTATTTGGAGGGGAAGCGTAAATCCATACTGGATAGTATTCTGGCCAACCTTTTTGATGTTCGCTACAGCATTATGTTCTCTTTCTTCAGTCGCTTTAGTCGGTTTTGGTAATGACCGAGCGGCTGAATCGATTAAATTAGCAGCATTATCTACTGTTATTGTAGGAATCGCATTAGCTGCAATGTTCTTTGGTGGCGAGCAGACCACTGCCGAAGAATTCCGTGGTCATCTTTGGTTAGCAGCAGCGGATATATTCGGTACAATTGGAGGAATTGCTCTTGCAATTGGTGCATTTACAATCGTAATATGGACTTATGAATCTAATTTGAAGCCTCCACTAAATTCCGAACCTCCAACCAAGGAAGAAATAAAACATGTCGTTGGAATTGCCAAATCTCATATCGGGGGTGAAGATGATGAATAATCGAACAGTATCTTGGAAGATACTAATGTTGGCAGCGATTCTCCCTATCCTAATACTAGTCGCTATTTCAGTTAGCCTGGGAGGAACCTATCCTCCTGAAGCNTTCAAGAGATTTGGTAATGCCNTGCTAACCAGTTATATTGTGATGGGGTTNCTACTNATTGGAAATCTATTCTTTTATGCAGATTCACGCCATAAACCGACAGCNCCATTTGTTGGAATGTTAGTCGCAGTGATTATTGGAGTGGGTATTTCATGGGCAATGGTTTCTTATCAAGATCTCTTACTAGAAGCAAATAGTGGATTACGTGCTCAAATCTTATCCAATATCGTTCATTTACTAGTTAGCGGTACAGCGATGGCAATAGCAGCAATGTTGGCGATAGGATCAACTTTTGCAGTCATTACTGGCCGTCCTCGAAGTATATTGTTCCAAGAAGAGGAGTAATTTTTGTTTCCGTCGGTTTGATAAGGGGTGGGCTGGTCGCCGAGCCGTTAGGTGATATCATGTCTAAGGGTACTCCATCTATGGGTAAGAGGCAAAAGACCACCCATATTCGCTGCCGTCGCTGTGGCAGAAATTCATATCACAAACAAAAGGGATACTGTGCTTCGTGCGGTTTTGGCGCTACTGCAAGGATGCGCAAGTACAGTTGGGCTAAGAAAACTCATCGTCCCTGATTCTTTTTTTCAGTGGAAAGGGCTGTAAAGCCCCTGCGACTCGATTGATTTAGGCGAGTCATATGTGCGGCATAATTGGTCTCGTCGGACGCAAGGGCTATCATATCAACCAATTGCTATATGATGGATTAACCGTTCTTCAGCACAGAGGTCAAGATGCTGCCGGGATGATGACNGAATATGAGGGGAAATATCATCTTCGTAAATCCAATGGTTTGGTTAAAGATGTTTTTTTCAAACGACACATGCAAGGCTTGCTAGGCTCAGTGGGAATCGGTCATGTTAGATATCCAACTGCAGGCTCCTCTTCAGTAGCTGAAGCACAGCCGTTTTANGTCAACTATCCGTTTGGCCTTTCTCTTGCACACAATGGTAACCTTACCAATGCAGCAGAGATTCAGACAAAACTAACAAATCAATATCGAAGACATGTTAATACTACATCCGATTCTGAATTATTGCTCAATCTATTGGCAATGGAGTTAGAATCGCGCTCCCCAAATGTACAAATTAATGGCCTCGCCCATGTTGATGTAAACAATATATTCGAAGCAGTCTCAGCATTACATACGCAAATAACCGGAGGATATGCTTGCGTGGCTCTGATCTCAGGATATGGTATTCTAGCATTTAGAGACCCTCATGGAATACGCCCACTGATTTTTGGGAGTCGCGAAGTAGATGGTGAAAAAGAGTGGATTGTGGCATCAGAGTCCGTAGCAATACATGCTTTAGGCTTTGAAGTTGAAAGAGATGTGGCTCCCGGCGAAGCGATATTTATCACTTCTAATGGGCAATTAAAGCACAAACAATGTTCAGAAAATCCAGACCCTTCTCCATGTATCTTTGAACATGTATACTTCTCTAGGCCCGATTCGGTAATCGATGGGATTTCTGTCTATCAAGCNAGATTGAATCAAGGTCAAAGGTTAGCTGAAAGAATTCTCGAGCAGATGCCAGAGCATGACATTGATGCNGTTATTCCAGTTCCTGATTCAGGAAGGTATGCTGCATTACAAATGGCCTCGACATTAGGGGTTGAATATCGAGAAGGATTTGTTAAGAATCGTTACATTGGTCGTACCTTCATCATGCCAGGCCAAGCGGAACGTATGAAATCGGTTCGCCGAAAACTAAACGCGATACCAAGAGAGTTTGAAGGAAAGAATGTTTTACTTGTAGANGATTCTATAGTTAGAGGCACTACGTCCGCACAAATAGTTGAAATGGCTAGAGAAGTAGGTGCTAATAAAGTATATTTTGCATCTGCTGCACCTCCAGTAAGGTATCCTAATGTTTACGGAATTGATATGCCTGCAGTAACCGAATTTATTGCAAATGGTAGAACGGTTGATGAAATTGGTGAAACCATTGGTGCTGACCAATTATTCTATCAAAGGCTAGATGATTTAATTGAAGTTACCAGTATGAATGGAGAACAAAAATGGGATACAAGTTGTTTTGACGGCAAATATGTAACCGGTGATGTAAGTCTTGAATATCTAGCAGAATTAGAAGATTCTCGTAATGATGATGCTAAGAAAGCAAGAGGCTTTTCTGAAGAAACAATCGATCTTCACAACGACGAGTAGGTGTTTTCATGGCCCAAAAAGCCTGGATACTACGTTACGGCGAGCTCGGATTGAAAAGCCGAGTAGTTAGGCGCCAGTTTCAAAGAGCCTTATCAAATAATTTGGATAGAATCTCCAAGAATGCCAAAGTCCCTCTGATAAAAGATAGGATAAAAACGATGGAAGTAGTGACTTCTGATTCATCAAATGAAGTGACAGAGGACTTATTGTGTCACCTCTTAGGCGTTGTAATAATCGACCGTTCCGAAATCATCGCAGATTGTATCGACCCTGTAACCGTATCAAAAGAAATTCTCGAACGTGATACATTAAGAGGTAAACCTAGAACCTTTGGCGTCAGAACACGTCGAGTCGGTGCCAGAGGTGAATATACCAGTCAGGAGTACTCTGGGGAGATAGGCGCTGCGATGTGTGAGCTTGATGAAACTCTTTCAGTAGATCTGACCAATCCAGATATTTGGGTACGCCTGGTTTTGGAAATTGATTGCGTTTGGCATATGTCAAAGAGAATTGAAGGCGCAGGAGGACTACCTCCTGGCGTTCAAGGCGATGTACTGTGTAAAATAACTGATGAAGATACTTTGTTATCCTCGTTTTTGATAATGCGTCGCGGTTCTAGGTTAATTCCTGTTGAGGGTAGTGATGAAAAATTACTTGATATCCTGAGGCGCTGGGACCCATTCATTGGAAGAACAACGCGGGAATGGACAAGAGAGCGTATTCAAAGAGAACGTTATCCGTGGGGTGTGGTTGGATTGTCGATTGATGAAGGAGAACAATTGATCGTTCGTGCTGAAGGCAGGAAAACAACACCACTTTCAACCTTAGAACCTTTATGCGGATGGACTGATGAGGAGAAAATTAGTCTGAAAAAGCATATTCTTGAACCATCTCTCTATCCCTGTGTACCGGACATTGAGGCGTGGGTCTCATGAACCAGTGACCCTTAGCCCCTAGTATGGCGCTAACGGTTCCAGTTGTGAAAAAGTTCAACACAACAGGTAAAGTAAAGGCCGTTAGTTCCGGTGTAAACCTTGTATTTGGACAATATAATGGACGATTGGTTATCGGTGATGGTGAAATCGAAATCGCCCCAATTACCTCGGTTGGAGAATTTTCAAATGGTGAAATCCTAGTCGGTTGTGAAGATGGATTACATTGCTTCAATGGTTTAGAAGAGTCATGGGGAGTTCCTTACGAAACTGGAATAGAATCGGTTTTTGTTGGAAAAAGCGAGGCCATTGTAATAGATGGATTAGGTAAAGGATATCTCTACAATTCTAAGGGTAACCTTCTAGCAAATCTTGCCGAGCAATCTATTCTTTTCGTTTCAATGGGTAAAAATATAGCGATTGCTAACGAAGCAGGGTTTGTAAGCACCTATTCACTAGAGGGTGATAAACTATGGGAAAGGCCTGCTAGAGGNGAAGTTGGTGAGCGAATTACCGCAATTGGATGGGATGATTCTGTACTGATTGTTGCCCGTGAGGGGCACGGATTGGTTCCAGGCGATGAAGAGGCATTGGAAATTGAATATTGGNATGNTNCGAATCTAGAAAAGAGAATTGATACTCGCAGTAGAGTGGTATCTATCGANGGNCCTTGGATGGGACTTGACATGGGTGGTGTTATGCTAAATGGTGAGGTTGTAGCCGAATTATCTCATCCTGCNCATACTCTAATCTCTACAGATGAATCGGTTTTGGTTGGAAGTTGGTTTCATCTCCATTCAATTAATTCACAAGGCATACAGTGGTCTGTCGAGACACAGGGAATGGTTGAACATGTATCTGCAAATACCGACTTTACCGCAGTNTTGATTGCNGGCGAGGACCAGAANGATTACACCGAATCCGAACCAGTCGTCTTAATCGATGCNAGGGCAGANCCTGTTGAGAATATTGATGATGATTCATCTATCGATGACTGGGGTGATGCTCCGGTAATCGAAATCGATGCAGAGGAATTGTATGGCGAAGAGATGAGTATNGAAGAGATTGCAGGAATCGGCCAATCTANTCCGGTAACCGGTCATGATGATTTGCTTTCAGCTCTAGAGGATGATTTTGAGCCAGAGGAAATAGAAGAAAGCATTGAGGATGATTTGATGTTGGCNTTATCGCTTGATGCTGAAGAAATAATCGCTCCTTCTCCAGATGCAGGAGGAGATCAACAGGTAAAGACTGAGGATGATGGAACTGCAACAGTTACTCTTGATGGCTCTGGCACAACCGATCCACAAGACAGAATCGAACTTTGGTCATGGGTCGATGATACAGGTCGGGAAATTGGTACCAANGATAAAATTAGAGTAAAATTACGTGAAGGTAGTCATCGTTTCGAGTTACGAATTCGTGATAAAGATGGCCGCTGGTCTTCCGATTCAATAGATATCAGAGTAGATTNAAATGGTAAATTCCCCACATATAGGCCATTTTTTTGTTACCGCCTTGCAGCAGCGCTGTTCAGTGGTNACNAATCCGCAAAACGGTGAAACNGTAATNATTGATGGTGGAGGAGATTTTGAAAGAATTAGTGCTTGGATTGACGATGGAATCGGTCAGCCAGATTTTGAAATAAATTCTTATGATGGAGAGCGAAAGGTAGTNGCTCTAATCAATACCCATGCNCATTTTGACCACAGTGGACACATACCTTTTTTCAAAGAGCACTATGGTTTGGAATGGTGGCTTCATTCCGATGANAATTATCTNCAAACTTTNGCNAAGAAGTCNGGAGAGCGNTGGGGGTTTACTTTACCAGAACCTGCGGTAGCAGAAAATAGTTGGGANCATGGAGAAACNCATACATTTGCAGAAATGGATTTCGAAATCATTCATACNCCCGGTCACACCCTAGGAGGCTGTAGCCTATATCTCAGAGTTGATGATGGTCCAGACCATTTATTTGCNGGAGATACACTTTTCCAAGGCTCGATTGGGAGAACCGATTTGCCACATTCTGGTGGTGATATGGATCTTTTACTTCGAATGATCAAAGAACGTTTATTCCCACTTGATGATTCAACAATAGTTCATCCCGGACATGGACCAATGACTACAATTGGTGAAGAAAAATCACACAACCCCTTCTTGAATAGCGACCATAGAGGTCGTGGAGCATGGCTTTAATCAAGCCATCATGCTAGATAATGCAGATTCTAGAACCGGNAATGTTTCNTCCCATGTAGAAACAATTCCGTAATCTGCATGCTGGAAGATAGGTGCATCAGCATCTTTGTTTATCGCAACGATATACTTCGANGAGCGCATTCCNGCTAGGTGTTGAATNGCTCCAGATATTCCAACTGCAATATACAAATTAGGATTGACAGTCTTACCGGTTTGACCTACTTGCATACTATGTGGAATGTCTTCCCAAGTATCTACTGCNGCACGAGATGCTCCNACTGCAGCNCCTAGGACATCAGCAACTCTCTCTAGATGACTGAAATTATCTGGACTACCCATTCCTCTTCCTCCAGAGATAATGATATTGGCTTCTGAAACATCTAGTCGCTGTGATGCTCTTGCGATTATGTCCTTGACAGCGGTAGCAACATCTCCAGATTGGTCCACTACCGATACATCGCTACTACCTGCAGCATCTGCAGCAAATATATTCGAGCGNACAGAAATTACTGCATCACCAGATAGCGCTACAGTTTGCATAGCCTTGCCTGAATAAATTGGACTTGTCAAATTATTTCCAGAAATAGCCACAACATCTTGCACAACCGATAGGTTTCTTCGTGCTGCGATTCGTGCTGCTAGATCTTTTGATTGTGGGCTTGTTGAGGTGATTATGATACCTGATGGTGCTGCAGCATCGATGGCTTGAGCCCAAGATGCAGCATCATAATTGGCAAAGCAATCGCCTTTAACTGCAATCACTTTACCTGCATTAGCATATCCAACGCCGCTCGCAACTGAGGCATCTGTACAAGGAACAATGACTGTAGGTGATGTACCTAGTGCCATTGCTGCACTGACCAATTCTGCTGTAACAGGTGCTACGCTATTCTTTGAAATTTCTGCAATAACTATACTTTCTGACATTTTATTCACCTCAAATTACGTTTGCCTCATCCCTTAACAATCTTGCAACTTCTTGAGCTGAAGACCCGCCTTCATATTTCTTACCAGCAGGCTTTGCCGGAGGAGGAGTGTGAGATACGATAGATACACTAGGGCTAGGAGCACTTGCGCTAACAAGAGATACCTGTGCTCTTTTTGCCATCATTATTCCCTTGACATTTGGCTTTCTAACCTTGATGTTTCCTTTGTCACAACTGATTACTGCGTTTCCAGAAATACCTACAACCGCAGAGCCATTTTCAGCAGGGGTAGTGGCGGTTATTCCGCCATCAAATGCAACATCGATTACGTTGGAAACAGAAGCCCATCCCAAACGCTCTGCAATTCCAGGTCCAGTCGAACCGGCGCCAGAATCTGCAGCGGTTTTACCACAATAAACAACTTCAGCCCCAAGTCCTTGAATCGCTTCAGCAAGTGCTGATTGGACACCATTGGAGTCGAGATTTGCCCATGAGTCATCCCATACTCTTGTAATTTCATCAACACCGATTGCCTTTGCATCTTTGAGAACTTTATCGCTTTCAGCAGGGCCAAGAGTTAGTGCAGTTACAGTTCCACCAGCCGCTTCTTTGTGTCTTAGAGCATTCTCGATCGCAAACTCGTCATATGGACTGATTACCCACTTTACAGCAGACAAGTCTACTCTGTCTCCATTGACTATAATTCGTGCATTGGTATCTGGAACTCTCTTCACAAGAACAACAATATTTGGCATATTCTCAACTCCACACCTTCGGGTGTAGTCTGCTCGACTTTAAGGCTGTAGATGAACCTTGTCTTACTATTTGGTCAACTCATTTACGCGTTCTAGAGTCTCCGGATTTTTATCAAAATGAGAGGCTATTGCTTCTAACCCTCTGGCTAGTCCACTAGCGACTCCCATTTTAGCATCAAATGGATGGAGGGTTCCATCGCTAACCGCCGCCTTGAAATCTTCTAAATTAGTCCATGTTGAAGGTTCGCCAAACTCTGGTTTTGGAGTTACTATTACCTCACCAAATTCTGGCAAAATAATGTGTTCAAGCAATTCGTAAACAGGAGAATCATTTTCCGCAGGGTCGAGATATGCCTTTCTCATTTTCTTTGACAACTTCCCTTCATCATCGTGTAATAAAATAGCGCCACTAGGGTCGGATTTACTCATCTTATGATCAAATGANTCCATGCGTGAACCACTCGATTTTAACCCTGAGATAATAGGGGTATGNAAGCAGGTCGCTTTGTACCANCCCCATCTATCAGCAACGTCACGCATGTACATGTGTGCCTTTCTTTGGTCCATACCGCCAATAGCAACATCGATATCCATTTCAAAAATATCCGCAGCTTGTAATGCAGGATAGAAAAAGCGNGACAAGTCTCCATCTGAACTATCTTCATCCCTTCCCATNATGGAGAATGTTCTTCTTACTCTNGCTAAACTCATATTCTTTGAACAGCGTAGAACACGTGCCCAGTAATCTCCAGAATCCATAATATTGGATGCATATACAAATCTAAGTTGGCCAGGACCATCTCCTTCCTCTGGATAGTCTAGAAGAGATTTGAAACATTCTTCCATATATCGTGCCGTAGTTTGGATATCATCCATTACTCCCGAAAACTTGTCATTTACCCAAGCATGCCAATCAGCCATGAAAATCAATACATTAGTATCAGCATCAAGCATTCTTCGCAATTGTAAGGACAGTACTTTCCAACCTATGTGGGCCTTACCAGACGGTTCAAATCCAACATAGCAGCGAATAACTCCATCTCCTTTTGCAGAGGTATTGTCNGCTAAACAATTTACGAGATGGTCGATACCCACTGCTTCATCAACATCATCGATCATTAATTTGAGACGTTTTAGCGATGCTTCATCGAGTTCAGCAACTCTAGGGCAACGCTCTACCAAACTCTCCAAATTTCACACCTAACCAAATAATTTGTTTAATTTTTCAGAAAGGGATAACGCACGAGTGCCATTNCCTTCATCGAGTTTTTGTTGTATTTCTGAAATGAGTTCTTCTGCTTGCGCCTTCTTCTCATCGCTTACATTTTTACTAACATCCATGAATTTCCGTGCCATGGAAATTGCAGATTTTGATTTAGAGATTTTCTTAGCACCTTCCTTGGCCTTATCGCCGCGCTGCTTGGGACTGTATCCGGTTGCCTCATCTAGGAATGTAGACCAACTGCTACGAGCGAGCATTGCCTTTTCTCTTCCTCCATCTGCAGAAAGGAAATCAGACAACTCATCGCCTTTCATCTGTTGAACATCTACCAATAATTTACCATCTTCAGTATATTCTCCCTTAACATGTTTCAATATTGCAATAGATGCGGTGAAAACTCCCTCAGCATCTACTACAACATTCTCGAAATGTTGTGCTGCTAACTTTGCAAGACCTGCATTACCGCCAATTGATTTTTCTATACCGCGCTTAACTTCAAATCGCTCCATAACACGGCCAATACAAACTCGGACATAAGGCCTACCGTCGAAGACACCATTTGACCGGCGGGCTTTTTCCCTTCTTTGCTCTCGCCAAGGTATGCGCCGGGTTGCGATTGTGCTCGTATTACTGATGATGGCGCCTTTGGCATTAGCCTCCCCTGAATCAACTGTCGAAATAAATTACGAGCGCCGATTAAGCGATATTGATCTCGGCCTTAATGGCGGCGAAATGTCTCCAACTAGCGAATCAATTCTTCTGTTTGGAGCAGAAGGTTATGCTAGATTAATTGATGCTGACAAAGCAGATAAGAGTAGTTCCGATATAGAATTAGAGAAACAAACCTCGCAAGATTATCAGGANGCTGCTTGGCATCCAGGTGGTAATACTGCAATACTGGTAGGTGATAACGGGACAGTTCTACGTTATGTTCTGGAGACTCATGCCATACAACCTGTAGANGATTCTTCCAGTGTAGCAGANAAAGATTTGACTGCAGTAATGTGGCGAATGGGTGGNGATAGATTCTATGTTGGCTCTAGTGATGGCTCGCTTTGGAGTTATAGTGAGAGTGAAGGTTTCATTATGCTCGAACATGATGGAGATTCAAAAATTACAGATATCGCATGCCACAAAAATCAGAATATTTGTGTGNTTTCAAGTCTTAATGATGGTATTGGAGTAATCGGGAAGGATGATGCCATCTCTTGGATAGGTGCTGCATCTCACACTTGGATCGGGGTTTCATGCGATGATGGTTCGATGAATTCTTGTAGTGGNTATGGCAGTGGAAAAATGACTACTGAAATCTCCTTAGATATGTCAGAGCCAGCGGGTTCAACCTATAGCAGCCCCTCGATTTTAGGTCAATTAACCGGCGACTTAATCTCTGATTCAATCGCAACATCATCAGCAACTTTGCTAGTATTAGCTCCTCAAGGCTTAGTTCGTTGGGACCAATATGATTCAGAAGCATACCTCATGTTTTCAAATAATGATTCTGTAGAAGAAGATGTATTGTTAGCAGCAGATACAATTATTGTAGCATGGGAAACCGATTTCAATACAGGATTCTTCATCACCGATGAAGGAAGAGTCGTATCATTCAAGCCATTGATGGTAACAGATGATACGGGAATGGTCGGAACTGTTGTGATGGTAGTGGTCGCAATAGCGGTTCCAGGCGTATTCTTGGGAATGATCTATTGGAATAGCCCATGGTTGCAAAGAAAATACAACTCTCTATTCGGTAAAAAGAAAACCACAAAGAAAACCACAAAGAAAAGATAATACTCAAAGCAACAACCTTGATGAAGCACCCACTACCGCAGAATGTTATGGAGCAATTTGAGGGTCTCGACTTCTTCGACATTGAATCTCTTCTGACCGAAGAGGAAGTAATGATTAGGGATATGGTTCGAGATTGGGTAGATGAAGAAGTTCTCCCAAAAATAGAGCATGCATGTGAAGAGGGCGTTTTCCCTGATGAGTGGAGGGTTGCTCTAGGTGAGATGGGTGTTCTAGGCGCTCCACTGAAAGGATATGATTGCCCTGGACTATCATATGTCGCATACGGTTTAATCTGTCAAGAATTAGAGCGAGGAGACTCAGGTCTTCGTTCATTTGCTTCAGTTCAAGGTTCATTGGCAATGTACCCAATTTGGGATTTTGGTAGCGAAGAACAGAAGCAAAAATACCTTCCAAAATTAGCCTCTGGCGAATGGGTTGGATGTTTTGGATTAACAGAACCAGATTACGGTTCTAATCCTGGAGATATGATTACCAAAGCAGAAGATATGGGTGACCACTATCTTTTGAATGGTGCCAAGATGTGGATTACAAATGGTACAATTGCGCATGTAGCAGTTGTTTGGGCTAAATTAGATGGAGTAATTCGTGGATTCATTGTCGAGAAAGATGATGAAGGATATAGCGCTCCAGAAATGAAGGGCAAACATTCTCTAAAGGCCTCGGTTACCAGTGAGTTGGTTTTCCAAGATTGTAAAATCCCTAAGGATAGAATGCTACCTGATGTAAAGGGCCTAAGAGGTCCATTCTCATGTCTAAACAATGCTCGCTATGGAATCTCTTGGGGTGCATTAGGAGCTGCTATGGCTTGTTTCCATTCCGCTAAGACATATGCTCTAAGCCGTATTCAATTCGATCATCCAATCGCTTCATACCAACTTGTTCAAAACAAGTTAGCATGGATGCTACGTGAAATAACCAAGGGTCAACTGCTTGCATACCACTTGGGTAAAAAGAAAGACGATGGAACTTGGTTCCCAGAACAAATATCTCTTGCTAAGATGAACAATGTCGATATCGCCTTAGAAATCGCTCGTGTATCTCGTGATATCCATGGGGCTAACGGAATCCTAGACGAATACCCTGTAATGCGCCACATGGCAAATCTTGAATCGGTAAAGACATACGAAGGAACCCATGATATTCACAATTTGATTATTGGGCGCTACATAACCGGAATACAGGCTTTCACACGTACTGTCTAATCAAAACCGATTAGATAATACGAAGTAAGCCTACGCAATCATATGAGCGCTTCTAGATTCAAATCTCTGTTGCTTTCATTCTTGATATTATTTTCATCAGGTTGCCTTGGTGAAGATTCCCAATTAGATGACGGATGCGATACGCGATTTCTTGACTCAGAACTAGAAGGAGTATGGGAGCAGCACCGCCATGAAGACTTAAGCAATCGCTCTATAGAATATTACGAGGATGGTTCTAAATCCCCAAGTTCTCTCGATCCAGATTTTAGTGACCTAGAATATTGTTGGAATGTAAGTTANANTNCACTTANTGAAGAGTANCAAGTTGATAGTGNAAGNGCNGATATGGGATTAGTTGATGTTGAGATTTTATCATTTTATCANATCGATGGAGAATTACTATTTTTGGCAACACAACACATGACNCAATCTNCAGACANTATGATGGATATTGGTTATGATGACAATCCGACANAATGTACTGTATATGCTAAACAAGGAGCCTACAGTACCCGTTCTCAGGTTGAAGATGCTATTACTAATANCGCTAAACCATCATTTTGCACATGGATAGAGGCCTACTCCGCAGGAGGACATCCTGGAGATGCATTCAACGCCACCTATCTTGCTCAAGACCATCCTGATGCGGTATCAAGCGCGATTAATGATAATTTGATGACAATTGAGTTAGATGAATTTTATGGAGAGGTCAGCTGGTATGTATCTGAAGGATATTACGGGTTCTGGGTTGAATTAACAGTCGAAGAAAACACTTACCAGTGCTCTGCATGGTCGGATGCAGATTGCACGATTACATTTTCAGGAAACGATTCTTACTACGCGGTTTGGGAGCAAGGAGAAATTGCAACTTTGAATGAAAATGGAATTAACATTTGTACCGCGGATCCTTGTGAAATTACGATTTCCGATTTCGGACTTCGCGAAGAGGATTCCCTAAACGGAACAACTTCTCTTACCCTTGCTTGAATCTTCATTATCTTGTTAGGTGATTAACAAGTTTTGATAAAAGAATGTCCGCAGATTGTTTCATGCGCATGAAGGATAGCGAGACTTTAGCAGCAAGAAT
>PALS01000032.1 GCA_002706615.1 Methanobacteriota archaeon
GTAGGGGATAATGCTGACCAGTGCGAGGACCAAGCAGGAACGATAGAAACTCTTGGTTGCGTAGATAGCGATCTCGATGGTTGGGCAGATATTCTTGACACATGGCCAAATAACGGCGAAGCATGGTCTGATGGAGATGTAGATAATTACACTGACCAGCCAGGGCTTGATTTCAGTGATGACTGTCCCAGCCAACCCGGTAACAGTTCAATCACGATGAAAGGTTGCAAAGATATGGATGGGGATGGAATCCCAGACATTCTTGACCCTGATGCTGACGGAGATGGCATTTTCAACACATGGGAATACCAAATGGACCCTGTGACTGATCCATTCAATGCTTCACAAACACCAGCAGATAATGACAAAGATGGCGTGCCAGATTTCTTCGATGAAGACGATGATAATGATGGATTCCCTGATGATGTGGAAGAACAAAGAGGAAGTGACCCCTTTGATGCCAACAGCGATCCATTAGAAGAATATGGAGGAGGAACCTTCTATGTTCCAGGAGAAGGATTCAGTTCACAATACAACCCAGATGGCATTGAGTTATCACTCGGTGCATTCTTGAATTTACTTTCAAGTGAGTTCCTAGCACCTCTGTTAATAGCTCCAATGACAATCTACTTGATGCTCGCAAAGAAGAGACGTTACAAGAGAATCAAGAATGAAATCGAAAATGCTGACGACCTTACACAATTAGAAGAAACTGAGGAAGAAATTGATGACTTAATCGGTAGCAACAAACTGAAAATACCACACGCTTTGCTATTGAGAAATATTCTCGAAAGGCAACAAGATGAATTCCGTGGACTGACTTCAACAACTGGTTCGGTTGATCAATCGATGAGTAAAGATTTACCCGAAATAGCAAGAACGGCGATTCCTCCGCCTTCCAAACAACCCCCTCCGCCTTCTAGTCCCCCGAAATCAACAACAGGAACTGTAGGTAAAGATGGATATGAATATACCAAGTGGCCTGCAGACAGTTCAACACAATGGTACCGCCTTGCAGGTAGTAATGCTGAGTGGAAGAAATGGGGTTGAAATCAATCTCTGCGATCAGATGCATCTTCTTTGATTCGTTTGATGATATCCGGTTCTGCTTCTAATTTAGAACGTAGTTCATCGAGTGATTTTTTGGTGGTTTTATCCAGTTTCCCTGGCATGTGAAGTTTACACAAAACAACCACATCACCACGGCCAATACCTCTGCTAGAAGGAAGGCCACGTCCAGATACTGTAATCGTGTCNCCNGAATTNGTATTTGCTGGAACCTTNAGAGTCAAATCCTTTCCATCGATGTGGGGTATAACAATACTAGTGCCCAAAATGAGGTCGGGGAAAGAGAGAGGTAATGACATAATCAAATCCATACCATTTCTCTCAAACCATGGATGCTCTTCGACGATTAATTCAATGAATAAATCACCTGGAGTACCACGACCAAATGGAGCAGGTTGACCTTTACCGCGCATTCTCAATCTAGTACCATCACCAGAGCCTTTCGGTACTGAAAACCGAATNGTTTCCTCACCAGATTGTAGACCATCACCAGAGCATGATTTNCAAATTTTAGCAGCGATGTGGCCAGCACCATTNCATCTNTGACATTNTTGAACTACATCTTGTACAAATGGACCGATTTGTTGACGTACNCGAACTTGNCCTTGACCATTACATTCNGAGCATTTCTTAGTAACTCCATCTTTTGCTCCAGTTCCNTCGCAATCTTCACANAATTTTGGTAAATCGATATCNACCTCTTCCTTNGCACCATTGAGGACATCTTCCAAAGTNATTTGGTGACGAAGNAAAACATCACCACCCTGATTTTGAGANGAGCGCCTTCTGCCTCCTCCTCCAAAAATATTGGAAAAGAAATCTCCTCCCAAGATATCTTCTAGATTGATATTGAATCCTGAAAAACCACCNTGNCCAAATGGNGAACCNCCNGGNGGNNTATGGCCAAAACGNTCGTATGCNCTACGCTTNTCATCATCAGATAANACNGCATATGCTTCTTGNATTTCNTTNAACNTNTCATCAGCATCNGGAGCATCATTTTTGTCNGGATGNTATTTNCGAGCTAGNGAGCGAAACGCATTTTTTAGTTCCTTAGCATCNGCNGTTTTCCCGACCCCTANGGTTTCATAATAATCCTGTTTTTCAGCCATATTAGAAACCTCGTTATCTCACCGGGATAATCCGCTATACTTGAGTTCAACGCTAAATGTTGCTACCACAGTTNTCACAAAANCGGTTGTTAGGGTCATTTGAAGCACCGCAAGAAGGACAAGTCTTACCTGAAGAAACACTTGAATTATTTNCAGATGATGCCGGTAAACCATATGCCATCTCTTCGATNGAAGGTGCTTTTGGTGGCTCTAATGGAGCAACAACGGGAACTACTTCGGTCTCTCCACCTTCGTCACTCATGGTTGTAATTTCAAGTGGAGCATCCTTATGTTCAGCACGAATCGGTTGCATTGGTGCGATTGGCCGTTGTGCTATTACTGGGGCCTCTGAACTGCGCATCATCAAAGCAGCAGTACGTTTATTCTCCCTTTCCACAGCAGTATCTCTGCCAAATAGTCCACCAATCCAATCAAGTAAAGTATCCATCGGAGATGATTTGCGAACTGCACCTACAGTTGCCTTTACCTTGCCTTCGCCAAATTGGTCATCACCTGAAAGTCGATTCTGTGCACGCATAACATGGTCAGCATCGATCAACATTTCAACCTCGACTTCAGTATCGACCTCAGTTTGTTCAGTGGTCCCTCCAGGAGCCATATGTTTCACTTGACCTTTGAGATTAGCCTCAGCCTCTACTGAAAGATGTGAATCCATTGGTATGTCTTTTTCCCAAACCCCTTTTGCTTCAGCTTTGAAATGATTGCCAACTGATTTTACCGCCTTTGTACGCTGCCATTCATGGTCGCGAACAATTCTGGTTCTTCTGTACAATACAACTCCAATCAGAATTGCGATTGCATGTAATATCAAATCGAGATTCAATGAGATTTTCATCATCTCGCCCAAAGGTGTAACCACAAATCGTAATGCGTTTAGAACCAACACTGGAACCAGTAGCAAAACAATAGATGTGAACTGCCTTGTCACTTAGTCACCATTTGCTCGTGACCTGTAAGAGTCATGAAGGTTTGCTGTTCAAGTCCTATCGCTTGGAGCCTTTCCACTTCTTGTTAAACCATCAAATAGCCCTATTGTAAAAGCAGTATGTAGAATTATTAGNCAAAGTGGAATCCCATAAATNCCTGAAAAATTGGANACTTTGTTGTCATNATATACNATNCCCATCAACANTAAAGCAACAAAGTAAGCGAGTGGAGCCCACCACCAATTGTGTAAAGCAAAAATAAGAACCAAACCAATCAACGGAAGAAACTCCCTTGGGTCAGCGCGTGTTGGATGCTTCAAAATTACCTTTGTACGCCAAAAGCCATAACGATGCGACATCTTCCACCACTTGTCTAAGCTTGAGCGCTTATGCATGTAAACACGAGATACATCTGACCGCCATAATTCCCATCCTGCTGCTAGAAGCCGCATCGACAAATCACTATCTTGGCTTGTAATAAAGCGTTCATCCCATCCACCTACTGCTTTCAAAGCCTTAACATTATGAAGACAAAATGCAGGAACCTTGGTTTTTTCACGACCAACAAATCGCTTGAATTGACCGCCACCAGAACCCAAAGGAGATGCTAATGCGCCTTCAATCCATGAAGAAACCCACCCAGTATANTCACCNGCTTCAGTTCTGCAGCCGATTGCCCCAACCTTCTTTCCCAACTTCGATTCTAACTCAAGCATATCTTTTACTCGAGTTTCAACATGGTCCTCATCAACCCATGAATGACCGATNATCTCGAAACAATGGGTTGTTCCTTTGGGTAANTTTTCTAATGCTAAATTGCGAGCATTTGACACCCTTTTCCCAGGATTATCTAAAAGAATAATTTTTTTACCATATTTTGATAAAATTTCCAGTGTTTTATCAGTAGAACCACCATCTAATACCATTACATCAATTTTCATNGTTTGAGAGAGAAGGCTGTCGATACATCTAGTGATTTCTGNTTCTTCATTCAGCACAGGGACTACTGCACAAACCCTGACCGCCATACACCTTCGAAGAGTTTTACAATGTCAATGTTAGCCTAACTAATTCATTGACTATGAGNGTTTAGGGGGGAATATGGAGAGATTGAAACTGACAGGGGTAGGCGAAGGCCTATCGGTTGTTGTATCTTCAATCATTACAGGTGCTGACAAACCCGCAGTTATTCTTGAGACTGTTCAGAATATATTTCCGTGCTTCACTAGTGAAATTCCAGAAGATGCTACATTCCCCGTTGAGAGNAATATCATAATTGCAGATGAAAATGTAAAACTTGACACCTTTTTAGAAATNTTAATCGAACAGAGAACTTTGGATACTGCNCTTGATTCTATGTCGGCATTATTGGAAGATGATTCTACAATGTTCAATATATCTAGGCAAGCAGCTATGTCAGGCAAGGTGTCATTTGTAGTAANTGANAAACTNGTATTGGGTGGAGTAATTACTGTAGAGATCAGTGGTAATGATTTAGCAAATTGGCTTGAGGCTGCCACTTGGCATTCTGGACGCGAAACAATTCCTCGCCACGTAAGAGATGATTACAGTATGCGAGACGATGGCGAAGCCGTCACTTGGCACTAATCGCTGCTGCAATCTCATAATCAGGACCTAACCAAGGAACTTCATCTGGGCCTGAGCACCATTGTATTTTGTCATGGACGTGCAAGACAATTTCCCCATCCAAGATTCGGCATTCATGTACATGCAAACGTACGACTACATCATCATGGTCAAATATCCAAACTCCAATCTTTTCTAGGACTTCAACCTCTAATTCCAACTCTTCCATTATCTCCCTCTTGAGACAATCATATGCATCTTCGCCGGGTTCAAACTTTCCTCCAGGGAACTCCCACCACCCTGCATGTTTCTCACTAGGAGCTCTTCGTGCTGCTAAAAATTCACCATTTCTCATAATTGCGCCTGCACCAACATCGATGCATGCAGGTCTAAGCATTCGGTCAAGGCATTCAATTGCAAGTCCAACTGGGTCATCTATCGATTGTTTCAGTGGAAGATGAAGAAAGAAACACGGAGTNGAACCTTCNAANGCTTGNAATGTACGATATAGNGTTTCATTACAGACAAACTCTCCAGCATCGGTGGANACTTTTGGTGATTCAGTCATTCGAGAAATATCCCAGTCNTCAACTAAAATATTGCTNTGNAAATCCCCNTCACCNGAAATTGATTGATTGNAAACCTTACGACCAGAATTATCAGGAATTCTAAAGTCGAGAATATCTTTAGNAACCAATTCNATTCNGGCCTTATCCTCCTTTTCCGCTAAACCNATGTGCATGATTGCTGCAAATTTCTCACCATTCAAAATAAGATTTGAAGTATAATTGGAACCTTCCTCATCAACAGTCAATACCTTAGAAATTATTTCATGACCACGAACAAATTTGCCAGAAAGTGCGTTGGCAACATCACCTGAAATATTGTTATTATGACCAGCAAAAGCCTCGAAACCAGTTACTAGTATTGGTCGGGCCATACACCTCGCTAAACCATACCCACAATGAGCATTTTTGTCGCCACATTGACAAGTAGTAGTGATTACGAAGGTGTAATGGCTGATGACGATGAGATTCTTGAAGTCGTTGTCCCTGTTGAGGATTATGAGGTTACTAAGACTAATGTCCTCAAGCAGATTTGGAATCAAATTACAGCAGGAGTCGGTGTTTGGGGAACCTTTAGACCAATTATTGCAATCACACTTTCATTAATTCCATTCCTTTATCTTGGCCAACATTTCAACAGAAAACATCAGCGTGGATCTGATTACTTCTTCCTGCAAATACCCCTATCATTCACGCTAATATTGTGGGTGATTCTTTATTTTTGGTCGATATTTGATGCATGGAGAGATTCTAGCATCATCGTTTCTCGGTCAGGAAATTAATTGGTAATTTGATCATAAACTTTGATTGAACCATCAGCCATCCCTTGTAAGTCGCCTTTGTCTTCATCGTCAAATTCGGTTGGTAAATCTCCATCGATAAAGTTACCAACACTTGTTGATTCTATTGCCCAATACATCACNGAGTCTTCATTTTTTGAATGACCAGGATGAGAAGAGTCCTCATGATCATAAGGAGAAGTGTAAACCAAGTTTACNAATCCCAAAAGGTGNCCAGCCTCATGAACNGTAACCGAGCGCTCAACTTCATCGGCAGAAGGTCTGCCGAAAAATCCCTCAGCATCAGCNACTGAATCTAAGAAGACTGCAACTGTAGAACCATCGACTGCAACNCCAAGCACTGAATCATCGTCNTACTTCCCATTAGGGAANAAGAAATACCAATTCAGNGTATNTCCATCCATAGCATCATCGCCTAAATCCCAACGCTGGTCNCTNACTTTNTCAGCAGTCCANGGACCAGTATTTTCAAAATCNACTTGNTTTTGTTGAATAGTTATNCCATCTGGTTTATCACAAACTTCGACNAATCTTTGCTTCAAAAGNTCGATNGCACTTGGNTCAGAACCATCTTCGTATAGCACATGNANTGTCATACTTGTGAAATCATCAGAAGTTAGACAATTCATTGCATGACCTCCCGGGATTCCGGTCTTTTCTGCCAATATTGAATCNCTACCAAAACAGCCTGATATNGAGCATGAAATCATAATCAATCCAATGAAAATAGCGCGCATAAAAAAACCTCAGAAATCATCTGGTAATTCAGTTGGGCTGAATAATTGGCCCGGGCCAGTTGCTTGTGATAATTGCTCCCTAACTAATTTCTCCCAAGTACGAAGAAATAGAAGTGCTTCTGCCATTGGTATCTGAAATTCTTCTATTGTCACACTGATAAGCGTATCAACAATTTCCATTCTATCCTTGTCGACGATAGAAAGAGCTTTTTCAAGTTCGAAATTAATATCCGATTCTACTGGCGTTACATCCAATGGCCAAGGTTTGATTATATTATCAGGTAAAATCTCATCATTTTCNGCAGCGATTTGAACTAATCTTTCAGTCATCTTGTTGGTCCATCGACCAATTACCAAACTAGTTTCAATCACTGGCATTGAAAGTTGACCTACTAAACTGACCATCCTTTCTTGCATCGTAACCATCGCCTGTGAAGCGCTCATATTATCGCCTCGATTATTGGTTGCCTAATGATGAAAGGTATTGCTCACCGTAATGTTGCCATTGATCTTGAGTCCAGCCTGGAGGTAAGCCCTCTGGGGGCAATGGAGGCGACATAGCAACTCCTTGTGCTTCCATAGAATTTTCAGAAACGACACTGTCATGAATATTTTGAGTTAAGTTGTATGTGATCTGATTTGAAGGAACTGCAGCAGGTACACTAGGTGGTGCATTTTTTGGTGAAACCATATTTTGGCCAGAAACTTGTGCATTCAAATCAGGCATTGGCGGCTGTGCATACAAGTTAGGCATCTGTGGATTTAGATTTTCAATCGAAGGTACTTCAGGGACTAACTTTTCACCAAGCATATCNGCAGCAACTTCAGCGGTTTGGTCGATTTCATCCTCTTCATCACCCCTTCTGATCCTGCGAATCTGAACCATTGTCCAAACCGCATATGACATTGCAAAGATTGTAATCAAATACATCACAACAGACATTTGTGAATCTTCTAATTGGCTTGCNAATGCATCACCATCTCGCTGTACGTCATTTTTCACAAGTAATGGATTAATTGAAATCCTCTCTTTTTCAACTCCGGTATCAAGNAATAATAATCTAAATTCCAAAGTATCTCCAGCAGCACCTTCAGCCTTTATTTGTAGATTGATATTAACGAGTTTGTCAGAGCCAATTTCTACTACTTTTTCATCTACAGTTAACCAATCATCTCCAGAAATATGTCTTTGAAGTAAGAAGGAGACATTACCTGTTGAACCAGAGTTTCTTGCTTGGATTGACAATGTCACAGACTCATCAGGAATAGGCGAAGGATTAGACCATTCCCAAGATGTATCTGGAGCACGAAGACTAACATCAGGACCTGTCAAAGCTAAAGGCCAAGAGGCAAGAGGTTCCCCTAATTGGTTATCCGAACTATCATATGGATTACCAGAGGCATCTGAACCGGTAACCCATACATCGATTGTGTAAGATGGTAATAACATTGTAGCACCTCCATCAGTTAGGTCGATGTTACCTGTCCAGAAGAACTGATCTTCGAAAGGAGTTGTTTCTGGAAGAGGTGAACTACCTCGACTAATTTCGGATTCACCTGCTCTAACAAGATAATGTAAAACAGCAGGGTTATCCAAATCAAAACCTTGGTCATCCCTTGTTTCTAACATCACTTGCAAATTACCAGCAATGGAGATTGGAACCGGTTCATCTGGAGAAAATCCTGCTAAAGAGATATCATGAATAGTAGGACGTTCACTATCAACCGCTAGTCTTAGTCTAGGCTTAAATTCAGATTCGTCAGTCGCTAGACCGGGAAGATTAACCAATTTCGCTCGCAAATCTAAGTGACCGCTCTGTACATCTGGAACAAGTAGATCTATACTGAAATATCCACCCTCACGAGTTGTTGTTGTCCATTCATATTCATAATCACCTAGAGATACTGTAAATGCCCCAGAAGGAGCAGGTGTTTCATCTTCAGAAAATAAAACACGACCGCTGAACCTAATCACTTGCCCAGCACCGATTAAAGTTTCATCAAACTCAGGATTATAGTGGTTGGTTCCATCACGTAATTCAATAGCCAAAATATGGCCAGATTGAGTATCAAATCTTAGATCGTTATCTAAACTCCACATATCATTTCCAAGACCCGCTTGATGAATATTACAAGGTAAATCAACATCTAAACCACATGATTTGTCCTCAATCCAAACCTTTGGTAACATTTTGTTTCCTTCACCATCGGTGTCCCAAATTTCGGGGAATTCCCAAGTTAATTGGAATTTAATTGAAACTATCATCCTACTCTCATTGGATGGATCTAGATTTATTGAGGAATATATGTTTGAAACTGCAAGACCATTACCGCCACTCTCCAATTCAATAGATGGTTCGCCATTTTCGTCTTTAGAGATATGAGCATAGATTGAGGTTTCTGCATCATCAAAATCACCAGCTAATGCTAGTTGAAGATACTCAACATCCCACCATCCGTTAACATCTGAAATTGTGAAAGTAGCAGTGTAGGGGATACCCGGATGCAATGGTGCCAGATCCTCATGACCCAAAATAGTTGAATTATCGATGTCCATGAATGGTTCAAACTCTTCGCGTATCTGGTACCAAGAAAGGGTATTTTCCCAATCAGGTGGAACTTCTCCAGGCTTATCTCCACAACTTGGAACTCCATCTTGACATACCGGTTCGCCACCCATTGCAATTACATTATTTTGACCATCTTTACCTGTAACATAGAAGGTTACTATGTCACCATGAACCAACATCGAGTCATCGATTAATCCATTGAAAACATTCAGGCCTCCAGGTAAAATCGCAGGAGTTGTAAGAGTTTTTGAGCGATATTCATTTTCTTCTGGTAGTCCATTGAAATTTAAATCAGAACAAGATTCATGNTCTCCAGGTTCACATCCAAACCAATAATGGAGATCGATTGTCTGCGGTGGGTCTACAGAATCCTGAACAATAATTTGCACGGCCTGTCCTCCTGGCGCCGGAGGCCCAACATGCATTTCAGAGCCGGATTCAGGACTTGCAAATAGTACTAAAGGAGCATTTCCATCAAAGATGAGTTTGATTGTATTATATCCTGGATTGGTATAAGTCGATCCATTTGACATGTTGATGGCCTCTACATAGAGAACCATTCCTCCCGGTGCTGATTCGATTGGAGATGCAAAGGTTAGATTATACTCACCAAATGCAGGATTACCTTCTACATGCAAAATTGTTGGTTCACCAATAGGGTCTCCATCATAAGTTACATTTTGGCCAAGTACACGTAATTGGAATTCTCCAGCTTGGGGTGATAATGCCGAATCTTGGAAATGAATCCCTCCTGCAATAGAAATATTGAATCCACCTCTAACCCAATCTCCAGCATATAATTCTCTACCTGTTTCTTCCCAAACTCGCATTCCGTCTAATTGAATATCATTCTCAACATTCAATTCTAAGGTTTCGGTTTCAAATGAGGATACTTGAGGACCTAGGTCATCATTTAGAGAGACTATGGCCTCCATTTTTCTTTCATCATCCCAAGTCCAATTGACCCGCATCGGTACCTTGATTGATACAATTCCTTCGGAATCAATGGTAGAGGTACAATTGCCTACATCAAAACTTACTATACCACCTGCATCATCGATATTGGTACAAGTATCACCTCGCTGCCATTTGAAGGCAGGATCATCTCCGTGAGAATGATTCAAACCAATAGTTGCTTCAGTTACATAATCTACTAAATCACCATTTACGACCCTTACTACAAGGTTACGATAGATTCCATCTGGAGCAACAATTCCACCTTCCAAACTTGCATCTATCACATGTGTATTAATGCGATATTCTATGTCTATGTCTGTGAGCTTGACCCTACCGGGGGTTGCGGCTTTGACAGCAATAGGAATATCAACAGAACCAAGACCGTTCGCAGGAATATGTAGATTGAAAGCATCGACAAGGCTTGGAGTCTTTGATACGACTTGACCAACTGCTGAGTCATCTGATGCGGTAACATCGCTCTCATTAAGGAATAATACTGACTCCCAATCCCAGATGTCATCGTCGCCAACATCTAATTTCGGACTATCAGGATAACCTTCTTCATACCATAAAATGAAACTATCAATAGTAGGAGTTACCGAAGAATCTGTTGTAGTCATAGAGATTGAATATAATATCTGATTACCAGCATTACTTGTAGGGAAATTCACTTCAACGTTGTTAGATGCACTCTCCCAACTAGAACCATTATCATTTGACACCATAACAGAAAGATTGGTTGCTGCTGGCTGGTCATCCACCCAGACGGCTCTTGCCTTACCAACATCTGTGCCGGTGTTTACTAGAGGAGAAATCCAGTCTCCATTTGTTTCATACGCAGTTGCATATTCCAATTGTAACCACCATGAAACAGCAGAAGAACCAATCAATTGTAATTTCCAAATCAATTGATTTCCAGGATTTGAGAAATGGATTGTTTGATTTTTCTCAACTGCTTCCCAGTGAGTGCCATTATCGGCACTTACCCAATAATCAACTCTATCCCCTTGACTAGCAGCGGTCCAGTGGTTCTTGACATTGACCGCCAATACATCTTCATCTGTCACAATAGTCTCACCAATCCAAGTTGTAGTTCCTGGTGCGGGAGTTGTCTCATAGGTAATAGCGGTACCAAATTCACGATAATACAGAGTGTAACTGCCCCAGGTTGAATATCCACAATCTACAGTTATCAAACGATTACCATCATAGACTAGGCCATTACCTAGAGAAGATAAATCTCGAACACCAGCTTGAGGAACTAGAGATGCAGAAGACCCAGAAATTGCCCATGCACTAATCTGGTCGGTATTTTGATAGTAGTATCCTTTCATACAACGCATGTAGAAATAATCGCCATGAACCGCCAAACCACGTACAATGCTAGTAGACTGACCACATGCTGTTGTAGAGGAGGTTCCAGAAATGAAAGAATACATATTTTCTCCCCTTTGGAATTGCCCATTATCTCCAAAATCATAAGGAACTATTCTTCGTTGTTGACTATGAACAACCCAAACTTGGTCGTTAACCCTGTCATATGAAATCCCGGTATACTCGCCGTAAGTTGGAGATATGTCGTAGGAATCTAAGCATTTCCAAGTCCAATCATCGCTGATATCAATTTTCAAAACCCTATGATATTGTACGGGAGCTGAAGAAGAGTATAGGTATCTATAAGTTGTAAAAATACCATACATTATTTCATCATCAGTAATCGCCCAGTCTCTAAAACCATATCCCTTGTAATATGTAGAGGTAGGATCCATTGGCAATGTACAGGAGCCTTGTTGTAAATCGACCACAATATCACGTGAAACATTGTTTGGGTGCATGCGATGAACAACTTTGTCAAAGGAGGTTCCTGTCCAAGTGGACATGAATAGCCAATCATGATTTCTCATTATTGCACCTTGACCTTGCGCCATAAAATTAGAACTAGACATTTTTACTTGTTCAGAAAATCTAGATTCTGTAGAGTTTGAGGTATGAGGTTGCCTAATAGCGAAACTACCATTGTCGAGCCATGCATCGGAACCAGTAACTTCAGACTCATCCATACCATGTGATTTCAGCAAAGTTTCGCCTTCAGCAAATCCTAGAGAAAGTGATTCAGACCTAGAATCTACATTGCTTGGACTACCCTCTTGCCATTCTGAATAAGTATCAGTGGTAACCTGCGACCACCCGGTAGAACTTGCACCCGAAAGCGTTACTTCGACATCTAATACTTCTGCGCCCTTTGGAAGAGAAACCACTGTTGTTCTATCAGGAGCACCGCCTTGAAACAATGCAATGTTCTCAGTACTACCATCGGAAAATGTGTAGATATGTCTAGAGGAGCCTGTTGCCTCTGCTTCATCGATGACATATTCGGAAAACGGACTCATAGGGGTCAATAAAAGTATGAAGACTACCAAAAANAATCCAAATCGTGAAGTGATTTTTTTCGACATGTACCCCTCACCGATAAATCGCTGACACTAGGATGTACCTTTAACAATGCGCCTACAGGTCAAAAGCAGAAAACCCCCTTAAGGGGGGTTTCTGAAGCAAGAAAAATCAAGCTGTATTTCGAGAATCGTAACGAATCGGAGAGGAATCNCCNCGAATGTCGTCGTCTTCATCATCAGATACTTCNAACCAATCTACCATCCAATCNCCATCAGTATCCCAATTTAGAGGATCGCTTCCTTCAGCGATATGGTCNTCGTCCAAATCCAACAACCACCATCCAAATTCATGCTCACCTAAATCGATAGAAGGTGCTCGATTTGTGCTTCCAGGATAATATATTTCCCAATTATCTGTAACATCTCCAGAACACATGGTTACATCATCACCTGGGTCGAGTACAAGGAAATCTGTGTCACTATCATCTTTGATTAATGCATATCTGAAATCTTCGCTATTCTTCCGGTTCATCTTCAAGTAATTTGTAGAATCTTCCATTCCTTCTCCAAGCCCCAAAGTAAAGGCTCTAAATTGCCACCATTCGGTAATTGGAGAGCCATCCCAGGTCTCGCCAGACAATCTAACAGAATCTGGAGAATCTAAATTCGGATTTGCAATCGCATAAAACTCCATGAAATTGGTGTATGGAGTATATTCACAGGTTGCCCCACTACAATCCCAATCACCATCTTGATCTGGATCTGAATTAGCATCTAGAGGGTCTCTTGGGTCAAAAGTTGCAAACGTCCAGCCAAGATTAGGACGAGCTAAACTCCCACCATCAGTAGAAAGTGGACGGCAGGAAGCAGTGTCTGAGGTACAGGCTACGCCGGTTCCTGGGTCAATCCATTGAACTTCAATTTTTAATGCCGAAGTATAATTGTCATTGCTCTCATTCCATCCCTTAGCATACTCATACCAGTCGGGAAGCATATCTCCATCAGAATCGTTATCCTTTGGATTTGTACCATATTTGAAAACCTCTCTTCCATCGGAAAGATTCCAATCTCTATCATGGGATATTACTGAACCTTGATCTGGACCAGAGGTGGCCAAGATAGTATTGAACGTTACAGAATCTCCATCGGAATCATTTGCGATTGGGTTAGTCGAATTTCTCCATTCCATTTCGTTAGTGAATGGTAAATCACCGATTCCAGATTGTATCACCTCACCTGTTGGAGTCAAGATTCTACTATCCCATGTTCCTTGTAATGCAGGAGTATCGAATGCAGTGCGGTCATACCAACCATCTCCATCCGGGTCATAATCTACATCGTATGGATTAACCGGATTTGTAGACCAGTGGTTTTCAGTAGATGGATCCGGCATTCCATATATCGAATAACAGAATTCCCACCCATCTCCAAGCCCGTCTAGGTCAGAGTCAGGATAAGTAGGGTCTGAAATACCGAATAAAGTTCGATTAAAGGTATTCCAATCTGCATCATTTATCATATCGACTCTATTCTCAGAAACTAGATTCTTGCCGCGGAAATTATTGAAAATTTCCCGACGTGCTTCATATTCGGTGAAACCATCTTCCTCATAGGCATCAATCGCATCATCACCGTATCCTATCAATCCAGCACCTGTACTCAAACGCTCAGAGTATTTTCCATAAACTCGTGATTGGTATTCTCGTTTATTGGTGAACTGTTCATCGAAAGAAATATTTCCATCTCCATCACAATCAAATGAATCATCATCACTATCAAGCCAAACATCAGAGTCGATTAAAGGATTCATAGACCAACGGTTTTCTTCTAAATCCCAACTGGTAAACCAATACTCATAACCATCTATCATTCCATCATTATCTGTGTCAGATAATGTTGGGTCAGTGATACTCATCAATGTCGTAATGAACGCGTTTGCAGTACCTGTTGATTGCCAAACATTGAATTCAGCAAGATGCCTATTTCCGCGCATNCCTTTATCNAGAATTATCGAATAAACCCTTTGCGCTTTTTGCGTAGGATCATTTATGTCACCATCTTCATGCAATAAGGGTGCATCAAGAGGATGAGTGATTCCATTTACTGGATTAGAGGTGGCGATTGAGAATTCTTGCGCATCGGTCAGAGCATCATCATCAGCATCAAAAGAACCATCTCCAGGCACCAATGGATTTAGAGTCCATGTTTGAGCNGTATCATTCCAAGCAGTAAATAATAATTCAAGACCATCNAGGAAACCATCACCGTCGGTATCAGGATTTGTTGGGTCTGTAGTCCAACCTGAAACATTCACGATATCAGAACTGGCAAATGAACCAAANGATTCAGAATTTGTAATCCCTGACCATTGCTGTAAGGTATATCCAAGCCCGATTGTAGTTACGAACCACTGAGGGCTACTCCTATTTGCATTAGTTTCAGATTTCAACGGGTCAATGCTATTGTATTCTTCCCAATTAGACATACCATCATCATCGGGATCTAGCCATCTGTCAGTTGAATTTAGCGGGTCNAGTATCCATCCACTTTCTAGAATATCCCAACGCGCAAACCAGATTTCCCATCCATCTGGCATACCGTCCCCATCGCTATCGGAACTGGTAGGATTACCTGTTAACTCACCGTCACCAAATTCGCTTTCAGGTGCGCCCCATTCGCTGATGTTGCCAAATAAGTCTGTAGAGAATCCCGATGGTATTTCTTCACCACTAAGGCTCATATTGCCAGAAAATAAATCGTCACGGATATTATATTCTAGCCAATTAACAAATGCTTCATTATCCTCAATAATTCCATTATTGTTGATATCATAACCATCTCCATCTGGATTTTCAAAGGCATCGGAAGAATTCAGTGGATTGATTCCGACCAAGGACACATCCCAAGTACAAGCACCACGAGCTTCCCATCCATCTGGTAAATCGTCACCATCCGAATCTACATTGTTAGGATCTGCTTCAAGCCATAATTCTGCAGCTTCTGGCGTTTCAAAATGACTTTCAAGTAAATCACCGTTAATTCCTGTTATTCTAATTTGAGACCATTGATATTCACACAGATTGGATAGCCCATCACCATCTGCATCCCATGTCGCATCATCTGCACGAGCAGGGTCTAATGTCCAATTGTTTGAACCTGTAAAGGTTGAACCAATCCATCGACGGTGTTCGATTTCCCAACCATCTGGCATACCATCTCCATCAGAATCAAGATTTGTAGGGTCTGTACCTTCATCAATACCCAATGAGGATAGATAAGTTGCATTAGCCGCTTCTCCAATNTCTTCATCGCATACATGCACCTTGTCGTATGCATTAGTATAATGGCACCACAAATGTGTNGTTTCATGGAACAAACCGAAGTATTCCGCNCCGTCAGATAAGCCATCGGAATCAGTATCTACAACTCTTGGATCTGTAGCATTGTAACCACCTTCTGTTCGCGCGGTGTAGCGGAACTCGTCTAGGTTGCGCCATGCACTCTCTTGAATAGGATCATCATCTAAATTGACTCCATCACCATCAGCATCTAGTAAGGCATCCCACGGGTCTGTTGGATCTAAGCCATACTGTACTTCCCAACCATCTAGCATACCGTCCGAATCAGAATCGTTTGCCATTGGATCCATCAATTCAAGATTTGAGAATTGTCCTGGAGAAATACCCACAAATACTGTATCAATTCCTTGTATGTTGTGGACTACACTAGTAGCGATTGAACCAGGAATCCATTCTTGATTCGTCATTCCGTAAACTGTTGGATAGCCCCCTAGCAAAGACCATAGCCCCCAATTGGAACCTACTAAGATCTCATTTCCTGTCGATGTCAGTGAAAGAATATCGTTGGTACCCTTAACCGATTCGCCATCTAGGCCAGGATGTTCAAGTTGACCACTATGAGTGAGTAAATTATCCAGTAAAGTTAGACTGTGTAATCCAGAGGGTGTGCCAATCCACAGTACTTGATGGTCATCGTTTGCAAAACCATCAGCAACTAACGCATTAACTGTTGCAGGGTTTCCAGTACCTTGGGTGCCTAGTGAACGTAATTGGTCGAAATTACTAGCAACTGAAGTAGGTTCTGGAGATTGATAGAATATCCAATTCGGGGTCGCTGAATCTCTTGCNGATGCCGTTTCAACCTTGAATAATCCTACATCAGTTCCAACAAATAANGTCAAAGGACCAGCTGGCACTCCNACATGTTGGACTACGGTTGCTGTGGCATTACCCTCTGTCATAACATTGCGAATACCTTCGCCAATATCCCATACAGAGCCGATATCACCAAAGGNATCTATTTCGATNACTTTTCCAAANCCATAAGCGCCTAGTGCCACAATATGGCTATTTTCTCCATCACGATTTAGTATATCTCCAGCGGTNAATTTACCTGGTTCATAATCCCAATCTAAAATNTCTTCTAGCATTCCTTCATCATGATTAGCAATCCAAACACCATACTCAGTAAGCATAACAATGGCATTATCAAGCAAAATCATATCATTCAAATCATGACCTTGAGGCAAATCATAATCATTTGAAATACCATTCTCGAAATCGATTACTGTTACTCCTAATCGAGTACCGACCCATAGATACCCNTGATATGATGCCAACTCACGAATATCATGATTGATGATACTAATCTCTTCNTCTGATGACTCNGGAGATAGTANATATTCAGAATANGTGTCTTCAGTAGAACCTAGTTCAACTGAACGCATTCCAGACTTAACCATGCTACCATCGTCTAGATGAACAAAATACTCCTCTATTGTGGACAATTGTTCACCTACTTTGAGTGCAGTCTTTGTTCTATCTGCATCTGCTGATTGGAAACCATCTCGNTTTGTATCCCATCCATCTGAATCTAAATCCATAAGTGCGTTTGAACGGTTAAGTGGATCTAAACCAAAGTGGATNTCCCAGCCATCTGTTATGTCATCTCCTGCGGAAGGATATAATCGACGATTCTTGAAACCATCCCAAGTATANCTATCACTATCTGCNTCGAGAGGATTTGTACCTAACCAAATATGTTCATCAAAGATTCCTTCGGTTCCATTGATAGCACAAGCATCAAGGATATTTACGAAATATGTCAAATTATAGTCTGAAGTGATAAACGGCCATTCCATCAAATCTGAAGAGCCAGGATTAGGGTGGGTACATCGAAGTCCATCCAGTTCATTTGTCCAGTTCGACGGTGCACCATATGCATATTCTTCAGGTGAAGTAAGCATTTCACTTATGGTTAAAAATCCGTTTCTATCAATGTCAAATCCATCCTCATCTAAATCAATCTCTGAATCGCTTGCGTTCAGAGGGTCAAACGTTTCACAAACGAATTTCATATCTTCTTCGCTGAAATAATCTAGTTGTTCACACATAGATACTTCATAACCATCTGGCATACCATCTCCATCAGTATCTGCGACCCTAGGGTCCAAGTATAATCGCTCACCTAATTCTAAATCCATTACACCGGTCAAACCTCTAGAAAACCCAGGGTCGGTACAATTCGCCGGATATGGCCAGCAATATTCCTCAGTAGAATTGAGACCATCCAAATCCCGGTCGAGATTAGCATCCGTGGCATCATCTCGATTGAGTCCCATAATAGAAACATCACGGCCATCTATTGCCGTCCAATTCATCCATTCAGAAAATAAATTCTCGTGCACATCAGGAATTTGATCTCCATCCGTGTCTGTGGTTGGAGGCTTGGCCTCATCGGTATCATCCGGATGCATTGTAGCAACGTTTGAAATCGCAGGAAACTGCGACATGAAGAATAAACTTGAGACAACAATAACGGTCATAAGAAGCGTGGATTGTGAGCGTCGAATAGTAATCACCACCGGGCGCGGATGCACCCTCTCTAACATTAACCATAGAACCAGCCTTAAGAGAGTGATGGAACAATGTTCAGACGAGAATCACCTACGGTGATTATCGGAAGGCCCAGAAAAGACCACTTTTCCTCGGCTAGAAATGGATGGGTTCAAGGGCTAACCGCGCTGCCGTGCACAGGTAAGACATGTCGATTTCATTCACACACCTAGGTACAGGGAGTCGTGGCAATTCCACATTGGTGGAGTGCGGCGACCATAAAGTCCTAGTNGACCAAGGTTTTAGTGGGAAAGAATTAGAAAAAAGATTGGCAAGAATGGAACTAAAACCTACCGAAATAGATGGAATTTTAATTACGCATCATCATGGTGACCATGGAAGTGGCGCAGCTATATCGCAGAAAAGATGGGGGATTCCTATATTCTGTAATGATAGAACTGCATCTGCACTAAATCTTGACCTTTCAAAAACTCATTTATTCGAGAGTCTAGAAGCGATTGAATTTGCTGAAGATTTTGCATTCTTACCCGTACCAGTGCCTCACTCTGGAGCAGACAATGTAGCATTTGTAGCAAGCCATGGCGGAGAGAGGGGAGCAATAGCAACAGATCTTGGTTCTTGGACTGAAGAATTAGTCACACATTTACGCGGTTGCCAGCACATTTCAATCGAAGCAAATTATGACCAAAATAGATTGTGGAATGGAAAATATCCAGTTCGACTAAAGGAGCGTATTTCAGGACGAGGCGGGCACCTTTCAAACGATCAAACTGGTGAGTTTTTATCAAATGTAGTGACGCCTGAAACACGCTCGATTGTACTAACTCATTTATCTGAACAAAATAATCAACCACACCTTGCGGAATCAACTGTTTTATACCACCTTGATGGTTTATTCGAGGGGGATATCGGAATCTCATTACAAGATGGGCCAGATTTCACCCATCACATCGGGCAAACAGAACCTGAGAAAAATGCCCGGTTTGGAATAACTCTGCGCGGATGAGCCCTATAAGGGCTCGATTTGGTGAAGGCATAAGAACTAGCGTGACTGTCTCAAGGTGATGGCGAGCCGTCTGCGTGGTGATGAGGAACTCGCTGTGAGCGAAGTTCTTGGCGTAGTCATGCTGTTAGCGATGGTAGTAACAATGATGGGGGGAGTATTCGTGATGCTCACCCCTTACATAACCGATTATCAGGACAATAGCAGTTGGGCAAACGCAAATGGCATAGCAGAACGTTTGGATGGCAGAATGGAAATTGTAGGAGGTGCCAGTGAAGGTACAGGCATCAAAACCACGATACCTTCGGCTACTAGCAGCATCTCTCCAATGATCAATATAGAAACATGGACACTGTCTGCTGATTTAACTGCTGATGAGAGAATAGAGGTCGAGTACCTAAATGAAACTCAATTTACTGTTTTNGCATATAATGAAAGCGCCACCAGTGTGACGATTTGGACTCCTAATGGCGTTCAAAATTCAAACTTCAATACAAGTGCGGAGGCCGTTCTTATCGAGCATAATCTAAGTTTACATTCACTATTTGTAATCACAATTTTCGATGCGGAAAATAACCCATTGCATAGAACCGCCCAAGTTCAAATATCTGGCCTCAAGATAATTACTAACGTCCAAAATGGTGAACATGAAATCGCTCTAATCAATGATGCTAGATACGATTTATTCCCATCAGAATCATGGTCGGTCGAAGAAAGGCCGGACCTTGAGATTGACGAGNTAATTGACGATAGCATGCGTGCTTCTTTGAGATTACGTGATGTAAAAATAAATGGCTCCACACCTAATGGGAGAAATATTGAAATGGAATTGGTTTCATTAGGGCCAATGGAATTATTCAGTGGCGACGCATGGCATTTCCGATTTACATACCACAGTAATCTTGGACACTCGATAACACCTCAAATGCACGAAGGTTGGCTGACTGATTATACACTAAACCGTGCATCTGACACACTCGATAGTTTCAGGGGGATAAGCCCCTGGTTGCGTGCAAGTGGCTCCGATGGTTTNACCATCGATGGNGGCGATAANCGAATNGACNTAGAAATTGACTTACAAAGAATTGAGGTGANCGGATGAATTCAGTNGGNATCAGTCGCGATGANGAAGCGGTGAGTGCTGCTGTTGCTACTGTCCTAATGTTTGGTGGAGTCATCACAATCATTGGGATTATGCTACTATCTCTTGTTCCTGTAATTCAAGAATTGGAGGGTGCTGTCAAAAGACATGACATGCAGTCTCAGATGAGTGTTATGGCACATGAAATTACGATGTTGTCCGAGTCGGGAGTACCAGGTGATAGAACATCGGTAGAGTTGATTCCTGTTGACGGGGAACTTAGTTGGGACAGAACTAGAGGCGGCATGTGGTATTCCGCTTCCTGGTATGAGGACGATAGTTTCAGAATTCGAAATGTATTAGATTTAGACCGTGATATGGAGTTTCAACATCCAGAAGGAAAAGTAGAGGCATTATGCTATGATGATTTGCGACTTGGCCCAGACAGGCATCACATCTTCTCTCCTGTTTCTGGTGCTGACACAGTAATAGTTACTCCAAAGCATGGGCTAACCATTCCTTTCGGTCCTGTTGTAATATCTCAGGGTGAATCTACTTACTCTTTGAATGTTGGAGATGTGGTGACTTTAGATGCAGATACAACTTTTACATCTAGTCATGATCTTTCTGGATTAGTATTGTTTGAAGAAGGAGGTTCGACAATTTATCCACCTTCTAAATCCAATCCAGCAACAGGTGAAGGCAGGCATTGGGCTATACCAATGCCTGTGGGTAACTCTGTCATAGAATTATTTTCGAATGATGACATGCTGGTACAATGGTCTGTTGGAACAGATAGTGGAACCGAGGTTGCAATTCAAACTTCTGCCCTCCACCTGGGCAATTCATGGACAAAGAGTTTTGAAATCACTGAAGAATCACTGTTGGAGATCTCGACTAATTCTGATGCTAGGCTATTACTGATGACAAATTCATCAGGAAGAACCACTCTAATTGGAACTGATGGCTCGCCACTATCGAAGGAATTCGTGATACCTCATACAANTGCCTCGATTACAATTACTAATCCAAGCGCACTATCATCTACTATTACATGGAAGAATGATGGAATACCAATTCCAGCTGGAGAATCTAGAACAATAGAATGGCCTCCATCTGAAATAACAACCGCTGCTATTCTCAAATCTAACAATGATGCGATTATCGAATGGAACTCTGGTCCAAGTGGAATTAATCAAATTGTGGCGCTAGATACTGGAAGATTTAGTGGTGCAGAATTTAGACTCAACACAAGTGCACAAGAACATGACATACAGATTTCTGGTTATGAAACAGAATGGAATCAGAGTGATGATGGAATATATGTNAACACGACATCTGGAGATTCCTTATCGATTCTTAGAATTGAAGGTCAAAATGGAATGCTTGTTCTGAAAAGCGATGGTCAAGAACGATGTGTCGCAATCGATGTTACAGCATCAGGATGGATTACTACTGAACTGCCATGGGTCAATTTAGATGGGCGAAGAAATAGTGAAATTGTTCAGGCCTGGCGAAACGGAAGTCATCCTGCTAGTCTTGAAATCCGTTTGATAGGGACAGAAGGTGATTCTACACATTCAACTTTATCAACAGCATGGGCATTCCATCTTTCGAGATTAACTTATGAATTTGATTCCTCAATAAATGGATTAGAAGTAGCTTGGAGCGCAGGTGCAGTAGTAACTAACCATCCTGAACTAGAACCGACAATTTTGGTAGGCCCCGCCGACAGAGGAGGTCCAGGTCCAAGGTTCTCCGCTACTGTTCCATCCATGCATCCTACTGCTGAATCAGCAAGTGGTTCTGGCAATATGGAACTGGAACTTGAATTGGTTATGCGGGAAAGTCTGGCCTCACATCTCGCTCACGATGTACGCAGAGGATGGCAAGGGCCATACGGGGATGCGGTAGCAACATGGTCTTCTAAGGGCTTAGAAGAGTCTGAGGATTGGATTGTAAATCCAAGCCGCCTAGATTTGTTAGATGATTATGTTGGATGGGTACCAATTCCAAGCCATGGACCAAGTGAAGCAATATGGCACTCTGGCGGTGAGCCTATTCAATTTAATTTACAGATCAGTAGTATTGATGTGCATATTACGGAGGGAATTTCATGAGGAGGAAATTAGCAAAAGACGAGAGTGCAGCCTCAACTGAACTAGGATATATTTTCACATTTTTACTAGGGGTATTACTACTGTCAATGTTTAGTGTTTGGACATTTGGAATTGAAACTTCAACCCGACTGCGATGGAATGAAACTGCTATTGATACTAATCTCGCCGATATAGCATCGGCTGTAGAAAGAGCTGACATGGCTAGTAGGGAGGGAGGAGAGATTCATTATGCTGAATCCGTCCAATGGCGTTTGACAGAGGCTGATGAAACATTGTTCACACTATCATTGACCGAGGATGGCCTGACCTTGGAGCATCCCGAAAAGGAATTGAATCGCGAAGTAAGTATCTCTGGAACTGGTTCGGGTACATATGAGGGAAGTATCTCATTGTCAGGGTTATCACATGTATGGATAATTCATGAAAATGGCGTTACCAGCATTTCTGCAAACCGACCTTCGTTCTAATTAGCGGCCCATTACAGCTGTATGAACCATCATCTGAACATCCCGCATTCTTGCTTGCGCACCTAGTTCTCTAAAGACCGATAATGCTCTTTGCAAGTATTCCATACGGCGTTGGCGATCTGGNGCAACGCCACCTAATCNCGCCAATAATTCTCCGATTTGCATTCTTAAATCATTAGCTTCAGAAATGACTAGAGCCTCTCTGTAACGATCTAAAGCTTCCTCTACTCTACCACTATCTTGCAAAACTTCACCAAGTAAGATTGATACTTCAACCAAGGCGAGAGGATCACCTGCTTCACCCATAGTTTCCAATGCGTCAGTATAATGATGAAGCGCTAAATCAGAATCACCGGTCTTGGCATAATATCTTCCTAAAACCGCTCTCGCTCTTGCATGTAAAATAGCGTCTTCCGAATCAGCTGAGCGCTCATAAGAAGAAAGAGCATGAGAACGAGCACGGTCATGCTCTCCTAAATCGAGTAAGGAACGTGCCAATACAATTTGAGCAGGTATCAACTCCTCTGAATCATTATCTTGTAAGATAGACTCTACCTCTCCATATGCTTCTAGAGCCTTGGCCTTGTCAGAACTACGTCGAAGTATGTATCCCATATTGTTGTATGANCGTGCTGCTCCTAAAGCATCATCTAATTCAATAAATAATTCAAGTGCTTTACGATGCATGGATAGTGACTCATCAGAATCACCACGTTTCAATGAGATATCTGCAAGATTCGACAAGATATCTGCAATCACATCTTGGAGACCTGCTTTTTCAGCAGGCTCTTGTGCAGAATTGAATGCTTCTTCGGCTTCATCAAATCTACCTAAAAGAGCAAGAACTTCACCTCGAAGCCGATCTATTCTACANGCACTCTCTGATTCTAATGTGCTAGTATNCACAGTTTCCANCAATCCAAGTAGTTCGATGTGACCTTCTTTGATCAAGTCTCTACCNTCTTCAACGATTATANTTGCAGCATCCTCATCACGTGATGCAGATATCAAATGATGAATCAATTCTAAGGCTACCTGCGAGNCCTTACNTTGCTTNTNATACCANGTTATTGCANTATTATGTAAATCGGTTTTAGCTTGTTGATCTAGACCTTGAACCAAGAACTCTCTAATCAAATCGTGAACATCATAGGTATCTGAATCCGCATGTCGGGCAAGACCAGCCTCCACGAGAGAATCTAATTCATCGACATTCAACTTTTGGTCGGTCATTGCATCCAAAGGAATCGGTTCTCTAAACACAGAGAGAGCTCCTAAAAGCCTTTTTTGCTCTCCTGAAAGTTTGGAAAATATTTCTACATTGATGTATTTCTCTAGAGATTCGTAAAATGTTCCTGCTGATGCACCGCGATTGATTAATTCCAAAACCAAAGGATGGCCTCTACTTAGAGAATGTATGTAGATTAATTTCTCTTCATCTAAATCATCAAAAGCAGAAAGTAAATTTCTGGTAGATTGTTGGTCTAGACCTTCCAAAGGCAATACAAGGGAAACTATTCTACCATCTGCATCCTTTAGAGGTACAATCGGTCGGAATGAACGTGAAAATATTACTAGTCCAACATCACCTTCACAATCAACCAATCCTCTGGAAAGTGCTTGAATGGTTTGATGTAGTGTTTTATCGTTAACCTTGTGATAATCATCTATGACAATTATTGCAGAAGAACTTGATAGGCCATCAAGAATCAATTGAGCAACGTCTGCTGCTTTAGGAATCGGTGTCGCCGAAATATAATCTGCCAGCATAGAATCTCCAATATTAGAAAGCCAATCTGCAATACTCTCGAAAAAGGCACGACTACCATCCCAGTCCTGACATCGATGATACAATAGATTCCTGCGATGCATGAATGATTCAATGACTTTTGCTGCCATAGAAGTCTTTCCAATTCCAGCGATTCCAGGAACCATTAGTGTTGTAGAACGTGCTTCAAGTAAATTGATCATATTCTCTAACTCTGTTGAACGTCCATAGAAATGGCGAAGACGAGGTAAATCTCCAAGACTTGTCACCAATTGCTTTTCAACATGCTTGGAAAGGTCTCGTTCGACTAAATCCGAAGACAGAGACCTCACATCTAGGACTCCATTATCATCTAGATACCTGATTACATCTACTGGACGCATTGAAAATGGTAACTTATCTTGAATCTCTCCCAAAGTTGATTTTATGGTATTTCCACCATGTAAAATACATCGTAACTCAAACTCTCTTAGACGCTTCCAAGTTTCTTCAGCCAAGGTCATTCCTGAATCTGTAAGGAAATACGCCTTACGCTTACGGCTAACACCTTGGACGTGGGCTTGTCGTTCTACCAAAAGGCCCTGGTCTTTTAATCCTGAAATTGCGCGCGGCACATTGGATCTCGCTATTGCCACAGCATTGGCAATACCCATCTGTGATAGTGAAAACGGTACTTCTACAGAATTCATGAAATCTGCAAAATCCGACAAATGTAAGAGAATCCTCTCTTGTACTCCGGGTTTTGGGTTCACAACCATATGACCTACACCAACCTAGTCCTCTTAGAGTGTTATGCCTCAATGCTCATTGAGGCGGTTGCTGATAATTTGGATCAGGAACCCATTGATTACCGGCAGAATCCCAAAGCCAACCAGGATTTTGAGGTTGAGCTGCTGGCTGAGGCGCAGGGGTAACTGCTGCTGCTTGTTCTGCTGCGCGTTGTTTAGCCCATGCGTAAGGGTCTTCTTCAACAAAGGTCTCCTGATTCATTTCATCTTCATCATCAATCTCTTCAAACTCTAGGAAGAAGAAAGCACCTACTGCTAGTAAGATAATAATTGCAACTCCACCGATAAGAGCCCATACCCATGTATCGAGTCCTGTTTCTAGAACTTCACCACTTCGCAAGGAAAGTTGTGAATTATCGTTTTCAGAACCACCTGTATCATCTGGTCCACCTTTACCAATGGTCTGACCATCTTGGACAAAGTAGAACCGATAGGTTCCATCATCACCTAATTGACCTGAACTTAATTCCATCTTCCAGATACCATCAGGACCAACGATTGTGGAGTTTAGAAGACGGTCTCCAGTAATCAATCTCGCTTTTACAATGCTACCGGGTAATCCAGTCCCCTGGTATATCGCAGAGTCTCCAAAGACAACAGNCCCCTTATCTAGACGTTGAGCGGTAAAGGTAACACCCTTTACGATAAAATCAACCTCGTAAGAATAGATCACAGAGTCATGAATATCTGTAGCTTCAAATGTCACTGAAACCAAAGACCATTCAGAAATTTCAGACGATGATTGGGCCATTCCATCCATTGGATTGTAAATCGCTTTACCATCACTTGTGAATCTGATATATGATGAATAAGAATCGTCAGCAGCGGTTTGCGGATTATCCCATACCTCGAATGTTAAGTGACTATCCTCTGGACCAACTCCATCTGAATCGTTAAAGAAATTCAGCAAATCAATCGTCGCACCTTCGCCACATCGGTTGAATGCGTTGGAGGTTTCATCACAGAATATAGTGATAGTTCTAATCCAATTAGTTTGATTAAAAGTAGGAGCGATATTATCCTCATTCACAGGATTATCAATAGTAATTCTTAGAACCTCAGAGTAGGAATAGTCAACGCCATCATAAGCCTTAACCTGAATCTCATATTGCATGTCATGAATCAAATTACTAGTATCCCAATAAGTCATCCAAGCACCATTAGGCTGGAAACTGGTTATCGGGTCGGGACCAGTATTCATTTCATAGCCACCTGCTAGATCAATAATGGTAATTTCAACACGTGTTACTTGGCCATCATTATCACGTGCAACTCCACTGATAATCGTCTCTTCGTCTGCTCTAATAGTTTCAGAAGGTAGAGGAGAACTCACTTGAATAATTGGTATGACATTGTCATTATCAACAAATACCGTAATCACGTCAGCATCACACTCACCTATTACACCTTGACAATAATTAGAGTCACTAGCCCAAACAATAAATGTATAATCACCAGTTGGTAAAGATGAGAAATTCCACTTGTCAGACCATACAGTACCACCGCCACTACTTGCCGCATAGTTCGCAGAATAGTTGTTAGGACCTTCTACATAGAACCAAATATCTTTGATGTCGCTACCCTGGACTCCATTGTAATCATCACTAGCAGTACCACTAAACAGTATATCAGATCCTGAATGCGAAGAGGAGTCCAGTGGCGTTTCTAAATTGATACTAGGAGGATTAATGTTTAATTTGAATACTCTAGTCATCACAATAGATTCTTCAATTCCGTCATATGATCGAACTCTAAAGGTAATATCTTCTTCAAAGTGATTAGCCATATCCCATTCAAATGACCATGTCTTGAAAGGATGGTTGTTCATGGTAACCTCGCCATTTGCTCCTGATGTATCAGTTGCTAGATACCAATCAATACTACCGTGAGGTTGAACTTCAACACGTGTAATAGTACCAAATTGCTTGAGCCAAGCATCATAATCACTGAAGTAAGGACCGGCAAATCCATCATGGGCAGACCCAGTAAGTGAAATTGTTCTAGCGAAGGATGTCCCATCATTTTGATCGACCTTTACAGAAGGAATCATATTTGAAAGATGGATTACTTCGTCAATCATTCCTGATAATGTGAAATTATGTAATGAATTTCCTTTACCGAATTTCCTTGCATCTACTTGGTATACTGGCATTTCTCTTGAACTGGTACAGTCATCATCTTGACCATCTTTCAAAGTATCTCCATCATTATCGATACCATCACCACAAGAGTCTTCACCCGGACCTGTTGAAACATGGTCCCAATTCAAGTCTAGATGGAAATTAGAAGGTAATGTGACCCATGGAGTAAATCCATANGCATCTGTNGACATATTGTAAAGTGNCTTTCCAGCCGCATCTCTAACAGTAACCAATGCATCTGAAACTTGAGAATTATCAGATTTGACTTGGTATCTTACTAATTCTCCTTGTTCAACCTGAACACCCCATGCTGTATTTTGGTTTTGAATATGAATCTTAGAACGNTCGAAATTCTGAATATCTGCAAAAGTAAAAGTCGTTGCATTTGGATTCACTTCCATAGATAGAGGCATGAACTTTGGAGGCCAAACTGCTGTAGAAGGAACTTGTAAACACTCCTCGGTCAAGTACGGACATTCAGCACCATTCCAAGCCAACTGTACTGGATATAATTCATTACCACCAGGGTCTGGCATAAATTCTGACTGAACTGCAACTCTGGATTCTGTAACATTGTAAATTTGAGTTCCACCGTCATAGGTATTGTCGGAGAAGTAAGCTATGCTGGCATACTTGTTTCCATAGTTATCATCTAAGTGGGAAATCCTTGCAGCGAATTCACCAACTGAAACATTGTTTCCTTGAGCATTTACAATACCTCCTTTGATTCTGAATCCATCACCAAGGTTGTTTGTAACTACATTGTTAATGAAAGTAGCAGATGACATAAAGACATGGAAAGCTGGACATGCGAAATCTCCACCATAATAATAACTCGAAGTACATGTACCTGAATTATTGGTAATAATATTGTTAGCAAAGTAGAGTCTTGCTTTATCATGGCCTACTGGTGAAATCCCATTGTCACTATGATGATACTCCCCAATTACAACAGGCTCTTTGGCAGTTTCCATGATGGTATTATTCTCCGCAGATACATCAGAGTCACCAAATATCCACAAACCATTCCAGCCACCGATTGGACCGATTACATTGTTGTTAATCGTGACCTTAGAGTATTTGATTGCAAATGCTGAACCTTCTGAAGCACCCGAAATAGTATTGCGCTCAGCGAGCACAATGGCGTCATCGTAAGCAGTAATTCCTGCACCTTCAGCAGGAGTGATCACGTTATCAGATATGATGAATGTGTGATTGAAATTGTTGGTTGTTTTGTGTGAATTTGTATCCACTGCATTACACTTAGTAGTGATTGTGGAGTTTGACAACCACCCACTACTACCACGTAGGAAAGCACCATATGTGTTATCTGAAATAGTAACTGTATCTATGTTTACAAAAGAGTTTGTAAGGTATATTGCTGAACGCCCTTCACTCTGCTGACTACATTCCTCTTCAGTACCAGTAAAGACAGAATTAGAAATATCCATAGTAACCAATCCGGCACCTGCGCCATATGCTTGAATTGCAGAACCTTGGTATCCTTGACCGTCGGTCCCAACAACAAAAGTACTATCACTTATTTGAGGTGCTGCTCCATTAAAAGCAAGAATATTTGATGTATTTATATCTGTGAAAGTTAGTGCGTTTGCCTGTACACTTGCACCATCAAAAACTATCGCTCCATACTTGAAATTTCCTTGATTATCAATATCGACAGGGATTCCATATGCCTTGTCTAATGTAACATGGTTCAAACGAGTTAATGATTGATCAATTGTAGAGTCAAGATAGATNCCTGAACCGCAAGATAAATCCGGATTTGTTATTCCACTGATGTAACACTTACCGGTTGAATTNGCNGGTGCTGTAGAGTCTGCCCATATGAAACGAATCGGGGAACCAGTACTTGCTTGAGTTGCACCGCATGATGAATCACCAGCACAAATNGAACCTGCAATTTGGATATTGCTATCAGCAGGAAGATTGATTGTTGTTCCAGCATTAATGATTAATTTTGCACCACCTGCAACATATATATCTCCATTTAAATTGTGAACTCCCGACCAATATTCTGTGCCAGTAATATTTCCCGATGATGTGTCGTTAACTGCAGAAACCGTAGGTACTGAAATCATAGTTGCCAGAAATGAAAGTAGAAAAATACTGACTAAAGATATGCTTTTACATTTGTTAGTGAACGACATGGTGACACCTTCCCTAACTTGTGGGAATTACAAGACGGNCTTAACACATTGGGCTAACTGCCAATTGAATTGTATCAAATATGACCNAATAATATCATACTTTTTNCCNNAATAAAATAACANAATATCAAAANCGNCAAANAATATCATTACTGNNGAATTGNCTTACTATTACTCAGTGACCCGAATAGATTCAGGCACAAGCACCTGATGAACGGATTTCTTGTAACCATTTGGCGCCATTTATAGCTCCATATCCGCCACTAGAGTCATGATTTTCATTACCAAATTGACTGGCAGAGTTCATCAATGCGAGTTTTACCTCTTCGATACACACCAGTGATGGATTTGAAAGTGAAGACTCGGCTTCAATAATCAGAGCTAATATTCCTGAAACAAAAACTGTAGAATCAGATGTACCTGTTGAAGAATAATATTCTCCGTCAGAACCTGTAGACAAGATTCCAACCCCTGGTGCTGCAATCTCAGGCTTTTGATTTGGGGTAGTTCTGATTTCGCCGTTTGAGTTCAATTCATTACCTAAAGACGAACCTTCCCATACCTCACCATCCTGTGAAAGTGCTGCAACTGAAATTACTTCCTCGATGTGAGAAGGAGAGGCCACTCTGCCATCATCATCTATACCTCCATCATTACCAGCTGCTGCCACGACAAATACCCCATTATCCAATGCTTGACGAACAGCATTTCCCGACGGTCCTTCTCTTGTGGCATTCGGATCTATCTCCCCTCCAAGCGATAGAGAGATGATATCTGCATCAAATTCGCTCCAACACCATCTAATGGCATCTGCCACCAAACGTTCATCACCGCTATTTGTCCCGTCGCCATTATCGCCCAATGCAGCAGCCATGCCTAATGTTACACCTGGTGCTACCCCGTAGAGATAACCATCAGAAACTAAAATTCCAGCCATCATTGTACCATGTGCTAAGTTCCCATAGTCGACAGGTTGGGCACTATTGGAAACAAAATCTTTGAATTGTACTTCAACACCTTCAAGGTCAGGATGAGATAAATCCAATCCTGTATCAACCATACAGACTCTAACNCCATCACCAGTCAGACCCATCTCCTGTAAATCACGTACCCCTGAATCCTCATATGCCCATTCGGATTTCTGCGGAGGGATGTCTAGCAGAACATAATGTGCATTCCATAGCGCCCATAAAATGAGACAAATTAGCATCATTATACCGGTATTCAACAAAAGTTTTGGATTTCTTTTTCGGCGAGGAACAACACGTACTGGTTGTGGAGCCCAGCCAATAACCTCTGATCTCCATCCCTCCTGATGGCCCAGTGCATTTGGGTCTGCAACTGAAACAATTCTTGAGTCGCTTGGTTCTGGGATGAAGTCGACTCCTAAGAGCTCTTTTTCATCCCACATGTACAGTCGGTATTACCGACAATGCTTGAACCTGTGTATGCTATCTGCTTAGAAACTAAATTTTCATTAGAATCTAGAAGAGGAACCTCTTCTTGCAGCCTTGAATCCACCAAATAGTACCAATATTCCAAGAATTACAATCACAATTCCAACACCTGAAGATTCTTCTTCTTCAGCAATATTCGAGAAGGAGATTGTAAACTTCAACTTGTGATCTTCATCTGTAGAATCGGTTGGAGTTCCAATTGGTTCCATTCTAATTTCGAAATAATGTGTAGATGAATCAAATTCTTCGTAGGTAAACTCTGCATAAGCGATACCATTTGCAGGAACTGAAATAGTATCTTGTGCTGTAAATTCTGTAGCAGTACCATTTTGACCCTCAATATAAACAATAACATCAGAGGCTTCTAGGTACCCATCATTTCTGATTGGAACTTTGATTTCTCCAGGTTTGAATGCAGCAGCATTTTGAACAAATGGCTCAATATTTTCCTCTACGAATGAAAGAGAGGCAACTGAAATGATCATTTCGATTTCACCTTCTTGGATATCGAAATCTCCTGAAGATTCTGCGGTTACTGTCAACTTACATTCTGAGATTGTAGAATTAACAGCTGAAGTTACAGTGAATGATTGAGTTCGAGAATCGTATGGTGGAACTGTCAAATTAGAGTAACTATCTCTAACAGACCATCCTGCTTCCACACAATCCTCTGTCAACTCTGGCTGAACCAATACAATATCATCACCATTACCTAGATTATCAACACTAAAGGTAACAAGTTGTTCTCCACCATCCGCAATTCCTACAGATTCAGGAACATCGCTTAGTGAGATGTTATACTGCTGTGGAACAAATACTCGCACTGTCCTTTCGTGAGGGCTTCCTTGCAGAGGCACTAAGCGTAGATTGACCGAGTGTCCTACATCATTTGAAAGAGTATATGCCTCGTCTTGTAATGGAAGAGTAATTCTCACATTAACAGAATTAGATAATACTTGAAGTGAGTCGGAATTATTGACTCCTACTCCAAATGTCACATCAATATCAGTAGACCATTTCACATCGCCAATTTCCACGTCATCAGGCATGTCGTCAATATCTTCATCATCTTCAGCCCAGACTCCATTCTCGAATTCAACCGTCCATAAGGTTGAATCTTGCGATGGTGATAATCCACCTGAAAGGGTGAACTTGTCTGTTACTTCAACTCCTTCATAATCCAAATCCATTGTGAACCGGATTACACCGTAGTCGTTATCTTGACCTTCAATTGCAGTCATGTCATACTTAGGAACATCACCCACCATCTCGAAGTCTGCTAATGCATTGACAACGGTTGTATCAGAGATGCTACTGACCAAATCGGAATTAGGACGCTGATTGAATAGCATTTTCTTTTCATCCAATCCATCACCATTGTCNACATTTACTCCAGCGAAATAATTCATTTCAAGAAGCATGTCGTGCTGAATTGTTGAGAATTCAGAATCGAAATCAACCGAACCAATTGGTAGAATTAAGTCTAATTCACCTGTTGCTGAATCAACGCTTTGTAGCCAAACAAGGCCATCACCAAGATCGATTTCAACCTCAACAGCATCTCCAGTAACTTCACCTGCATGCTTTGGAATCAAATCAAATGTGTTCCATTCAGTAGTAATTAGAATGTGTCCACCAAATTCCATAACCAAATCTAGAGTTGCACCTTCTTGTACTGTCGCATTGATTTGACCTATAGCAACTCCACCACCGTTATCGGTTGAGTCAGATGCAGTAACTACTACAATCCATTTACCTGGGTCAACTGTTGTGTTCCAAGATAAAGTTCCATTTTCATAACTTGGAGTTAATGAGATTGCATCTCTCTCCAATCCAATCGAAGGATACAGCACTACTGTAGCGCCATCAAGTGATTGTGAAGTGACACGATCGGTTTCGACTTCTACAGTTACTTGTCCTGAAACTTCTACCTTTCCAGCTGTGATAATTATGTCTCTGCTTTCATGTGAATCATTAACACGGTAATATTCGCTGCTGTAATTGGTCTCATTGAGAGTCCAGTTATCAGTAAAGGAAACGCTAGCGAATCCTAACTTGCTCACATTCAGAGAATAATTCTCTCTGATAGGTACCCAGATTTCCCAGTTACCAGATTCATCGGTTAGCATTGTCTCATTTACAGTTCCACCAATGAAGGTGACAGTTACATTTTCGACACCTTCGCCAGAATCAGGACGCTCATCTGCATCCAAATCCCAGTATACCTTTCCACTAACTTGCACAGTCTTGGTGAGTGAAAGATTACCTACTTCCCAAGTTCCATTTACAATACTACCATTATCAGTAGAGTTCGTAAGACCTGCAGGATAATACCACTTCTCCATACTTTCTGTACGGTTTGCACTTAGAGTCCAAGCACCTGGCATCAATAATTCACTAATCATACCGGTTGAATCTGATGGTCCAAGTGATTGATTACCTAAGCCATCTAAGTTTGTTGCAGTAATGCTTGTAAGAGCTAAATCGGTACCGATTAAATCTTGCATTAGGTGTATATTTACTACCATTGCAGTCAATGTTCTCCATGCCGTCATATTGGTTCGTGTAGAACTATCAGCATCAACAGTCAATGAACCACGATAAATTTCCGTTACGTTACTATCACTGGTGTAAGGGCTAATTTGTACTAGCCAATCACCCTGTGACAAGTATGTAGCAAACATACCGGTTCCATTGGTTGTTACCGGAGTAATACTAGATCCTGTTGTATCATCCATCAAAGTAAAGTAAACAGTAGAATTATTCATCGAGTATCCATTTTCTTGGTTTATACTACCAGTTACTAGGTAGTATGGCTCCATCATAATCTCGATTGGATCTCCACTCTCAGACAAACCAAGGTCAAGACCTGGTAGGCTTGTAGGACGTAGACGGTAATCGCTAGCATTCTCATCATGTGGGTCATCTTCTACTATCTTTAGCAGATATTGACCAACCTCAAGATCGACTAGTAACTCACCAGAGGTCAAATTGTAGTCATCAGATGTAACATTCAATTGTACTCCGAAATCACCTTGCGGTTCAAAGACAATATCTGGCTGAATGAAAGTTCCATTCTCCCAAACTCCATCTTCATTAGTATCTAGGAATACTCTAATGTTCAAAGATACAGGTGCAGGGTCTGCAACTAATGATACAATCTCTTCAACAGAGGCATTGATTGTTACAGGCTCGACATTCATCAATTCATTTGATACTGTAAATGTCCAGTTGCCATCTTGTAAATTGGATACAAAGTCTCCAACATCGGTTAACTGATAACGACGTTCTAAGCCATCTTCTGAGGTGGCGATTACTTCGACATCTTCAGAGCCAGGTACACCTGAACCCCATAATGTGCCATTCTCACTATATTCGCGTAGATATACGCTTCCGCGTACCAATGATGACTGAACAAGGAAGAGGTCGACTTCTCCATCTAGATCGATAGCATCGTTAACTAATTCTCCCACTGTTACAGTACCAGAATCTACGAAGTGTTCAGCGGTAATGTGGAATACTCTGCCCGCTGGTATTCTAATAGAGAAAGTACCCTTTTCAAACTCGGATGTTGAAGAGTTTTCATCACTGGATACATCACTGAACATTATTCCTCCAGAACGTGCCTGAATTGTGACACGAGTAGCACGGTGGTTATCCAAGATATCTTGAGGGATCGAATCCAATGAAGAATATTCATTTTGAACATCGATAGGTGGTGCATAAATTGTACCATTATACCATACACTTACCGCATATGTTCCAGACATATTGATATCAACATCTCTGACTTCTAATTCAGCCCACAAGATGTATGATTCATCATTTTGGTCTGAAATAATCCAATCACCCATATCTAATTCTGCGAATACTGTACCGTTTTCCGAGATAGCTGTTACAGAATAATCGTTTAGATCAGTGCTGAGCGTATTGGTAAATGTAATGGTTCTGCCATCCATTTCCAATCCTGAATCACCAGCATCTAATGTTAGAGTTACATCTCTCTTGGTTGGTAAAGAGAATCCAAGAGTGATATTGGTTGGATCATCTAATACGCTGAAGTTTTCTTCGCGCTCATACCATCCATCGTTATCGACATCCACTCTCCAGGTATAATCTCCTTTAGCGATTGGCCCATAAGAGAAATTACCTGTTTCATTGGTTGGAATCAATACTGGTTGTGCATCTGGTAAACCATTGTCAACCAGTTCAATAGTNCCATTAGCAATCGGTACTGGTAGACCATTATCATCGAGTAAATCATAGAATAGGGCATCTTCAAAGATACTTCCTCCAAGAGTCATTTCCATATTTAGAACAGGAATCAATTCAATAACAACTGGGTCAGGAAGNAATACTTCCTTACCGTTAGGGAATTGTGCTACCATATTGTAAGTTCCCGGCATCAATCCGCTCATGTAGAAGGAACCTGGTTGTACCATATCTCCTGAGAATTCACCAATTCCTGAGAATAGACCGGTGCCATTTGCAGTTCCAGTTCCCTCAAAGAGACCTTCTCCTTCAAACGTTTGATCATCTAAGTACTTCACCAATCTTACTGTATTTTCTGCAGTCATCCTTCCCGAGGCATTAATTTCACCTTGGAAGAGGTATGTGTTTCCATTTTCTTCATTGGTTAAACAGGCTGTATGAGTTTGGTTTTCTCCATCTTCATCAACATATATTGGCATTACAGACTCGTTTTCTTCAATGTCACATGCAGGTGCATCATAATCAATCCAATTAGCAACGATTGACCCTGTACCACTCCAAGTTCCATTGGTAGTGTAGGTTCTATCATCTGCGATAAATCGAGTGTAGTTTCCAGTGAAACCACTTACAAGTCCTATTGCGCCTTGAGTATTGAATGTTCCATTTTCAGCAAATACTGCTTGTCCAGTACCTGGTCCTACAATTCTAAATTCGTCAGAACTGAATGAACCCGAGGTAGTTGTAACAGTGTAATTATCAGTCATAGACCAAATATTTCTCAATATGAATGTTGTATCTTCTATTGGCTCACCTGCAAAGGAATCATCACCGCTCCAGGTAACTGTTCCTGAGACACCACTAGAATCTACTTCTATGTCGAAATTTCCATCGAATGGTGCAAGTCTATCTGCTTGTTCACCGGTGATGTTCCAAGCGGTTTCACCCAACCAAGTCATATTGGATACATGTCCTAGTAATGCAGTGATTAGATTGACATCTCTGTCTGTATTTGTATCAACAGTGAAGTCATTTAGTCCACTAGTGTATTCTCCAGAACGGAAGACATCTTTTGCCGCAATATCATCATAGACTCCAGCAAATGCGGAAACTCTAATCTTTCCAGCAGGTACAGTGTAACACCAATTACCGGATTCATCAGAATCGGTATATCCAATCGGAATCCAATATGTATCATCATCAAGATCTTCTGGCCCTTCGCCAGAGAATGCATCACGCTCAATCAGCATTCTGACATTAGGTAAAGATTCTCCATTNTCAGACATCTTAACTGAACCACAAACTTCGGTTCCAGGGTAATATTTCAAGATTTTAACCAAGGTATTGGATTGCCCAATAGACTGGTCCACATCTTCTGCATCATACCAATTCGCGATAACAAAGTGATTCATCATAGCACCTGGCAATGGTACTGCATTAGACATAATCGAATTAGGAGTACCTGATTGTCCAAAGTGTTGACCNGGTTGTTCTGTACTTGTGAAACCAAGTTGCGGTGCTCCGTATCCAACATAGGTACGTGCAAGCATGGTGTCAAAGAATTCTGCAGTGTGNTCTATTCTAACGTCTACCAGTTGCATCGGTTCTTGTTCCGAACCACTCTGTTGTAGAATAATATCATCACGCATGCGCTCATTATATTCATCACGAGTCATTTCCTGTTCGATNGTTCCTTGAATGGTTTCGTATGTTTCAACCATAAAGGTAGAGAAGTCTTGTCCTGAAAGGATGGTTGGAGCTGTGAAAATACCAGTTGGATTTCCACCTGTGTATTCATCACTATAGCGTCCTGCTCTTGGGTAAAGACGGTTATCGATTGCAAGATAACGGATTTCATGGTCCCTAGTAATCGTTTCTCCAGGTGCACCTTCATAATCCTGAACTGAATAAACAGCATTGTTCATCAAATCAGCATAAAGGTCATGCAGTTGAGAACTGTTCAAAGAACTTGAAAGAAGTTGTGTGATCAATGCTAATCCTGCATTCTTACGATGGATGCCAGTACTAACCGAATCAAATTCCTCTACAAGGTCAGCGGTGTACCAATAATCACCAGTTATGTAATGGGTAGTATTGAATTCTGTATCTTTATCGTAAGCACGGACTTCTGTCTTGAAGACATTTCTTGCCTTTTCTTCATCATTATATGCATCGCCTACACAATCTTCTTCGTCATTTGAATCAGTACATGGAAGTACCTTCTGGTCAACATATACCTTGTACAGCATAGTTTCATCATCGATTAACCCTTGATTTAATTCAAACCCTTGCGCCAATACTGCCGACCTTTCAGATGCTCCTTGCGGGTCATTATTGCTCTCTATTACGGCAAAAGAAAGTGATTCTACATAATCTGCAGTAAGGTCCGTTTGTATCTTGGTGAACTCATCGAAATGTGCATCGGTTGGTAGGTGCTTTAACAATGTACTATTGAAGGAAGAAGTGTGTTCTCTAAAATCGGTATCTGCCTGATTATATGCTAAATCTGCTTCAGAAAGTCTCCAGATAAACATTGAAACAACGTCATCTTGGTTACGGGCAAGAAGCATATTTCCAGTAGCAGGAATTCCAGACTGGAAGTTATCAGATACAGATGGGTGGTCACCAGTTTCTAGTGCTTGGAAACCATAATCCCACCATGATACAAATGCTGGACGGTCCGAATAAGGCTGATCTGTATCTTGTTCAGATAGCCAATCATAAGCAAGATTCCAACCTTGATCGTTGAAACCTGAACCGAATGAACCAAGATACCATTGTGATTCTCCCGATTCGTAAGTTTTGTCATCAAACAGTGAGAATCCTAGTTGATTCCATCGCAAAATATCTGGAACTATATTGTAAATAGTCTCATCCATTTCAGCCTCATGGTTTGAGGAACTCGGCATTGCAGCATCTATTCCATATGCGGCGTGCTGTGAAACAAGCATAAGCAATACTAGTCCAATCGCACTGAATTGAGGAGCTCTCCATACCGCTTTACGAGCAGAAGTTATTCTTTCACCAGGAGTTCTAATACCCATTCTGCGCCAATTCTTAGCCATATTTCCAGCACCGCTAGCACGCCAAAGAGTCACGAGACCCCATGAACCCATAACAGCCATTGCTGGTGCAGCGTTGAATAGGAATCTTCCAGCGGACCAAGCCATGTAAGCGGCAATTATTACCCACATTCCCAAGATGAGCCTGTTCTGATTTTTCTTGAACAAACCATCCCAAATAGCAATTATACCCATCACGATAGCAATAACGAAGATAAATGGTCCAAAGGAGGCGAATAATTGACCTCGGCTTGGAGCGCTTGCTTCTGCAATCGTTCCGAAAATCTTGTTCTTTGTGAAATATCCTGAACCGGTTGTAAGTACATTCCAAGCATTCGAGATATCCAACAATTGAAGTAAATACAATAGGCCAAGGAAACCAGCTCCACCAGCTACAAGAGATCCAAGAACTAGTAGCCAAGGCTTATCACGGAATCCAGTTGTGATCCAAGAGATTGCAATCGTGAATCCTGCAATGAAAAGCATAGGTTGCAATCCTGTTGAATTCAATACTAAATTCAACTGTGGATGAGCATAGAACGGTATTACCATAATGAAAATCGTTCCGAGCATGAAAATATTTAGAGCAGACAGAATGGTACTGTCTTTTCTCCTAAACATATTCATTGCTACTTGAACGAAATATGCTAAGAAAATTATTGCAGGTCCATATACGAAACCTTTCCATCCCAATGCAACGATTGCGAAACAAACACCGGCTGCAATTGCATTCAAAGATGCTCTGCGACGTTGATGGTAAACAGTAGATAACGCATTTACCATTCCCATGAAGGAAGCATTTGTATTGCGCATTAAGCGTTCATCGCCACCAGCTTTGACAGCGCGAAGATAGAACATAAACGCAGCTGTGAAAAATAGCAATACGAATGAGTCGTGGTCTGCCATCGCCCATGTTGATTTTTGAACGTGGGTTGGCATGAATGCGATTAACCAAGCAGCCAGTACGCCTGCACCCTTTCCGAAATTATCTCTTGCAATTCCAGCCATAGGGAAGATGGTTAGTGCACCATATATTGCTGGCAAAGCGAGCATTGCCCACCATGATGCTTCAGCAGAAGTAGCACCAAGTAATGGAGCAATAGCCATTCCTGCTAATGCGATAGACCAGGTAAACAATGGAGGACGCGGGTTTATTCCACCAACTGGATAATTTCTATCCGCATCAAATACCAAATGCGCATGTTCTGCAATGATGTAATCTACAACACGCTTCATGTACCAAGGGTCAGAACCTCCTGTCAAATCCATTCCACCGATTGCAGCAGAATTTAGAGATGGTATTACGTACCATTGAATTCTGATGGTTAGTGCTACTATGAAAGCTAGACAGGTCAAAATTCCAGCCCAATGATTTGACCAGAATACCTTTGCTTGTGATGGTTGATGAATTTCACGGATCATCCATCCGCCATAATCGTCATGAGTTGAGAACCAATAGATTAGAACACCAATGAAGAATGTTATACCAAACCAAATCCATACCGCCCAAGTACCTTGGAAGTATTCGCTGGTCCAGTGACCTGTTTCATACAATGATGCTACGATGTATAAGGTCCACATAGAACCGACCATCATAGCACGAGTATACCATCTTTCAGCACACATCCATGCACAGATTAACGCTATTGCTCCAGTCAGAGCAGCAGGCCAGAATCCAATATATCCATGATATCCTTCTTCAGACCAGATGTTTAGAATATCCATATCACCTAATGAATTGAAGTAAGCAATTACTGCGAAATGAGCAAATGCCCAAACAGCAAGACCGACTTGCAAAGGTAGAGTAGAACGATTCCATTTTGTATCGTTTGTCTTGATATAACCAAACCAACCCTTATCTGTAGCAGGAGAAAATAGACCCCTGGTAAGTGTTGCCGCAAGCATTCCCATAACTGTCATAGCAATCCAGGAATTGAAGAAGATGAAGCCAATGGCTTCTCTCCATGCATCCAATCTCTCATAATCTTGAGTTATTGGCTCTCCATTTGAATTGACGGTTTCCAATGTGAAGATAGCGGTGTGGTTTGTGAAGAAATCACCTGCTTGCGCAAATCCAATCAAGACTCCTACCATACTGAAAATCAGTACAGTATTCCATTCATGGCGTCCATGAGTATCCAAAATATGGCCACCAAACATTGTTACAAAGAATAACAATCCAATGACATTGGAATCAGCAAAGATTGCTGCACCCTGAGCGGCAAGCAAAGCGACGATTAGAGTTGCAAGAGAGAAGAACTGACTCGAAACGTCGATGAGTTTGTTTTCACGGAGTACGCGTGGTGCGATTCCGAGCGCCGCTGCAACAATAATTGCTACAAACGGGATCAATTCATCTTTACCAAACTCAAGGCCGAAACCTATGAGCTTGTCAGCTACTAGTGCTACCAACACTGCTAGGGGTGCAATAAGCCACCCTAGCATAGCGTTAGGCACTACATTTTCGTTGCTATTGTCGTCCGACATTTTTTCTCCCTCTTGTTTTCAACATACAGCCTATAGGCTGAGAGCGTCCTCGCCACTTGTGACCTCTTTTTATGGGTTGCCGTTCGACTACAAACAGCGAATATAAAGAATAGTGAGATAAAGACTGTGCTGCGAGGCTATTTTTTCAACTCTTCTTACAAAGCGCGATGACCAATATCCGAACGATAGTGTGAGCCGGAGAGGTCTATTTTCTCTATCAATGCGTAGGCTTTTGCTGAAGCATCGGCTAGACTATCACCAATGCCTGTGCATGAAAGCACCCTACCTCCAGAACTCAAAATAGTACCATTTTCTAGTTTTGTACCAGCATGATTTACCCATGAATCTACTGTTGGATTTTGAATTCCTACAATGGGTAATCCACTAGTTACGCTACCAGGATAGCCTTGTGATGCTAGGACTACAGTTAGTGCATGTTTATTGTGAAATTCAACATTTATCGAAGAGAGATTACCATTTGCCGCACTAAAGAGTAATTCGCCCAAATCACTTGCGATTAGAGGGATTGTTATTTGGCATTCAGGGTCTCCAAATCTAACATTGAATTCCACAACATATGGGTCGTTTTTTTCATCGATCATCAATCCGACATACAGCACTCCACGATATGGTATTTCTCTAGAAGAAAGGTCGCTATGCATTGGTTTTACAATCCTCTCAATCGTCTTTTCACGAACTTCATCAGTGTAAACAGGTGCTGGTGCATACGCCCCCATGCCCCCTGTATTTCGTCCTTTATCGCCTTCAAATTCTCGCTTATGATCTTGACTTGCAGGAAGGCAAACAAAACCGGACTCATCCATAACCACCAGCATACTTGCTTCTTCACCAGGAAGAAAATCTTCTAGCAAGACCTGCCCGTCACTTTCAATTGATTTTGTAATAAAATCATGTGCTTCAGCCCTATCCTCGGTAACAACTACGCCCTTACCTCCGGCTAAAACATCACGCTTTACAACCCAGGGGTTTCCAGAAAAATCATCCAATGCTGCATCGATATCTGAACCTGATTTCAGAACATGAAAAGGAGCAGTTGGAACATTGTTTGCTGCCATAACCTGCTTTGCATTCAATTTGCTACCTTCCAGAGCAGCCAATGCTTCAACCGGACCAAAGCATGGAACTCCATCCTCGATTAATCGGTTTGCTAGTCCTTCACAAAGCGGCGCTTCAGGACCAGTAACTACCAAATCAATTCCAAGTTCCTCGACAAGAGATCTTATTCCAGAAATATCGGTCGCTGAAACTTGATGATTAGTAGCAATTTGTGATGTGCCTGCATTGCCGGGACTGCAATGTATTGAGCCTACGCTATTGCTTCTATCAAGACCAAGGCATAATGCATGTTCGCGACCACCGCCGCCGACAACTAGCACATTCATTCCACCCATGTCGCAATGTGAAAGGTGACGCCAAATAATCTCATCGCGAGGTGTTTTATCCATTTAGTTCAAGGAGTTGGTGCTAGAGGCTAGACTCATGTACGACGGTAATACATTCGAAATGATGCTGTTTTGCCTTTGGATTTATCTTCCAGGATTTCTAGTAAACACCTTTGCCATGATGTGGGGTAAATGGTTACCAAAAACCGGTTATGGACCTTGGCCAATAGATGGTGGCAGATTACATAAAGATGGAAATCGAATCTTGGGAGATGGAAAAACATGGAATGGCCTAATCGGTGGTTCACTAACTTCAGGTTTACTTTGCTTATTGATGACCATGCCCGCCAATAATTGGATATTTATTTCTCCGATTGAAGACGCCACAGGATGGGCATCAAATGCCTTTTTGCTTGGAACATTTCTAGGATTTACTAGTTTGATTGGCGACTCTACTGGCTCCTTCTTTAAGCGTCGTCAAGGAATGAAGAGGGAAGGAGATGTATCGTCTAAAGCTCCTCTTCTAGATACATTGCCATTTGCCATATCTGTCTTTTTATTCGGCCAAATTGTTCTTGTCGGAACCAATCATGGGAGTAGAGAATTACTAATTCCAATGGCTCTGTTAATCGTCATCACTCCAATTCTTCACCGTTCATTCAATCTCATCGGCTACAAAATTGGCTGGAAAGATGTGCCTTACTGATGCACTGGCAGGGGGTGCATTCATGTGCTATCCCTGTAACGCAAGTGTATGCGTCGAGCAATATTTCTTTGTTTAGTCCTGATGTTTAGTATAACTTCTGTAAGTGCAACCGATATTTCCACCGATACTGAATGGAGCGAAAATAGTACTCTATCTGGCGATTATGTTGTCAAGTCGGGGAATACTTTGACAATTTCTGGTGATTATACTGTAGATGATGAAACAAACATAACTGTTGAATCTGGAGCTAATCTAATAGTATCTGGTTCCCTTTCATCAGATATTCCAACCCATCTAAAAATGTTGGATAACACCGCAGTTGCTCAATCAGATATCTCTGTTCCAATCACCGACACTGCTGAAACTGGAACTATGAAGATTTATTTCGCTAAAATGATTAATTTCGATATCCAAATTTCAATCGATGGAGCAGATTCCACACCATTCAATGGCACGGAGTTTGAATATACTGGCGATTTTTCTGGCTCGCTACTTGAAGTTGTATTCACTGGGATCTTATATGAATCAGTAGTCATTGAAAGCATAGTAAT
>PALS01000033.1 GCA_002706615.1 Methanobacteriota archaeon
GAGATGGTTACTGGGGTTGACTTAGTTCGTGAACAACTTAGAATTGCAGCAGGGGAGCCTATGTCATGTGGTGATTTAATGATTCGAGGTCATGCGATTGAAGTCCGTTTGTATGCGGAAGACCCCGCTAATAATTTCTTACCAGCTATTGGGAAACTTGCAATGTTCAAAGCACCGCAGGGACCGGGAATTAGATTGGATACTGGAGTTAGAGAAGGTGATGAGGTAACTCCAAATTATGACCCAATGCTTGCTAAATTGATCGTTTGGGCTCCATCACGTACAGAAGCATTGGAAAGAATGCGTCGAGCATTAGACGAATTCATCGTTCTGGGCTGCACAACCAATATTCGATTTTTGAGAGAATTATGTGACCATGATGACGTAGTTGATGGATGGACTACCACCGACCTTATCGAAAGATTGTGGCCTGATGGATGGTCTCCTGAGTTCCAAGAATATGTGAAGGAATCTGCTCTACTATTAGCTGCTGCAGGAGAAAGTTCTGGCTATGGAAGAAAATTGGTAACCAACTCGCAATCCGGTACTGAAGAGATTACACCATTCGAGACTCTCAATAGGAGGTTCCCCTGATGGAGTTCAAAACCGATGAAGGCGTAGTAGAGATTACGATTAATCGTAAAAACGGCCTTTTTGAATATTCAGGATTGCTTGCTGATCTAAGCGATGGTGCTTCAATCATTATCGATGGAAAAACACACAATGCTCACCTAGCGAAAGTAGGCGATGTTTGGTGGGTTCACGTACTGGGGTATACCATTCAATTAGAATTGATTGAACCCGGAGCAAATAGCGGTGATGAAGAAGGAAGTCTTGTCGCTCCTATGCCGGGAAAAATCTTGCAAGTATTCGTTACTGAAGGTGATAGCGTAAATGCTGGTCAAGCATTGATGGTGATGGAGGCCATGAAGATGGAACATAGAATTGTGGCAAGTCATGACGGCATTGTGGACGCCGTTCATTACAATACTGGAGACCAGGTAATGCAAGGTGCAGAATTACTGACTTTATCGGAATAAATGGTGGAATTAGTATTTTTACCCAGTTTGCATTGCTTTTAATGCATATTGCTTATTCCCAGATTAGTGGTAGACTGCGGCTTCAGCACTGCCAATAGATTTGAACAATAAAGTAGTAAATCATGATTTTAGACAAATTGAGAATTCCAAATAGAGCGCCGACTAAAAATAAAATCATGCACATTTTATATACACCAATAATGAAAGAATATAGATTGTCTGATTAAGGAATTATCATGGAATATAGTGAAGATGGAGAGTATGTATGGGATGGCGAGCATTGGTCTCCAGTAGGAAATAACGTATTGCAGAATCCCAATCCACCCGAAACTATCGAACTAAGCAAAGGAATTACTCAACATTATTTTGAATGGCAGGATTCGATATACATAGGCATTAGTGTTTTAATTCCAGTGATTATGATGTTTTACCTAATTCCTAATTTTGATAGTACCGATCCTTTTGCGAGTTATGAAGGCGAACTAGCCAGTATTTTACTAATCATAGGCTCATTTTTGCCGATAGGATACGCATATTCTCTACGTAGACGTTCGTTTGCCCAAGGCCCATTAATACTTGCAGCCACAGGAGTTTCTTGCTTATTATGGATTATATTTGCTTATGGACCCTGGGAATACTACTTGCTATTGACAGTATTTGTAATGGGATGTTTGGCCGCAAATATTTACATGTCAAAAGTACGAGACTTCTTACCAGTAATCTCGATTTTTGTATTGTGGCAATTGCTTCAACAGCCAGGGTCACAAATTTGGAGCATATCTGGCTCTAATTCTTTTCTCGCTAGTATGTGGCACGACTATAATCCCCCTTTCGAAGATTGGTCTATGGGGTCTAGATCGCTATTTTCAACATATAATGGAATATTCTTCTTTATCGCACTAGCTACATCTTTCCTAACTGGTGATTCGATTAAATCAAAGCCTATTACAGACGGCTATGTTCCGATTAGAGATGCGGCATTAGCGGTATTGCCAGCATTAGCGTTAATCCTGTTTAGTTTGGGAGTGGGAACNATAATTGCTAGTGCATCAGGGACTTTCGAAGGTATAATGATTGGAGTTTCTTTTGCTATAGTGGGTATGGTGATCGGGCAATTCAAATTACTTGCCGATGTAATTAATCGAGGGATTCGCACATCCAAAAAATAGTATGATTTGAACTATGATTGTAAATGCAATCACTAATTTTTAATCATCGAGTTCAAGAAGGAGATGTTAGTCGGGAGGTTTGGGCACTTAGGGTAGTCTGGATATCCTTTCGGCCTTCGGAGCCGAAGACGTGGGTTCGAATCCTGCAGTGCCCGCTTCAAATCAGACTAGCTCAACTCTAGATTGTGCGAGTTATTTTGTGTAGATTTTTACTTCTTCAAATCCCCAATAACTATCTTGGCAGTTTGTGAAAGANTTTAGGTCGAAATTAGCAATATACGGATTTGCATGCTCNATATCGCTTCTAACCAANATGAATTCATCAACATGGCCTTCTNCCATGAATTGATTGATTGTTTTNGGACCNCCTTCAACCAANAATCTCTGAATATCTAGGTCNCCAAGCATATCCAATAATGCNGGTAATCCCCTAAAATCATGAGTTAGNTGCTTAGTTGCGAGGCCATCATTGAATATTTTAGCATCTAGCGGACATCTTTTGTTTGGGTCGATTACAATCCTTAGTGGCTGATGATTACTTTCAACTAAACGAACTGTCAAAGAGGGATCATCCCTAATCACTGTTTCAGCACCAACAAGNATTGCATCACAATCCTTGCGCAACTTATGCACCTCTACCAAACATTCCTCTGAAGTAAATCGTTGTGAAGACCCATCTCTATCATCAACACTATTGTTTTGATCTACTGCGACCTTGACTGTAACCCANGGNCTTCTTTTTTCGCACCAGTGTAAAAACTCCCGCATCTGGAATGCTGACTTNTCTTGTAATAAACCGACCCTAACGGTCATTCCTGCTTCTTCAAGCACTTTGATTCCATCACCTCTGACATTTGGATTTGGATCTAGATGAGATACTACNACCTCTGTTATACCCGCCCATAANAGAGCCTCTGTACAAGGAGGAGTACGCCCAAAATGATTGCATGGCTCAAGNGTTACATACGCAATTGCACCATTGGTAACATGACCCTTATCCTCNGCATCATGAATCGCCATTTGTTCAGCGTGTANACCNCCAAGATGGTCATGCCAGCCTTCTGCGATGATTTTACCATCCTTTACCAATACACAACCAACCAAAGGATTTGGACGGACTTGGCCCCTACCAAATTCCGCAACATCTAGGGCCCGTTGCATAAACGAAACCTCCTCGCTGCCCCAGGTCATATTCTAGCGGGCTAGCATCATCGCCATTAGTCCATCGCTCAAGAGGAGGATTGATGGGTTACGGCCGTTGTGCGAGGTTATGGCCGATATACACTGTATAGTCAATCCAGCCAGCCGTGACCATACCTGTGGTAAAAGATGGCCTGGAATTGAAAAGAAGATACAGGACAAGGGATTTACAGTAATCACTCATATGACTAAAGAAGTAGGTCATGCTTCACAAATTGCTTGGGATTTACGCCAACAGGGCGTAAAAGGCCTGATTGTAGCTGCCGGCGGAGATGGAACTGTTCACGAGGTCGCTTCAGCTTTACGAGGCTCGGATATACCGATGGGTCTACTACCCTTAGGGTCTGGAAATGATTATGCAATTACACAAGGAATTTCCAATAGGGATTTTGATTCTGCAATTGAAATTTTAGTCAATGGAGTTGACAGAAAATGTGCTGCTTGGAGATTAGAAGGATATCCTGCTGAAGCGGCTGAAGGCTACCCCTCACCCAAACAAAACGAATGGGATGGTAAACCAAGTGATGATGCGAAAGTTGTGCGTTGGGTATTTTTAGAATCTGATGCTGGAATCACCAGCGCTATATCACGTGCTAAATTATATCGTGCTAAATGGATAAAGGGCAACAAGAAGTATACTTACCTTGGAATTACCACAATTCCATTTTGGAAAAGAAGGAAGGTTTGGCTGAAATTAGACGATGCGGAAGGAGAAATCCTCGATTTCTCAATGTTTGCTGCCACTACCGGAGAAACCTTTGGTGGAGGATACAAAGTATGCCCAGGGGTAACTCCGCTGGACAAAGAAGGATCTCTAGTCTATGCACCGCGGTTGTCCCGTTTAGCGATGCTATCTTTGATGGGCCCAATGAAAAACGGCAAGCATATTGGNAAATGGGGAATAACTCAGTGTAAAGCCAATAGAATAGAAATCAAACCTGTTGATAAAGATGGAAGAGTATGCGATTCTCCAATCGAGCCAATAACTTGGGTTCAAGCTGATGGAGAACCCGTAATAACTGCGCCAGCAACACTCGAATGGCATACTGAGCAACTATTGGTCAGGGGCTCAAAGGATGTCCCTTGGGNCTCAAAGTGAGAAATCNTCAAANTCATCATCTGCAATAGATGGAGTACTATGAGTTGGAGCTCTTCGCTTTGGCTCAGGCTCAGGCTCAGGCTCACGTGCTTTCCTCTTCTTAACCGTGCGTCGTTTTATTGGCTTTGCTGGACGNTCAGGTGCNGATGGCTTACTTTGTGTNGCCATNGTAGATGAGAAATGTGAGCGAGGNGATGGTTCAGATTGTTGTGATACNACATTTGAACTTGGAGCTGAATAANTTGAAGNAGTCACATTAGAATATTGATCAGATGNTCCTGATACAACATTTGATGNTGTTACTTTCATGTCTCTGGCTTCATCACTGACAACCACAGAACTTCCNCCTCCAGTTGGTTCTCCAATAGTATGAGCTGATGAGAGGATACTATCAAGACTGAATCCGCCCAAATCTTCAACCGGTTCTTGATTAACCATTTGCGTAGGTTTTGGAGATTCATAGGCGTCTTTCTTAGGAATAGCTCGAGTATCTTGAGATTCATCAGCATCGTCGCGCTTAGATTTCTTCAAACTCTTGCGCATCTCAACCGCTTTAGCAAAACCTTCCTTGCCGAGAAGGGTTTTGGCAGTACTGCTCGCTCCCTGTCTAACGACCATTGTAGAGAATATGAATAGTCCAAAGCCGCCACCACCTGCAACCACTAAGAAAATCATGATGAATGTCCAGCCTCCGAAAAAGTCAGTGTCTCCCAAACTCCATTCGTCGTCACTATCACCGTCTAGACTTACAATCCCAACCTCGGTTTCGATATTGGTTACTACCATTGCATCGCCAACACTGATACTTTGACTAAGTACACAGCCATCATTGAANTCATACACATTGTCTTCANTAACTATNTGTCCNGTGATAGTAATTGCTTGGTGCCATTCTTCGANAATGTTGAGATTATCTGCAACATTTTCACTTGCTGGAATNACTCCAATAATAACCCATGAACCTTCGTTATCAGCAAATTTATTTCCGACCTTTTCCATTGGTTGTAATGGAGAAGTCCAATCTTTGAAAGCTACTCTTCCACCGGTTCCATCCTCTACTAAGGTGGCNTCGGTCCAACTCATTAAATCGATAACCAAGGCTGCTGCTACTGCTTGATCTAATCCGTTAGCGTTTGTATGCTCAGAATATATTGTTGAAGAGATTAGCATTCCTGTAATCTCTATTTCCTTACTGGACGTTTCTTCCTCTTGGCTACAGCCGATCAAGGTGTGCTGTTCATCATACTTTTCAGTACCAAGGTCAGATGTGATTTGAGCGGTATTACCATCGATAGTAACTTGCATTTCTCCAGCATCACTGCCCCAATCAGGAGTAGGTGCAGAGATACAACCTGCGGTAAACATCGCAATTGCGACGAGCAGTACAAGGTGCATCCGGGTGCGGGCCATGAGGTACCTACTGTGGCTTGGGTTTGTCAAACCTCTGTTTGTTCAGATATTTTGTAATATGAATTGATGAGTGATTTTGAATTTACAGAAACGAGTTACTGCTCAACAAATACGATTAGAAATAAAGCGCGGAGAGAGAGATTCGAACTCCCGTGTCCGAGGGACAGTGGATTTCAAGTCCACCGCGATACCAGGCTATGCGATCTCCGCTTGTATTGACGGGAGAGTCATTCTTTGAAGAATCTATCTTTCCCTATTCTTCACGTCTGCTTGCGATAATAGCAAGACCGATCGCTGAAGAAGCGAGTACGAATGTAAAGCCAGGGATGCTGTCACTATCTTCCGCCTTTGAATTGTCATCGATAACCATCTTGACATCATCGGCAAAATCATCAACATCCCAATTATATCCACTCCAACTGACTTTCGGCTCCCAATCTTCATTCAAAATGAAGGTCAGAGTCGTGTGCATGGTTTCATAATCCAATTCTTCTACAGTATCATTTACTGGTTGTGAATCATCTATCATGTTTACAGGTGCTGGAATCATGCTATCAGATGTTGAATTAGGAGCCCAAGCGATATGCATTTGCTCATACAGGGAATCCATTCCCAATTGGCTTTCAGACCAATTTTCAGTAGTTTCATTCCAATAATGTAATTGCCACCACCAACTCCAATCTAAAGGAGCTGAAACATTGTCAATTGAATTCATATAGTGACCATAGGCGCTATCTGGTGCTTCAAAATTATCCAAAGCAGCAAGAGTCTGGTGCCATGCGCTAACTTGCCCTAATTCGGATGTATCGTTAGTACCATCAGATTGAACAATTGTAAATGAACTATTTTCTAAATCCGGTATTGGAATCAAGGAATCGTTTGTTGAATTTGGAGCAAAAGCAAGATATTCTGGCTCTACACCGTCGATTCCAACCATGCTAGCTTCCCATGAAGAAGTTGTCAGATTCCAAGTATGCAACTCCCACCACCAGCTCNAATCCGATGGTGATTCTTCACCATTGATTCCACTGACCATATGGCCCCATGAACTCAAAGAAGAGTTGATTGTCCAATTGTTTTGATGAGCCGCTATAGTAAGTAGNTCCCATCCAGTTGGAGTAACATTGTATTCTGTACTATTACCGTCTGGCATAACCACTGTTACTGTTTCAGGGTGGTCCATTTCATCATGGTCCATTTCATCATGGTCCGTTTCGTCATGTCCATGGTGATGAGAATGGTCTCCTGAGTCATCATCGGTATCACCGTGCGATTCGATGTATGCTCTATCAACCCGCACTAGGAATTCATCCCATACTCCCTCGAGAGTAATATTATCAGAGGTTAGATGAGGCCAATCGACTCCATGTAATTCTGTATATTCTTTCAAGCGCTCAGGTGTATCATAATCAGGGTCGACCGATATTGAAATGAAGGCTACGTCTTCATCACTAAGTTGATTTTGAGTCGTCTTTAGGTTTTGAGTAATAGTAGGGCATACATCATGACATCTAGTGAAAATAAATGATACTACAGTCGCATCCGCCATCTCACTATGTAAAGGGTAATTTTCACCATTCTGGTCTATCAGTACTGTATTTGATACAGCGGAACGGGTTAGAACTGAGCCTGAAAAGTTATGTTTTCCACCGCTCTCTGCAATGGTAATTGGTAAAACAGATAGACACAATACTGATACAATAAAAATTGGTAATAGACGCATAAAAATCACAACTTAAGTTTACTTAGTAACGTATGAGTATTCCCANCCAGGGTCGCACCAACTAGGTAGTGCTTCAATTCCGTNAGGATTGGANAGTCCNATNCCCCACAGCATTAATGCTACGAATAAAACAGGGAATAATGCAGTTCTAGTAAATATGAATGGGTCTCCTTTCAAATGCATGAAAAATGCTGCAATACCGTATCCTTTGATGATTCCAACTCCGATAAGGACACCCCAAACCATTCCTCTTGTGATTACAAAATCAGTCCCGGGTATCTTTTCAAAGAATACCGCTGCAACTTCAAACAAAGTGAAAAACATCAGTAGTACGAAATTTACCATGTAAACATCGGTCTTGAAAATGTCAGCCAGTTTCTGGAAAGATCCTGCTACGATTCCTGTGTACTTTTCTTCGCCCATTTTTTCACCTCAATACAAATAGAATGCTGGGAAGATGGCAACCCAAGCCAAATCCACAAAGTGCCAATACAAACCGAAATATTCGATTCCTTGGCCGTTCTTCTCATCATAGCCAACAGTGTCAGCCTTGAAAACCATGAAGAGCATTACGAGTAATCCTACGAATACGTGTATTCCGTGTGCCCCAGTAGCGACATAGAAGATTGAACCTGCTTGTGTTCCGATATCAAATCCTTCTGCGATAAGGTGACTCCATTCCACTAATTTGAGTACTATGAACAATGAACCAAGTGCTAGAGTAATGATTAGATAATTACGTACTGCTTTTTGGCGGCTTGGGAACATCTTAGAGACTAATTTGTTCTTAGAAGGCTCCCAATCAGTATTCTTTGCAGTCTTCAGTGCTAAAACGATTGTATAGGACGAGATAATTAATGCGAATGTGTTTACCGCACCTGGTAACAAAGTCATGACGTCATGTCTTAGTAAATCAGAGGCCGTNACCGTATCNACGACNTCACATCTGCCTGCATCNACTGCCCATTGNGTACACCANTCTGTCCTCATTCTGAGGTATGAGGANAAGAAAGATGCGAATACCATCATCTCAGAGATTAGGAAAATCCACATTCCTGCTTTTCTAATATCCTGGCCACCAAATGGCTGGCCTNNAGAGATCTGTTCTTCAAATCCGACAAGGTCTTCTCGCCACCAGTTACCGATACCTGCCATTAGGATGATTGCTCCAATAATGAAAAGAGTGAACTCGCCTAATCCAGGGTCTACATCTATTCCAAGCATCGACTTAGCGGTTGTTACAAANCCTGGGAATCCCATCATAATCAATAGAATACCACTGGCCATCAGTATAGGAGACGCTGAACCGTGNTGCTCCTCATGGTCATCATCATGTCCATGATGTTCTGGCTCTGGCTGAATACTATTGAAGAAACCAGATACAATGAATAGTGAACCGTAAATCAAGAACATTACCATTATGGTTTTTCCAGCAGTAGTCCACGTTAGATATGACAAATGAGCTTGCTCTTCTTCATGCTCTGCATCGTGAGCGGCTTCTTCTGCAGTATGTAGAGTCTCATTTGCTGAGACCATNGCATCAAAAATTACTCCGTCGGCTGGAGAACCTGCATCTATCCAAATCGTTAGATTAGTAGATTGGAAACTCGCTGCTGCGATCTCTGCTTCATGAGCCGCCTCNTGATGTTCCTCTGCATCTTCCCATTCATGGTGCTTAACAGATGCTAAACCAACTGCAAATGCTCCATATGCAACCATTCCAAGAACGATTAGGCCTAATCCAATAGCGACGGTGCGCATCCAGATTGCATTCTTTACATCATGTAATCCGCCACTCATCAATCGGCACCCCCTGAATCCTTATCTCCAATCGCCCATAGTTTACTGGCCATCTTAGTAAGTGCACTAGGTTCGTGGTGTTCGCCTTCATTGGCATCTAATTGAGTTGGGATTATATCGAAAGATGGAGTTGGTGGAGGACTTGTTACAGCCCATTCTAGTGACCAACCGCCCCATGGGTCCTTGGATACCTTCTCGCCATTTCTTGCTGAGACGATTATGTTCCACAACAATATGAGCTGTGATAATCCAAAGATTATTGCCATTATAGAAATGGTCATATTCAATTCAGCAAATCCTGAATCTATCGCATAGGTGTGAGTTCTTCTTGGCATACCCATGATTCCTACGACGTGCATTGGCCAGAAGGCTGCATTGTATGAGCAGAAGGCGATTAAGAAGTGCCAAATACCCAATGTCTCGTTCAATTTACGACCCATAGCCTTTGGATACCAGTAATAAATTGCAGAGAATAATGCAAAGATAGTTCCTCCAATAAACACATAGTGGAAGTGAGCAACAACGAAATATCCATCATGGAATTGTGTATCTAACCCTGCTACTGGGAAGAACATTCCAGATAGNCCACCCAATGTGAAAGTGATTAGGAATCCTAGAGACCACAATGTATGTGTTTTGAAAACAAGGCTTCCACCCCATAACGTCGCGAGCCAATTGAATATTTTCACTCCCGTAGGTATCGCTACAGCCATCGTGGTTAGCATGAACAGAGCACGCCAGAATGGGTCCATTCCCGAAGTCAACATATGGTGACCCCATACAATAAATCCTACGACACCGATTCCTACCATCGCATAAACCATTGACTTGTAACCGAAAATTGAACGGCGTGCTGAAGTTGCTAATACTTCAGAAACGATACCGAATGCAGGCACAATCACCACGTATACCTCTGGATGACCGAAGAACCAGAATAGGTGCTGGAACAGCAATGGATCACCGCCTGAAGTAAAGAACACGGTTCCTAAGGTACTATCAAACAATAAGAAGAATACACCGATTATGAATGGTGGTAAAGAGAGATACAACATGAATACACTGATTAGAACTGACCAAGTGAATAGTGGCATTTTCATCCATGTTACACCTGGCGCACGCATTGTAAATGTCGTTGTTACGAAGTTAACACCTGCAAGGGTTGAGGAGGCTCCTAGTAATGCAATACCTGCAATGAAAGAAATCGTTCCCGCATTCGGTCCTTGAGCCGTACCTAATCCGGCAAGACTAGAGTAAGGTGGATACATAACCCATGTAATATCCGCAGATTCCCCACTCCATATTCCAGTGAAAATTAGTGGTGCTGCGGCTACTAGAATCCAAAATCCGAATGCATTGATTCTCGGGAATGCAAGATCTTTAGCTCCTATCTGAAGCGGTAGAATATAATTCATAAATCCAGCAATCATAGGCATAGCAGCAAGGAAAATCATTGTAGTTCCGTGCAGACTGAAGAATGAATTGTATTCATCGAATGTTAAGAAATCATTTTCAGGCAATGCCAATTGTATTCTGAAAATCAGTGCCAACAATCCTCCAACAAGGAAGAAGAAGAAACCGAATAAGAAGTAAAGAATTCCAACATATTTGTGGTCTGTAGTGGTTAACCAAGGCTTAAGGAAAGACCAGAATGAACCGAAGGAGAACGACTGTGGGTCTCGCTTGTAGAAGACCCACATCGAACCGATCAAAATCAATGCCAATGCTAGACCGATAGCGGTCATCAAAATTACCAAAGCTTCTGCTGATGGCGCTTTTGCACTTGCACTAGGGCCCGATACATCGAATGTTTTGCTATTCCAATCATCGTTGTCATCAGCAATATCATCGCCGTTGACTGCATTACCCATTATGGTAAATGTAGCGATTGAGGTTTCATCAGCTGGAGCAGTCCATTGGAATGTCCAACTTCTAACACTGTTGAGTTCTTCAGTNTGGGTTAATCCACCGTCCATTTCTATGGCGAGATTACCTTGAGCATCTGGAACCGATTCTAGAGTACCAACTCCGCCATCGACCCATATTCTAAATCCACCAGCACGGTCCCAGCCGCCTGATGCACCAACGACATCGTCACTGGTAACAGTTACAGTGAAGATATATGCTTCACTTACATTGTAAACTTCTGGAAGGCCCTCAACTGTAATCACAGTCGCAGAGGTTTGGTCACCATGGCAACCACAGCCAGTATCTCCGATACTTCCGATTCCTCCAGGGCGNGCTTCAAACTGTGGNATTGCAACAAGTGAAATCATTAGGATTGCCAATATTGAAAATATCCNAGCATTCCTCATTTCAATCACCGCCCGCATAATTTCCAAAGACTATTCCATAGTCCTCTTCACAAGTTTGAGAATACGGGTCTAAAGTAANCCCGTCTATGACTTCACGTGCTACTACTTCCACTTCACCCTTCATCAGAGAATGTTGCTCTCCACAGTATTCTGCACAGCGTATAGGATAAACGCCCTCTTCATCAGGCTGAACGAACATCCATGTTCCACCCTCTAAACCAGGTACAGCATCTTCTTTGTTACCCCATTCTTGGAGCCAGAAAGAATGTTGAACACCTTGATAGATATTGTTTTCTTGGTTTTCACCATCTTTTTGAATGTATTTTTCTGAATGAATATTGAATGTAACATCCATATCGCAAGGTATCATCAAATCGGTTGTGTGCTTTGTCGCTTGATTTGGATCCCATGTTATCCATTGAGTACCGATTCTTTCGGTCTCAAGGCTATCGTCAACATAATTGCATTCGTNTTGGCTNATCTTTCCATTTCCATCCCAGTCGAAATCGAGATTGCCATCTGAACAATGGTTGTGNACATGTCCGTAGATGTGGCCCCAACGGTGCATTGCATTACCATCTGCATCGTAGATTATAACTGAATTCTCAACCGTTTTATCGAACATTAAAGTAGTCGTAGTACTACCTAAAGAGAGATTAATTGGGTCGTAAGTNGTTCCATCTTGAATTACAATTGCTTGGAATGCCATGATGTCGCTAGTAGTAATCGTTAGATTGTCTCCAGCCCAAGTGACATCGTGGGTATCGCTGATGTCTTCCCATGTCAGGTTATCTTGATATCTAAATTCCCAGAACCATTGTTTACCATTAACCTCGACAGTGAATGAATTTTCGATCATCTCTTCATCCATTACTCCCCATACTAGATTCATTGAACCGAAAGCAAGGTANGTCACCCATAAAACAAGAATTGTAGGACCTAAAAACCAAGCGAATTCTAATTTAGCATTATGGCGCTCCTTTGGAAAGGTNCCGACCTTGATTTCTTCCTTGCCGCTTGGCTCAATTCCATCGCGGTACCGTAAAATTGCAATCAATAGCCAGATGAAGGCAAATAATCCGACCAAAATAGACCAGAAAAGGAACTTATCGTACAAGACATCGAACAAGGAGTTGTCATCAGGCCACAATTCCCGCGATGCGCTCATACTCCGACCGGTTCGACGGCCGTATTAAGCGATTGTGGAAGTGTGAGTTCTCCCTACGGGAGACTTAGCACTGAGTATGATTATTGAACCTGTGAGGATTAGAGTCTTTCATGGGCCTTTCTGCGTGTATCCAAACCACGCTTGATGGAATGGTTTTGCTAGAGATTGAAGTACAGCCGGGCTCATCGCGCCAAGGCATAGTTGGATTCAACCAATGGCGCGGCAGATTGCAAGTCGCTGTAAAAGCTGAAGCACAGCAAGGCAAAGCCAATATCGCGGTTTGCAATGTCATTTCNGCTCTTTTGAAAGCGGAAGTNAAAGTGATCTCAGGTCACACTTCAAGACAGAAGAAAGTCTCTATTGAGGGATTAAAAACACCTGAAATTATTCAGAGATTGGAGGAGCTGATTTGAATCGGAAAAAACGATTTGAAATCGCTGCAGTCGTACTAGCGGATGCTAGGAAAGAAAATCGTGATGGGAAGGTGATTTTAGTCGAGGGGAAAAGAGATGTCAGAGCCCTGAAAAATCTTGGCTTCACCGGAGAAATAGTGCAATTAAATCGAGGTTGGCCTGTGGATAAAGTCGTAGTATGGATGTTTGAAAAATATCAGATGCCACCGATTGTTTTGATGGACTGGGACAGAACGGGTGGGCGTCTGCAAAAAAGTCTACAATCAAAATTCCAAAGTTTGGATGTACTAATTCCCGACGAGCCNCGTAGAACATTATCAAAGGCTATCAGGCCCGATACGTTATGCGTAGAGGCATTGAATAGTTTAGCAGATTATTTGCTACCTCTAATGCAAATCAGCGATCCTGAGGGGGGAGATTTACACCCCTCTCTTTGACTGTATTCAATACAACATGAGTATAGGAACGGGTAATTCCATCCAAAGTAAAAACGGTTTTTGTTAAATCATCCAAATCGCTTCTATCCTTTACTCTGGCTAGGACCATTGAATCCCAATCACCTGTGACATCGTAAACACTGAAAACTCTAGAGTCCGCAGATATCTTCTTTTGTACATCAATTACTCNGCCTTTTTCGATGCATAGGCCAGCCATGACAGTCATGCCCCAACCTACAGATTCTGCATCCAATAAAGGTGCATAACCAGTAATGATTCCTTCACTTTCCAATCGCTTTAATCGNTTTGTGATCGTACCCTGCGCAACTCCAACTTTTGCAGCGATTTGNCGTTGTGATACTCTTGCATCTTCAACCAAAGCTTCGATGATGGCGCGATCTGTTTTGTCCAGTGCCATATAACGATGGTAACAAAGCCCGGTCTTAATCATTCAACTCTTGACTTGGTAGATTCAAATCCAAGACCCAGTCCCCTAAATCATCAACAGTCACTGTTAATCTCATATGAAAATCTCCTTCTCCTCTAACTTTTATTGAACCTTCAACTATTTCATTGGCTTTTATCCGTTGTTTCTTAATTCTAGAATTAGACCGCCATCCATCATCTAGAGTCATGTCTCCGACCTCTAATGCATATCCCGCAGTCAATCGATATCCGATACTGCCAATTTCATCTTTCCAGGAACCTTCTAATTTTGGCAATCCAATCTCGCGTTTATGCTCTGCCAAAATTATGAAACCTAGGCAGAATAACAATCCTGCTAAAAGTAATCCTGGCAATAATGCATCACCAGCCTGGGTATTTTGCCAAGAGGTTGGGAAAGTGGACTGCTGTAAGGATAAAACATAATTTTCACTATCATTTTCAAAACTGCCAATCATGACCAATACCAATTGATAGTCACTAGCGTGTGATGCATCGCTTAATTCGATTCCAGCGCCTTCTAAATGGTCTTTTGAAATCGTTGCATTCCATTTGTTTGAAGCGTTACTGCTGAAATCAAATGCTGCTGAAGGAGCCCAATCTCTTAGGAGGTTTTGTACCGTTCTTCCTTTGGAGTCGGTACTTTTGGTTTCGATTATGAAAACATGTATCTGAGTGACTTCTTTAAGCGCTTGAGGATTTTCCCATTCTGCTATAATTGAAATTAATTCTACTTTGCTAGAACCAATCAGTTCAATGCTATAGTCAACCGAGATTTGATTATCATTTACTCGCATTTGCAGAACTATATCATCAAAATTTGACATATTTTCTCCCATATCTACTACAAAACCATCTACTGTCATTGCTGGGAATTGCTCGATTCCATGAAACATAGCCCGTGATTTAGCATCATCATCGGGCCAATCACTTCCTTCTTCTTCAGCTCCTGTGCGCCAATGAATAAGAGTAATCTCACCGGAAGAATCCATTTCTTCAAGCGTTGAAACATACTCTTCATCCCCTTCACCGTGGAACCATTCCACTAAAATTGGTGCACTTTCTTGAGATTCATGCTCCGAGAATGCATATTGGTTTAAGTCGCCAAAGCCAGATACCAGGGGTGCTAACAAAAGTAAAGAAATTATGATGCAGATAGGCTTCATTCCTCTTCCCCACCATATGTTACTCCTAACTTTAGTCTTAGAATTTCTCGTTCATTTTCATCCATCATGAATGAAACCCTAGCCGCAGTCCATACCGATGCCAGATGTTCTTCAAAGCGAATAATAGCGGTGCCTGCTGGTAATTTTACAGGGAAGTCCTCCACAAGAGGGACTTCTCCTTCTAGCATCTTGANCATTGTTTCTTTAGGAACATCAAAGATATTGTTTGAAAGGTCTGAGCGAAGGAATTCTAGTGACTCTTGCTTTACACGCCATTGACCTTTATTATCGGTAAANCTGGGTTGACCAACATGAATAATACGCAATGGATGGAAAGTCTCTGTTGGCCAAAAATCACCTTTGTTATTCATTGTAGCTGGATTATACAATCTGTCTAGAACTGATTTGGATGAGAGATTAACTCGCTTACCNCGGTGCCACCAAGCATAATTTTCTCTATTCAGACCCCATTGTTCGCAGATAGAAGAGATTACTTCTTCACTCGCAGGAATTGATGTGTGGCGGTTTTGATTAGGCCGGGGNAGTTGTTTGGGCTCCCTATCAGGAATATGTTTTGGAATCATTGATTTGGCAACACCTTCTGGAGTTGCTTCTTCGATATGGCGGAATAAGGCTACGAAAAAACCACCTGTATTGTTGTCGTTCTGATTTACTCTAATCGTGTATTCCAAATTAGGAGAGGCTAGATTTCTTTGAGTTGGATTAAGCATCTCTTCGCGCAACCCAGGTAGTTTTGGTAGTTCACCTGTGAACTCTACTACTTCTGCATCGTTATCCAAAATAGGCCATTCTTTAATTCCTCGATGAACCTTTAGTCCAGGAAATAGACGATCTGATTCTATATCGATTAACTCTAGCCAAGGGCATCTTTGTAGTATTTCTACAACTACCGCTTCATTTTCTACCGGGTCTAAAGAACATGTAGAATAGACCATTCTACCACCTGGTATCAATAATTGAGCCGACCTAAATGCGATATCTGTTTGTAACCTGAAAAGTGACCTACCATCTTTTGGAGTCCATTTCCACCATAGTTCCTTGTTTTTTCGAGTAGTGCCTGTTCCAGTACATGGTACGTCTGCGATAATTCCATCAAGACCGGGGCTAGGCATTCGCCCGATATGTCTGCCATCATGCTGCATGATCAGCATATTGTTTAGGCCAAGACGACCTCTATTGGTGACCAGCATATTTAGACGACCGCTCGATGGTTCATTTGCAAGAATTATACTGCCCGGTACCGCTTCTGCTAATTGGGTTGCTTTGGAGCCAGGAGCCGCACATGTATCCATTAACAATTGGTCGTTTTTGGGTTCTAAGACAACCGGTGGAAGCATACTAACCGCTTCTTGGCGAGTTATTCTACCTGTTTCATGAAGAAGTATCATCCATTTTTTACATTCCTCGTTTGGATAATCACCTTTGTTAAATGGCATAATCCATGAGTCACAATTTGGCAACCATTCAATTGGCTTACCACCTAATGAAATCAGTTTTTGTTTCGTCCATTCTATATCGTGCCTGTCGGGAGATAAACGGAGTGTGACCGGTAGTGGAGAAGAGGAGACTTCTAGCCAATTATCAACATCCAAACCTAATGATTTGGCTAATTTTACCAGCGGTTTACCCCTCAACTCCTCGATTAGGTCGGCATCGGCTGGTCGCACCATAAATCACGCGTCGGGCCCTCTCTTCTTGGGGCTTGTGGGCCTCAAGGCTCATGGGTAATCAAGCATTGGAGGGGTTATGGCCGAAACGATGGTGACCCTTGCGTTTCTTTCAGGAATCGCAATGATGGGGTCTGCTTTCTACAAAAATGGAAAGTGGTTTTCCTTACTCCCATTACCATTTATCTGTATTGAATTAATCAATACCAGATTTAGTGCAATTCATGATATCGGTGGTTCTGTACTATGGATTTGTTTGGCACTATGCCTTACTTCAGCTATCTTTTTGCTATATTTAGAAATCCCTTACAAATTGACTAATGCTGTAACTGGATTGGTTACCACATTGCTACTGNTAGCCTATTTTCCCGAACAAGGAATCGGCGAGACTATCCAAACATATTCTTCTTCTGAGAATCTGCAGGCATTATTGTTGCAATTATTTTTTGGAGTAGGATTGGGTTTTTCGATTTATAATATTCAAAAAATACCTTCACAGTGGTATATTCTACTACCATATCCTATTTTGTTAATCGGAATTTTGTACAATATTTCTTTACTCGATTCTTTACTTGATTCACCGATAACAAATACATTGCTTATTTTGCCATTATTGGCGTTTGCTGATGACCGAATCGACAAGAAATTAGGTGGAGGAAAGGGTAGATCTGTAGCACTCTCGGTCTCGATAATTATCGGTATAATTTTGATGTTCACTCTAACATGGATACAGGTTTCGCAAATAGAAAGAATCGGTGATGGATATGGAGCCATTTCAGTGACGATGTGGATGTTGGTTGCTACGGTTTCTTTAGGACTTGCAGGGATGCTATTGCCGCTTATTGGATTCGATGCTAAAGCCCGACCTGAATCATGGGGTTGGAGGATGGGGTTGGCTCTATCCCCAATGTTACTAACACTGATTACCGATTTGTCTCCTTACTTGATGATTGGAATATGGTGTGCAATCACTATTTCGATTACAGCTCCTTTGGTATTAGAAAGGGACTCTAAAAAAGTGCTCTGAATTGTGGGCAATCCCCCCAACTCTTATGAATGGATATGAGCCGATGCGGTTTGGAGAATTATATTCTCCAGGATGGGGATCCTGATGGGAAGAGCATTTAGAGACGGTGTAAGCGAGAAAAATAAAGTGAAATTGACTGCCAAAAAGAGGAATTGGATGCCTTTAGCAGATTTACAAGGTCTTTCTGGAAGAAGTAGAGATAATCAAAAAAGTATGGGTCCGCTTGTCGATGTACCTGCAATGGTTAGAATAGAGAATGAACAATGGATCTTTGAAAGGGTTTCACAAGAAGTTTTGACACATTTAACTCACAGGCTTGTAATCCATGAAGCACAAGGAACTAGGACACTAGGAGCGACTTTGGATCTTAATACAGCAATGCAAGTAGCTCAAGGAATGGCTAGAAACGAAGGCTCTGTAGTNTTGATTGAACCACTTTAAGCGGTTTCAAAACATATCCATAATCCAACCGATTACACCATGGTTTACTAGGTAAAAGAATGCTGATAGTCCGATACATGCCATGTATATCTGGAAGGGCGTAATACGCCATGCATCTTCAGACTCTTCATCGAAGTAACGAATAAGACCAGCGGCTTGTTGAATACCGCTACCTTCCTTCTTCTTTCCTTTCTTGACAGCCATGTGACTCGATTCGGCGAGAAGCCCCCCCTTTATCAACGCGACGCGTGGGCCTCATTCTTCCTCAGAGGATAGATCTACCAAAGGAATATGCTCTTCGTCTAGCGAATATACCGCTCCATCTGGGTCAACTTCTTCGATTTCTATATCAATTGAGTCCGCTTCCAGTCTTGCTAAAGCGCGTAGTACCGCAGGGGCATTATCATCGGCCAATGCATTTCTTGCAATTTCAATCTCAGGCGATTCTCCTTTTTGCGAAAGAGTATTTTCAATCATTTCGTTTAAGTCCCATTTCGCCCTCTCAATATGCTCTTTCCAAGACTTTTCGTTAGAACCGTATTCTCCGATTTTACGATTAAACGAACCTTTTCTAAAAATCTCCCAAGGCTTATGTCCTAAAGAGGAGACCAAATCATATACAATTCTAGCTCTCTGTTCGAGTGGACCTGTCAAAGTAATTTTGTTAAGATAACAACGAGTAATCAATCCAAAGCCCCAGTACGGTAAACTTTCAACCTCGAGATTAAGATCGCCTGATTTTGCGCTGATAATCCAACGCTGTTCATCAAAACGAGGACTTTGTTGTACTAGAGGAGTTGAGACTCCTGATACTACTCTTAGAAGAGTAGTAGTCACATCGCCAAGCCATACTGAGGTGACATTTGATGGATGAGCCTTCAGTCTTAGATGCCCCTCTTCATCATGACCATGGCTGGGCCCTGCCTTTCTTACCTGTGCATAAAGCACTGAAGTTGATGGGTCCAGAGACTCTTGCATATCCACGAGCAGGCACAACTGGGACTTCAAATATACCCTTTATTGAGAGAAGGGTTCATCATATGTATGCAGTATGGACCTATTGGTGAAGACATGGCAGGCAAGTCAAAAAAGAACCCTCTCGCTGCATTAATGGCAGTACCAGGAATTGGTAAAGCAACTGCAGAGAAGTTGAATAAGGCGGGAATTAAAACTCCGGCTGGAATGAAAAAAGCAGGTAAAAAAGGATTAGAAAAAGCAGGTATAAGTGCTTCACTTATCAAAAAATTACTAGCTTCCACTCCTAAGAAAGCGGCTCCTAAGAAGAAGGCTGCTGCTAAGAAAGCGGCTCCTAAGAAGAAGGCCGCTGCAAAGAAGGTGGCGCCAAAGAAGAAGGCTGCTCCAAAGAAAGCGGCTCCTAAGAAGAAGGCTGCTCCAAAGAAAGCGGCACCGAAAAAGAAGAGTGCTAAATCCTCAGATGGCCGTAAAGGAAGGGATTTGAAAGTCCCAACTTTGGCAGAGATGCTTAAACAGTTGAAATCTAAGCGATGAGACCGCTATACTTGAAGACCGTCTGGTCTACCAATATGGTAATGCCAAGAAGAAAGTACGGTCGACTTCGCAAGACTGTCGAAATTCCTTCGAAGGAAAAGTGCTCTCGTTGTCGCTCGGGGAAATATTGCCCTATTCCCGACCACATTGGAAATGTTGTTGCCAGTAATCGTGAATGGACNGGGCCTGCAAAAATCAGTAAGCGGAAAAAGAAAGTCCGCTCATAATTGCTCATCTTGAGTTGAATTTTGTGCTCGACGATATACTTCTCTTAGAGTTTGATCGCTTATTTCCAAATAAACTCTGGTTGTAGCGATGCTAGCGTGACCTAGTAGGCGTTGAATACTAACTAAATCAGCCCCTCTTTCCAAAAGCCCAGTTGCGAAGTTGTGCCTAAGTACGTGAGGTGAGACTCTTCCTCTTGGGATTCCGGCTTGATCTGCAAGGCGGTCCATCAACCTCTGAACCGTCCGAGATTGTAATGCAGTACCTGCATTGGTAATCAACAAATTATCCCCTACTGGTTGACGTCCTTCCCTTAGAGGTAGCCAAGCGTGAATATTTTCTACTGTTGTTTTGGTAAACAATACCAAACGGTCTTTGTCTCCTTTACCGCCAATTACTCTAGCCGAACAATCGCTCAAATCGATATCTGAAAGATTCAAATCACATAATTCACTGACTCTAAGACCTGTTTCAAGTAATATCGTCACCACTAGATTTGCTAGAGGGTCTTCGCTACAAGATGCAGCGTCTCTAAGCATTGTCAATTCCCTACGAGTTAGTGTTCGAGGTAATTTCTTACCGCTTTTTGGACGTACTAAATGTTCGGGCCATTTTTGTCCGAGCCAATTTACCAAATGATTAGCGGCGGCTAATCTCGCTTTGATTGTTGAAGGTGACTTATCACTCAATGATTGTACCCATAGATCCAATCGGCCATTGAAAGGGTCTACTCTCTCTAATAATTCTAGAACATCCATATTGTCACGCTGTGATTCTGTGAGAATATTTTCTCCAGGGAGTGGTGTCTCGAGAAATTGGCGCAATGAAAGTATGTACGACTTCTGAGTATTAGCAGATTTACCTTCGGTTTGCATTTTTGTTTTGTAAGTACCAAGCCACGGTAAATGCGCACGATGAACAAGACGCGGTGGCAATTCTGGACCGTCTGAATACAGTCTCTGTTGCACACCCCTGTGCTCTGCTTTGTATGGCTCTCTTCTCATTGGCGTCACCGCCATCCGCCGAAGCGGAAGTGCATCCCTTGTCCCGAAGGACAGACAGGCTACACAGTTACCACATTAAGAAGTCTTTGCGAGATATCCCCGTTTAGTCTTCAACCGCAGATATATCAGATTTAGGCAGAGCCGAAATGAATAGTGTCTTCTTGATAGCAGCACGTAACTCTTCAAGGTCACCATAGCAGATTACTGTATCATGAAATCTTAGTTGCATATCTGGCTCTGGATTCCAAATTAAATCTCCTGCTCGAGAAAGTGCAAAGATGGGCACATCTCCTTTGAATAAATCTCCAATCGGCTTTCCAATTAGTTTTGGATGATTACGAAGATGGACCGATAGAACACCATGACCAGGGATTGTTCTGAGTAATTGGTCCACATTAACTTCAGAGAAATCTGATTCTGAGATTACATAATCAATTATAGCACCTGCAACGTTCACTCCACTGGCTTTCTCTATACCTTCAAGTCCTGGAGATGAGTTTACTTCCAAGACAAGAGGGCCTGAATTACCTTCTAACAAGTCAACTCCTGCGACATTTAGTCCTAAAACTCGTGCTGCCCTACAAGCCATCTCAGCATACTCTTCAGGTAAATCTACATTTTCAACTGTACCATTTAGATGGTAATTTGATCTAAACTCGCGACCTCTTGCTTTTCGGCGCATACTAGCTACAACTTTACCGCCCACGACCAATGCACGGATATCTTTACCATGGCTTTCTGCGATATATTCTTGGATCAAAACAGATTTACCGGTCATCAACAATCCTTGAACAAGGTTTCGAGTTTCATGGATTGTATGTCTTAGAAATACACCTTGCCCTTGAGTTCCTTGAGTCACTTTGACTACCACTGGTAGGCCGCCAACTGTATCGATGGCTCTTTGAATATCTTTCATATCTCTGACATAAGCGGTACGAGGAGTAGAAATCTTGTTTCTTGACAAAATCTGTCCAGAATGTAATTTATCTCTACTTTGTAAGATTCCTCTGCTGCTATTTGCTGTCCAGACCTCTAATTGTTCTAAATGCCTGAGTACCGCTACACCATGTTTCGTAATCGAATGCCCGATTCTAGGAATTACTGCGTCATACTTGAACGGAGCACCCTGATGTAGAATACCTATTTCTTGCTCGGTTACGAACAATGAGAATTGCATTGGGTCGAGTACTGCGACCTCGATTTCTCTTAATCTGGCCTCTTCAACAAGTCTACGAGTACTGTACAGTCTTGGTCCACGCGATAGAACGGCCAACCTGACTGACATGGTGGTCCGCGCGCTCGCCCCCTTCTTGAGGGCTTTGGATGATGAACCAGCGTTCACTTCAAGTCCTAAGTGGTGATGGCACAACCATGACAGAGGCAGAGTATGAACAATCTCAGCCAGAAGAAGTTTCTGAAATCGCTGAAGATGAAACCTCTGAACTCACATTGCAAGAACGTCAAGATATGCTGAAAAAATCACGTTGGAATGTATTCCTATACCTTGGAATTGCTGTGATATTGTTTGGTTTCGCATTATTCCCTTTTTCTAATACCATCGATTTAGAAGATCGGCAGGGGGGAACTTGGAATTCAAGTTATATTTGGGGGATGCCATTGGTTGGAGAAGATTTCACTGACGTCCCTGTTATTGTCACTATCGAAATTATTTCTATGCCAGCAAATGCTGAAAGTGTGGAGATTTGGTTGACTGAGGCTAATGACTGTGAGGACCCTTCGGGAGAATTATCACAAAAGCAAGGAGATGCAAAATTTGGTAATTCTACACATAATAATCAGTACTGGATATCCGAAGACATAGCACCTGGGAAAACTATTGAGGTCGAATTTGATATCGATCCTGGTATGTATTGCTTTCAAATCTATTTTGAATCTGGAGCAGATCTTGTAGGATACGACGTTTCAGTGACAATTTCAACCTATCCTAATCAGATATTTGGAGGGGGAATTGGTGTGATTTGTCTCGGATTTTCATTATTTGCGTTTATTGGGGCACAAAAACAAGGCAAATTAGTCCGTAGCATGACAGAACCTACTGAAGGCTCTAGTGTCGAACAACAAGTACTCGACCAAACATATTCTTCCAAAGTAATAGCAGGGCCTTCCGGTCCACCTGCTCCCGGTCCAACCGGTCCACCGACGCCTGGTCCTACTGGGCCGCCTGCGCCTGGTCCTACTGGGCCACCGGCTCCCGGGCCAACAGGTCCACCAGAAGCGGGACCTACAGGACCTCCACAATCAACTGAACCTGTAGTAGAACAACCCATGGCTGAAGAGAACTTAGAAGGAGAATACGAAGACCAAGGCGATGGTTGGTTCTTTAGAAAGTTACCAGATGGTACATATGACCAAACTGTTTATTCATTCCATGAAGGAAAATATTACCCGTATGATGAAACAGAGGGATGAACGGCCCTAAAGGGCCGCAATTATACCCATCCTTGAAAGAGGGTGAATGATTCGTAAGTTTACAGGGTGAGAGNGTGAGTGAAGAGTTGTCGACCAAAACAGTGGCCAAATTAAAGGCTATTTGTAAGGAAAACGACCTACCGGCAGGAGGGAAAAAGGCTCAACTAATCGAAAGAATTGAAAATCACTTTCGTAACCTAATTCTTGACACTGAAGATGAATCAATATCATTGGAAGAAGACATCGAAACTATTGAGAAGAATCCAGAAGATGAGGTAATTGAAGAGGCNAAATATGTGCCACTTCCAGATGACGATGATGTCTTAGTTGCTGATTTGATTGAAGCTGAAATTATAGAAGATAAACCCCGATTATCTGTAATTAGTAAATCAGAACCCGCCACTCTTCTAGAACAAATAAAATCACCAAAGGTCGCTGCTGTTCTAATTTCAATATTATTGGCTGNTGGTGGATGGTATTGGTATGTAAATAATCAATTAGAACCATTTGTTGCTGATGATTTGAGATATGGCGACCAGATGGATTTCAAAATAACAGATGGTAGTCTTTCAGCAACAGATGGCTTTGTCGAAATCGTTCTTGATAACTTTGAGACTGATGAAGAACTTAATTGGTGTAAAATCCAACTCCTTTTGCCCCCTGGTGCAAGTTGGTCGGGCCAGTCCTCAATTACCAATGGAGGTCCTGACCAACTATCGGGTGATGATGATTTGCTCGGTGCGGTAAGTTCCAAAGGGTCATTGGGACTAAATTGGCTTACTGTTGAGAAAAACACACAGCATGATTTCGATGAAATTTCGTTAATCCGCCATCTTCCAAATACAAANTCGGCTACAGGTGCTTGTAAAGAAAGTGGACTCAGNACACCTGCTTCACTTTCAATTTCTACGACAACATGGACTGAAATCTCTGAAAAAGATATTTTGTCAACCAGTGCAGACTGGGANCTAGAAGTNGAAGAGGCGACACGCACTGTAGAAACTCAAGGAACTATCCTTTCCTATGGTACTGGAGGNTTCTTGAGCGCTTTAGAGAGTATAGCTCCAGGAGTAATGATGATGTTTTCTCCAATAGAGGTTCGAGAAACTATGGGCACATCTCTAATCCAAACTGGTGAAACAGGAGCATATCTTGGGTGGGATTGGGTCGTTATTGGAGAAGATTTGTCACCAACAGACGTCAAATCTTGGCGTGTGTCATTGGAAAACAAGGAGATCTCTGATAATTGCTTAGGCCATGCAAGGATTACAATGTGGGTNGTGGAAGAATCACCTTGGGCAATTGCTCAAAATGTAGATTTACAAATTTCAGGAAAGGAAGGAGACCGGTCTGCATGTGGAAGTGCTACACAAATTCTTGGTGATTTATTATTACCCGAAGGTACTCTATCTCTAAATTTAGAAATGGTCCAAACCGGATTGGAAAGGGGTGAAAAGTTGCTTGACCTAGGTCGCAGTTACTCTACTCCTAGNGTCGGCCAATATACGCCAAAGAGTTCGGAATTAAACGATTGGGGAGATACTTCACAATCTCATTTACCAGATAACAGCACTCTTAGGAATTATCCGTTAGAGGATGCTGTTGCTTGTCTGCCATTTGTTGATGAAGCGGTTGCAATAAATGCTGCACTTGATGATGATGGGTATATCTGGCGGGCTTTAGATAATCGAAGTGGTGAAAATACTGAATGGAATATTTCTTGGGTCTCAAAAGACCCTAACTCAGGGTGGGTACAAATTGAGGTAAGTGGAGTTGCGAGTACTGAAAACTGTACATACATAGCACATGGAAGTCATGAAAATACTCCTGCACATAATCGAAATGAAATTCCAGCAGCATTGAGTATAGATATGCTTGAAATCGATTTGAGCGATAGTGATAGATTCCCTTCACTAACTGGAGATGATAAATTCTTTACCAGTTCAGGACAATATCATCCTGAAACAAGAGTGGGCCATCTAATAGTTACACCTGATGGAGATTATACAGACTGGATAAATGAATTTAATTCTGATGATAAAGGTGCGACTACTCTAGATTTGTCTCGTTCATGGGAATCTTCAGGATTTTCCAATACTCTTTCATTAGCGATGGATGCGACAACTGGNCAGTTAATCGGATGGAATCTATATCAGGAAAAGATTTGAGGTGGCAGGATGGCTGCACGAGGTTTGGATGAATTGATGGAACAGAACGAGGCTGAGCTCGATTTTCTGTCATCATATGGAGGGGGAGAAACACCCGAAGAGTTGGTTGAATTAGTTACCAAGATTGCCGGTGATGCCCTCAAAATTAAGCAAGTCAAAGATGGGGCGAAAATCTCTCTAAAGGCTGCAAATCTACCATTAGTTGCTTCAGATATTGCTAGACATGGTTTCATAAAAGGTACTTTAGCAGAAGATAAATCTTCAGTGAGTGTTACTATTACTGCGTTTGGAGAAGAACAAAAACGGTTCATTGAACGCTTAACAGAATTTATTCATAACGAATAATCGCTGCAATTCCAATTATCGTAATTGTCATTATTGCTGGAATCGCTGAAAGTGAATCTTCTTCAAGTAATTTAGAAATCTCTTCAGGACAAGCNCCTCCNCCCCATTCGCCATCGTTGTACCAACAATCNGACCAGGTCTTATACCATCCAGATTCTGGGAATTTTTCTTNTGATTCGTTATCATCGTTGTAGGTTGTCTGTAATCTCCAATTGACATATGAATGATCTTCAATAGCGGTTACATTACCGGTAAATGTTGTATTATCATCAGATGAAAGGTCTCTCACTTCAGGTGGCATGCATATTCCTTCATTATTACAAATTTGAGTCGTCAAAGTAAATGTCGTATTATTGGAAACTGCCGAGTCGGTTANTGTAATGGAAATATTCCATTGTTCAAAATCTGTTGAGGGTGTTGAATGGGTTATTGCAGCAAATGGTGTTCCTTCTAATTCAGGGTCTACGTCTACTCCTCCTTCTAAGTCAGCAGCGGATNCAATATTGAANAATAGNAGCGTAACAAGCACGATGAGTGTTCTGCGCATGTACNGGCTACTAGTGCCAAGGGATTTCAAAGTTCCATCTCCCAGAGTTCATCGCCTACCCAGTGAATGTTCTTCAGACCCTTNCCTTTTGTTTGGNTTACCAAGTCCTCACCATTCATAGTAGCCCAACCTATCGCCAATGGGCGTTTATGGATTTGATCACGCACCCANACCAAGTCGCCTTCTGAGATTTCTAAATCTGCATCATGAACTCCNGCNACCATACAATCAGCGCCTTTCATCAANAATGGAATTGCGCCATGGTCGACTTCTACAAANCGTTTTTCACACGGATAAGANAAGAANCCTTTCAGAGTCAAAAATACTACNCGTTGGCCNTCTGGGCTAAGCAGTTCTACCGCTAATGGAACCCTATCTACCAGAACCATTTGCCANGGNCCATAGTCTGCCATTTCNAGAAAGGCNCCNTCTACTGAGAGNTCTATGCCTAAAGCNCNCTCTAAGTCCTTCAGCAATGGAGCGAGANGTTTTCTCCTCACAGGACGCCTTTTTTTGATCTGCCAATCCTTCGCCACAACCACCGCTAATCGTCGATGCTCATGACCCTTCGGATTATTCAAGGAGTAATGTCTGGGATGTGCATGAATGTCTGGTGCGCCATCCGAACCTATACNGCCCATGCTACAGAATTAGGTAACCCAATCCCGCAAGAACCNGTGTTCTTTCTCAAAGCAAGTTCATGTGTTGTACCGCCAATGGCACTGGATACATTTGATGGAGAAGTCCATCATGAAGTAGAATTAGTAGTGCGTTTAGATGATGATTTGAAGCCAAGTGAAATGACTGTNGGTCTCGATTTGACCAANNGNGATACACAAGAATATTTGAAATCAAAAAGTCTCCCCTGGGCTGAAGCTAAGTCGTTTTATGCCAGTGCGATGATAGGGGATTGGGTGCCGTATGATTCTAGAGCAGAAATCGATTTGACCGTCAATGAAAATTTGGTGCAAAAGGGCACTACTGAAATGATGACATGGAGTCCTACAGAATTGGTAGAAATGTTATCTTCCTGGGCGCCGGTTGTACCAGGTGACATCCTGTTTACTGGTACTCCTTCGGGTGTCGGGCAATTGAATCCTACCGATGTGATAAAAGCCACACTGCGAGTCAATGGTCAAGAATTAACCACCTTCACGACCGAATGTGTATAACCTATGTCTTCAAATATGAACGGCAGGTCGCCGAGATGCTGGAGACAATTGACATGGCACAATGGCATGGAATATCACGACGCAAGGCTAGTGGTGGACGCAGAGTTGCTGCGAGAGGTAAGCGCAGTACTGAAATTTCTTCCGAGAAACAATACGCTTTGCTTGGAGCTCCTAAGCGAAAAATCTACCGAAATACCGGTGGCAATGTACTAGTCCGTGTACTTTCAGATAATCGTTGCTCAGCAAACGATCCAAAAACTGGCAAGACTGTTTCAACAACAATTACCAATGTTGTAGAAAATGCTTCCAACCCTAACTACGTTCGTCGAAACATCCTGACAAAGGGTGCAATCATTGAGACCGATAAGGGTCGAGTTAGAATTACTTCTCGACCTGGTCACGATGGTGTGATTAATGGAATCCTTCTTTGAGGGTTGCATTCAAAGCAGACTGCCCCTTGAGTGGTCATTATGGAACACAATCCTGACCGCATCGCACTGTGGCCTGGATATTTTGATGGCAAGGTCTCTAGGCGTAATGGTCGTCGTGTTCCAAGAGATTCTGCGGTTTTGAAACCCGACCTTGAAGGATTGTTCATTGCAGCCCGGGCTGCTGGTTTGAAGAAAGTAAAGCGAGAAGAGAAAATCTCTCATCCAAATCGACCTCATGGCAAAGAAGGCCGTTTATGGGTCTCGAAGCGCGGGGCAAAGGAATCGATTGGAGCAAATTCAAAGGAAGAGGTATTGCAGTTGGTGGGCGGTCAATGGCGGCAAATGCAGAAAGAATTGCGCGAAAATGAGAAAGAGGCTTCGAAACGTGGACCGATGACTGGTGATAGAAGAGCTCGTTCACAAAGAAAGGGTAGCAATAAGGCACGTGCAGCGCAGGCTCGCGCTCAAAGAACTCAGAAGCGACGACGACGTTGATGCCTGTACAGAGGGTAGCGTTTGCAACGACCGACTGCAACCCCATTGATTTGCTAATGCCTGAGCAATGGGTATTCAGATGAGCCCTCTGAAACTATCCGGATTTAATTTGAAAAGGGATTGGTTTATTGTTTGCGAGAAAATAGCCCACACATGCGCAAAGGAATATTATGTTCAACACTCATGTTGATATTTATGGTTTCAATTCCTGTTGTTTCTGCTGAATACTCTGGAGAAGTTGAGTACTCAATTGGAGACTCAATTTTTGATATCGAGTTGAATGGAGACGAATCTTGGACAAATGATGACGCCTCCGATCTTCTTTGTTGGATTGATGAGAATCATGGCAACAATGATGGAATAACATCTGAAAACGAAGAAGAAAATTATGAAGCATCTGCTCAAGAGATGGTTGGAACTGAAGTAAATCATTACTTAAACGGAGTAGTAGCAATCCTCGAAGAGTATGCTATTGACCTAAGTTTTGAACATGGAAACTGTCTTGATACTGAACTAGTGACTATTTCATACGAAGGAAAGTTCTCATTTGATACTGAGCCAAGCGACAAATATGTACTTCTCTACAATACCACAGATGCTGCAATAGTAAACAATTTACAGGTTAATTACTGCATATTCCAAGAGTTTGAGGTGCAATCCGTCAGTGGTCTAGCAGATGATTCGACTAGTGAAGAATGTGTAAAAGGATTCAGAATTGCTGGTGAAGACATGGAGATACAATTTGAAGTTGCTAAGAGTGAGGATAAATTGATACCTGCAATTTCATTTATTTCTACAATATTTGTAGTTCTACTTTCCTTAGGTATATTTACTCAAAGGACTGACCAAACTCATTGATTTTCAAAGTATGAGCAGTGGGCCCCCCTCTGCTCTGATGGGTAAGCAAAGGGTACCGTTTGCCAATGCGTATTGGCAAAGGGGCCCCCTCTGAAACGCAATTCCTAATCAATGTCTAGTCAAACATTTCGAGGGGCCCGCAATTCGAATGTGTGCATCTACTACACACGAGTTTCAAGCAGACTCCGCATTCCTCAATAGGGAATTCCTTCATCTCTTCATCTGACATTTCTCCACAATCATTGCAATAATTGTAGTCACCTGGTTGTGCTGGCATACTAACTAATTGTCATTACAGGTATTTATACCTTGAACACAAAGGGTGTGTCCGAATACCCATTGCTCAGGTATTGGCAAAACAAAGGGCTTGCAGTGGGTCTTGTCAGACACTACGGTTTGCTCAGAGCTGCCCTGTTGAAGCCTTGAGCAATCCCAAGAAGGGCGGGCTTGGTCGACCTGGCCGACTCTTGAACTCGGGATGGTATTGAACACCGACATAGTATGGATGATCGTTGAGCTCAAAAATTTCACACCTCTGGCCAGTTTCATCCTTACCGACAAATACCAAGCCTTCTGCTTCGATGCGTTCAATCAAATCTGGATTGACTTCGTAACGATGTCGATGACGTTCGTCGACTGCATCGCCATCACCGTACAAGGTTCGAATCTTACATTCATCAACCTGCCAAAGTGTTGGTCTGGTTCCCAATCGCATGGTGCCGCCAAGATGTGTTTTCGAAATTTCTGGCATGAAAATGACCGCCGCAGTTGACGGGTTTTCATCAAACTCGGTGGAGTTGGCTCCCTCAAGTCCTAACACATTTCGACAGAATTCAATCGTTGCCACCTGAAGCCCGAGGCAGATGCCAAGGTAAGGGGTTTGAGTGGTACGCGCATAGTGCGCTGCTGCAATTTTACCTTCAACGCCTCGATCACCAAAGCCACCTGGAACCAGCACGCCATCTGCCTTC
>PALS01000034.1 GCA_002706615.1 Methanobacteriota archaeon
GGTCGTCTGAAAGTCCCTTAGTGTAGCGGTCCATCATGGTGGGTTCTGGTCCCGCCGACCTCGGTTCAAATCCGAGAGGGACTACCTAATCATCAGGCATTATTTTTCTTCCAAGTACCAGTCCTGCTATGAAGGAACCACTAAATGCACCCATCTCTATTATGGTCGCAAGCAAAGATTCTGCTTTGACGGTTGCATCAGCGCTGTAATCCAGTAATCCCATTGTTAGACGATCCCAATCAACGATTATTATCGCTTGAGATTCAAGTAATTTGAATACAATGAATTGGATTATCAAAAACCATTTTATTCTAGATGAAATATTATCGGCAACTACTCCAACAATTATACCAACGATTAAACCTTGAATTAATGCAACGCTCATATCTCCAGTGGTGCCATCTAACAAATCTGCCAATTCCATGATTGGCTTTGATTAGATTGTGCATATAATGTAGATGCCTACAACAAAGTACAATCTATCGATTTCAATCTCGACGGATATTAACGAAGGCAGCCCCTAACAAGGCTGTTATTGCTAATACACTACTGAATCCAGGCAATCCAGATTCTTCTTCTTCAGTTTCCTCATCATCTTGAATAACCAGTTCTGCATCAATTATCATCACATCATAATTTGGTGAACTTCCAGAAACTCCAACTCTACTGATTGCGTCTACAACCTCGAGACCGGTTACTTCTTGTCCATCAATAGTACCTGCTATAGCTTGGCCAAATACTGTATGTACTCCATCCAGCCAACTAGCAGTAACTCCTGCATCTACGATGAAGAATTGACTGCCTCCCGTATTGGCAGCACTGGTTTTGGCCATGGATAGCGCACCAGGAATATGAGTCAAATCTGAATCTGTTTCATCAGGAATACTATACATTTCTTCGCTAGGACACTCTTCTTGAGATATAGAATAACCATTACAATAACCATGCCATGAATATGCATAACCGCCAGTACCATCGCCATTCTGGAAATCACCACTTTGAATCATAAAATTATCAATAATTCGATGGAATATGACTCCGTCATAATTTCCTGCAGCAACGTGGTCACGGAAATTTTGACTGTGAACCGGTGCAGCACCATCATGCAGATCTAGTTGTAGAGTTCCGCAGTGCTGAATCTCGGATTGGTCTACCCATGTGAGATAGAATACAACAACAGCATCATCTTCAAATTCAATTTCGTTAAACTCACACTCTACTATTTCGATTTCTTCACGAACTTCTCCACTAATAATGGTAACATCAAGATATGGACTTGAACCAGAATAGCCACCAGTATCTACTTGACTAATTGCATCAACCACCTCAATTCCTGAAACTACTTGACCATCGATAGTACCTACTATCGCCTGACCAAATACTGTATGCGCCTCATCTAACCAATTGGCATTAACTCCAGCATCTACGATGAAGAATTGGCTACCCCCCGTATTGGGAGCAGGGGTTTTTGCCATAGAAAGTGATCCAGGGAAGTGGGGAATATCATACTCCGTTTCATCCGGCATTGAATAAGATGTTTCGTCACAGTCTTCTTGAGAAATAAGTTCTCCATTGCAATAACCATGCCATGAATAGGCATAACCACCAGTGCCATCGCCATTTTGGAAATCACCACTTTGAATCATAAAATCATCTATGATTCTGTGGAAAAGAACACCATCATAATTTCCAGCAGCAACGTGGTCACGGAAGTTTTGTGAATGAATAGGTACTTGATTATCAAACAATTCAAATTGTATTGTTCCACAATGTTTTATGTGTAATGAATCATACCAAGAAAGATAGAAAATTACCGATGCTGCACCTTCATATTCCATAGTTCCAAATTCACAAACTGAATCTACCGGGGGTTGGTACTGATCGCACGGACCGCCACTAGGGCATGGGATTTCATCATAGGTTGGATAGCATTCATTCCATTCTTCAGCATAAGGGTCTACACAACACCAATTAGTTGCTGAACTATTATCTCCNGGGCCTGCTGGNTCNCTNGGATACTGATGAGATTCNGGNCAATATCCNGAATAATCTACAGGTTCTGTCTCATTGTCAACTATCAACATCAATGTCTCATTACCCCATCTGAGATTTTCAGTATCGGTGAATGTCCACATAAAGGTGATAGCACTATCTTCATTGGCGTAGATGTTGTAATCTGTCGTGTCTCCGTAGATTCCTGTGCTTTCGACGACAAGCTCCCCATTGACTCCATCTATCTCGTAACCGTCGTAGTAGGCTTTGTAACTGAAGACTCCCGCCCAGTCTCCTGAGTTGTTCAGGGTATAACTGAACTGGATAGTGTCTTCGTCGANCTGNACTAGATTGTACTCAAAGAACACATCAAGGAAGGCATCATCTATTGATGTTTGATTGCCATCTGTTTCATTGCNTGCTTGNTTGTAATTCTGTTGCAATACTTCGAGAACTTCAGATTCATTCATGTTTGATAAAATATCATTACGATATANCATTGAAATCAAAAGTTCATCATATTCAGAGAACTCTGTGATAGAGGTCCAACCAGAATAAAACATGCTATCTGGGTACCAATCTGCATCNTTCATTAGACCTAANCATTGAGTTAATTCTTCTCGAAGTAAATGATTTCGATAAACCTCTGCTTGACTATCTAGAACGAAAACATTGGCGAAATATATTACACCATTTCCATCCCAATAAGTTGAGAAATAACCATCATTTCCTTCTACATAATTACTCTCAACTTGTTTGAAGTCTTCTTTTGATGAAAAGTAGATNTTTATCTCCCCGTTCTGTTCTACGATTGAAAGANTTATTCCATCCTGTANGTCATTTATTTCTCCNANAATCTGGTTAAGATTTTCCAAATCGAAATCGGTAGGGTTTCCATGGACTTGTATAGAAACGTCTCCAACCCACTTNTGCACCAGTTCTCCATTTCCACCAAATTCTGAACCCATTGCTATTTCTAAGAAGTAATCGATTACTTCCTCAGAATATGGCTCAGAAGAGTTCTGAGACTGGATGGTATCGGTAATTAATACAGAATAATTTACTTGATCGAATGTAGTCATACTACAATCTTGCAAATAATATAGAGAAATTGCTGGATTATCATACATCCAACATGATGGTTCCAAAGAAAAATTGACCAATGTGCCATTACCAATATTTGGATTGATTGTAATTTGCCATCCAACCAAAGTAGAAAAGTTATCATAAATCATATACGCCATTTGACCTGTACTCTTCTCACCTTCACCAGGAGAAGAGGCTGTTCCATCCCCGCCATACAAGATTCCAGCCGGGTAATGAATCGATGCACCCGCACAAGAATTGTTCAAACTCGCAGTTAAATTGAAAGTACTCATACTTGGCATATAGTCGTCTGTTATATTGTCAAGAGTATAACATGCATTTATGTCTACTAAACCGAATGGAATTGTCAAATTATACGAGTAAGCTTGGCTTTCAGTACAATTCTCCCAACAATTATCTCTTGTAGGATGTAATTCGAATTCGATTAATGTCCCTTCTGCAACTGTAGAGTTTCTACTTACCTGCCATGAAACTGGATAACTTTCGTTACTACCCATTCCATATCGCCAATTTGCATTATCTGAACTGAGATTAATTCCTTGATTATTATTCAAAATCAACGTACTAGGGTAGAATATGGCTTCAGAACAATAATTGAACAAGTCAGCAGTGATATTGAATGAATCCTGTGGTTCCGCACTGTAATTATAATCATAAGAGATATTTGTGAACATTAAACATTCATTAGAAACATTGGATGTAGAATTATTATTTCCATCTGACATTCCACTTGTTTGAGAAGATGAGAGGGTGTAAGTATCGGGACTAGGGGTAATCATCAATCCAATTACTATCATCAAGATCCAAAATTGCAATCCGCGTTCGCGCATGATTACTGGTCGCCACGATTGCTTTTAGAAGTCTCTATCAAAGGACACAATACGTTTACCATACCAATCGCATCAAAACTTTACTGACCCAACTCAATATCATTATAGTCATGAAAGATGCGATTGCATACTTTCCCCAAGGCCTTGGTTTTTTGACTGGAGGAAATGGGTCTATCCCCATTTCTAAGGATGCGGCCAGCATCTCAAGATCCTCTTCGATACTGACCATGTTGGCGCCAGACAGTCGGAGGGCTTGAAACCATGTGCGCTTTGCAGCGACTATGAGCGAGGTTCCAGAGGGTTTGAAATTCCCTCGTTTCGAGAGGAAAGAACCGCGCCCTAGCGCCACATTGATGATTACAAGAGATGGCCAAGACGGTGTAGAGGTATTGCTTGGTCTACGTTCTGAATCCATGCCTTCTTTTCCAGGGTATTGGGCGTTCCCAGGCGGCGGAGTATCACGAGTAGATGTCGCTGCATCTGAATCTCTTGGAATCTCTATAGCAGAATGTGCAATGTTTAGAGAATTAGTAGAAGAATTAGGACTAGCACCACTCGAAAATAAATTAGTCACTGTCGAAGATGATTTTAGAATGATGGTTGTTGATGATAAAGCAAATTGGTTTCCTCTTGCATTAGATGGAGACATACCCTGTTCTAATGACGGAGTTCGAGTTATTTCTGAAAGAACAACTCCTCCCTTTTCTCCGATGAGATTTGAGAACACATTCCTTCATCTACATACCTCAGAACATGATGAACCTTCTTTAACCGGTCAAACCGAATTTACAGAGGTCAGATGGATAAGGCCAAGAGACCTGATAACTGCATGGAAAAATCACGTGATCAAAGTGGCGCCGCCTGTTGTCACTTTATTGATGGAGGTTGACAAATGCCTACTACGTATGGATGAAAACATGGAAATGGTAGCAATAGATCTCGAAACTAGGAAACCAGGAAGACGTTCAATCTTGTTTGCTCATGGTGTTGAGGTTGTTCCGGTGCGAACTGCAACCTTACCTCCCGCTGACCACACAAATTGTTACTTGGTCGGAGACCCTGANGGAGAATATGTATTGGTAGACCCAGCATTCCATCATCGCGAGGGAATGGAAGATGTGGCTGAGGCTGTTGATAGGCATAAGGGCGAATTGAAAGCGATAATTTTCACCCACTCACATACCGACCATATNGGNGATATAGGCCTGATTAGAGAGGCCTTTGACGTCCCGATTTGGGGGTCGAAGAGTACTTCAGAAGCAGTAGAATGTCAAAGAATAATTGAAGATGGTGAGGAATTGATTCTTGGTTCTCAAACTTGGAAGGTAATAATNACTCATGGACATTGCCCCGGGCATATCTGCCTCATTTCTGATGCTGGTTTAGTTGCTGGAGATATGGTTGCAGGTTTTGGAACAATCCTGGTCCCTTCTAACTCAGGAGATATGTCATTATATATCTCAGAATTAGAAAAACTCATAGATTTATTTCCTCATCTAATGTTCCCTAGTCATGGCCCTGTAATCCCTCTTCCTGAACAAAAATTAGAGAATTATATCTATCACAGAAAAGCACGCCATCAAAGAGTTTTAGACGCTGTAGCAAAATCCTCGAATTTAGAACAGATCACTAAACTCGCTTATGAAAATACACCAGATGCTCACCCCGGACTTGCTTTAGACCAAACTCTGGCACATCTTTTTTCACATGAAAAAGAAGGCTCTGTTAGAAGAGAGAATGATGAGTGGGTGATTGTATGAAAGAGGCTATGAGCGGAATTGATTTACGCGCTATAGCAAGTGAATTACAATCATTAGTCGGTTCCCATTGNAAGAAGAGTTACCAACCGCATTACGAACAAATCGTTCTAAGATTGCGCGCTAAGGGTGGGGGAAATACAGATTTGGTATTGGTTAGAGGAAAACGCATTTACACATCAATTCGTGACAGACCAATGCCACAGAATCCAGCTCCTTTTGCAATGAGTTTGAGAAAGATGTTAGGAAATGCGAGGCTTCTATCGGTAGAACAAATTGGTTTTGATAGGATTCTGAAATTTACATTTGAATCAGGACATGGGGTGTACCACCTATATGTGGAGGTATTTAGAGATGGAAATATCATTTTAACAGATGACCAAGACATAATTATTCAACCATTAACTCATGCTTCTTATGCTGATAGAACGCTGAAGAAGGGAATTGAGTATCAGCCACCTCCTGCTGTTGTCGACCCCGTAAATATCAACAAAGAGGATTTTGAAAAAATTCTTACTGAAAGCGACAGAAGCCTAGGACGTACTCTTGGCGGCTTGGTCAATCTTGGTGGTGATGTCGCTAATGCTGTTTGTAAGAAAGCTGGAATTGAGCCTGATTGTGAACCAAAGGATGTAGATGCACATGCCGTATATACCGCATTAAATGAAATGCTAAACGCGGATTGGAAGGGACATCTATTCTTAGAAGATGATGAGATAAAAGAGGCTTGGCCCATTGTATTAGCAACTAAAGAAAATTCTAAACGAACAGATTTCGATTCACTGAGTGAGGCTGTAGATGCTTGGATGGGCCCATATGACGCTAGTGCTCTTTCTAGACGAGAGGCTGAAGCGCTAGATGTTGCATCACCTGGAAGAGGGTATTCAACCGATATTGAAAGACTAGAAAGAAGACTTAATCAGCAAGAAAAGGCATTGGAAGGNTTTGGAACAAAGGTCGAGAAAATGCAAGATTTAGGCCATCAAATCCAAAATAATTGGACCCATGTTGAACAACTACTAGCTCAGATGAATGAAGCGGTAAATACACAAGGTTGGGAAGCGGTAAAAAAATTGATTAAAAATATCGAATGGATCCAAAGTCTAGANATTCCTGATAGATCGTTTGTCGCCTACTTACCAAATGAAGANGGAACGATAGGCACTCAAGTGACACTATATGTTGATGATTCAGTACANCAAAATGCGCAAAGGTATTTTGAAAAAGGACGAAAACAAAAAGACAAATCCTCAGGAGCTATTCAAGCCCTTGAAGATACGAAAATAGAATTGGGTAGGGCTCGCAAAAAAGAAGCTAAAAGAGAGGCTAGCGGACAAGTTGCTAANGTAAAAAGAGCAAAACGACTGTGGTTTGAAAACCATCGTTGGACAATGTTACCAGGAGGCCATCTNATGGTTGGAGGACGTGATGCCAAAGGTAATGATTCGATTGTCAAAAAGCACCTCTCTCTAGGAGATAGATATCTGCATGCAGATCTGCATGGCGCCCCATCTTGTTCACTAAGAAATAACCTCGGGTTCGCAATAGATGAACACCCTCCAGCCCATATTAGCGATGATATGCCAGCATTCCGATTGGTTGACAAAATAGATTCTGAATTGGATGAAAGTATCACCGAAAAAGCNGCTGTNATGGCATTATCTTGGTCCCGTGCATGGAATGGAGGAGGNGCGCATGGAACGGTATATTGGGTTAAACCCGGCCAGGTTTCAAAGCGTGCTGAATCGGGCGAGTATATCGGCAAAGGTGCATTTGTAATTCGTGGTCAGAGAACGTGGTACAAAGATATTGAATTAAATTTAGGAGTTGGATTAATTGCGATTAATGGCATTCCATTATTGATGGCTAGTACCCCAGAACTCATTGCTGAAAAATGCTCAAGATATCTCATTATCAAACCGGGTAGAGAGAAAAAAGAGGCCTTAGCAAATCGAATTTACAGAGCAACGGGGATTTCTGTCGATGATATCCTTCCAGTCCTTCCTGGAAATGCTGAAGTTATTGAGGACAATGGCCTAATCAAAATCCAGAAGAAAGAAACTGAATGAGTAAATACCTCTGTTGTTAATTGCATCTAATTTAGGATTGAATAATCTAAGGGTTTATTAGTAGCCACATCTAATTCTGTATATGAATAAAAATACTGATTCTGAACGGATACTATATTTTGGCTACGGCTCTAATTTAGATAAAGAAGANTGGACNAAATGGTGCAATAAAAAAGGATATGACGCCAGTGGTTTGAAAGAGATTGGGCCTGCTTGGATAGATGGATTTAATCTCTNCTTTGATTACTTTTCAAAATCGCGAGAAGGNGGTGCTGCNAATTTGAATNTGTTTGCNTCAGGNATGGCAGCGACGCCTGGTGCATTGTTTGAAATCGATAAAAAAACTCTACAAGCTTTAGACGAAAAAGAGGGNCACCCAAGGCACTATGANCGATTTGAGCANACNGTACACACCACCGATGGACAAAGCCATCAAGCCTATACATACATTCATTCATCGGAAGAAAGGGACTTCTTCCCCCCTACTAAAAAATATGAAGATTTAATCCGTAAAGGATTGTTACGTCTTGGCCTACCAACTATTTGGTTNGATGCTGCTTTAGGAAAATCAAATATTCCTCGTTTCGATTATGTATTCGTCTATGGCACTCTAATGAAAGGGATGTCTAGACATAGTGAAATGGAAGATGGTGGGAGGTTCTATTGCAAAGGAAATGTGAAAGGAGAACTTTACGACATGGGCAATTATCCTGGTATGATTCCTGGAGAAGGAATCGTATTTGGTGAAGTCTACAAAGCATCAGATATGTTTCAAATGATCCAACGGCTTGATTGGATAGAGGGAGCCGGTGGCAATAATTCTCTATTTACAAGGACAATACAAGAAGTTGAGACCGACGAAGGAATTATTTGGGCATATGTTTACCATTATGCACAACCACTAGATTCGTTTAAACAGATAAAATCTGGAAACTGGAAAACCAAATAAGTTGAATTCCAAATNTAAACAATTTTTATTGGTTTTTAATTTTTATTTTTTGAATACCAGAGCAAATAATAGTGGAAAAATTGTGCAAAGATAAAGCCAAAATCCTAAACCGGGAGATGTAACAATCCCTGCAGAACTATCCTCGCAAACAATTTCTATGGAGACCCAAGCTCCAAAACCTGTATAAGAAACATTGCAGAGATCTCCATAATTATCGTCTTGGTTAATGTCAGCTTCATTGACTTCTTCTTGAAGATCGTTATCTTCGAATGGCGTAAATGTTAATGTAAACATGATGCAATTAATTAATACTAGAAATAATGAAGAGACCACAAACAATTCATATAAAGATGATAATTTCGTTCTAATGTTAAACACTCGTGTGAACTTAGAAATCAAAGATAGCAATATAAAAAACTGAGAGCAATATAATAATATTAAAGTTAGTGACTTTGAGAAATCCATTTGACTAAATTGTAAAGGATTGGGTACATTGGATGACAAGTCACCTCCGCTATAACTCCATTCAGTAGTCTCTCCAGCTGAATTTGGATTGTATCGAACTTTGCTGTGGGATTGCCAATTTTCTAAATTGTGTTCAACTAAGATTACTTCTTGTCTTACTGCGTCTGAATTACTGGAGATTCTTTCTTTTTCTTCCCCTTCCATGATGAACCAATTCATGCTAATAGTGATGCTCACGATAAATAGTGACAATATAATTAGAATAATTGCTTTCATCGGTCTCTTTGAACCATTTTCTAAATTGGACAAAATCGGGGGCTGAACAAAGGTCGAATGCACACCCCTGATAGAAGGGCTATATACATAAAATGTTACTATATCACTCTCTAGAAATACGCATTGCTACCGCATTTCCGCCACCAAGACAAAGTGAAACAATTCCACTCTTTGCCTCAAGTCTGCGCATTACTCCAATCATTGTGANCAGACAGCGCGTACCGCTGCTTCCTAGCGGATGCCCAAGAGCAACTGCTCCACCGTGAAGATTGATTCTTTCTTCTGGTATTCCAACTCCTTGAGCAACTGCACAAGATGCACTTGCAAAGGCTTCGTTATGTTCGTAAANATCTACATCCATTACATCCATATTCGCTCTTTCAAGTAACATCTGAATCGCAGGAACTGGAGCATACATTACACGATGAGGTTCAACGCCTGCGGTACAATAATCTTCGACAATTGCAATTATTTCCCAACCGTTTTCCTTAGCAAAATCTTCCTCGGCAACCAATATTGCAGAAGCACCNTCATTCAGTGTTGAGGCATTTCCAGCAGTCACCATTCCATCCTCTTNGAATACTGGTTTTAGTCCTGCAAGTTTCTCCGCAGTNGTTCCTGCTCTGACNCCTTCGTCATGAGATAANTCTGGTAAATCGAATCTCTCCCAAGCAANCCAGCCATTCTGTTCAGCTGCCGCTGCATTGTTTTGAGAGCGTGCAGCAAAGGCATCCATTTTCTCACGTGAAATGTCGCATTCATTTGCGACTATTTCTCCGGTATTACCCATATGTACATCATTGTAAACATCCCATAATCCATCATGAACCATAGTAGAAACCATCTCTTTACTCTCGCCATCCCGCTTCTCAAACTTAGGAGCATTGGTCATACTCTCCATCCCTCCAGCGATAATAGCCTTGTATTCCCCTGCCTTGATGCTATTAGCTGCCATCATTGCTGCCTTTAGCGAAGAGCCACATACCTTGTTGATAGTTGTAGCAGGNGTTGATACTGGTAATCCTGCACCAAGNGCTACTTGACGAGCAGGTGCTTGTCCAGCCCCTGCTTGTAATACTTGACCAAATAGAACTTCATCNATTATGCCTGATGATACATCGATTTTGCAACGTGAAATCAATTCTTTAACAGCAAGAATACCCAATTCCACCGCACTATAATTCGATAGACTTCCGCGGTACTTACCAATGGGTGTACGAGCAACTCCGCAGATTGCAACTCTTGGCATGAATAGGCCAATCGGTGCTATCACTTCAAATTGCGCTTCAAGCGAAGTGTTGATTGCTGATGGGATGTGGCGAGTCTTATGGCGAAGTTCAAGACCGATGTTGAGACAGACCGAGAAAAAAATGAAATGCGAAATATCGAAGTCGAAATCGATTTCACTCCAAACGCCTTAGCNAGTATCCTTTACAGGCANGGTAACACCCATATTTTGTGCTGTGTAACCAAAGAGGCTNGGCTACCTGGGTGGTTCCCTCGTGATGCAACAAAGGGCTGGGTNCATGCTGAATATTCACTATTNCCAGGTTCTACAGATTCTAGATTCCGCCGTGAGCGAAGGGGTGCAAAAGGACGTACTCAAGAAATTGAAAGATTGGTTGCTCGTTCTCTAAGAGGTGCTATCGACCTTGAGGCTTTAGGACCTATTGCATTGACTGTTGATTGTGATGTTCTAAATGCNGACGGTGGTACTCGATGNGCTTCCATTACCGCAGCAAATATCGCTCTTCGTTTGGCAGTTCGCCGTCTGATTGCAAGTGGTGATTGTCTGCCTATCGATCTTCGACCAACAAGAGATGACAGAGATAATGGTTGGACNGCTCCTAAACTATCAAAAACCGAAGCAACCAATCATGAAAACAAAGTNATCCCACACAATCTTTCTGCAATATCGGTTGGATTAATTGGTGATGATGTTTATCTTGACCTAGATTATATTCTAGATTCAAATGCAGATGTAGATATGAATGTAGTAGGAACTTCGGATGGAAAATTTGTAGAAGTTCAGGGNACTGGAGAGGAGTCAACCTTCTCCTATGATGAATTACAAGCGCTCATCGATATGGCCAGAAATGGCCTTGAACAACTCGCAGAAATGCAAAACGTTGTTCTTGAAGATATAGAATGAAGGCACGAATCTTTGAAGTGCTGGAGCCTGTGGCGAGACTATCCCGGGTCAGTAGCTTAGTTGGGAGAGCGCGGCACTGAAGATGCCGAGGTCGCTGGTTCAAGTCCGGCCTGACCCACCTTTTCGATGAGAATCACACTTAGTGTATTTAGGGAGACTTGATGTGCTGATGCCCCGTAGGGGCATACATGGCGTCGGAAAAGTCAGACACTGATAACCCCGCCATTACTACTGAAAGTAGTGAACGCAAACCTATTGACAAGGTTGCAAAGGAATTAGCAACTATCAGAAAACGCCGAAATACTGATTCAAACTCTAGATTCCCTTCTACACGTGAAGATTGGGTACTTTTAGCAGGTATTGGATATGCTGCTGTTTATACTCTACTCATATTTTGTATGTCTACCGGAGTTTTTGGCGAATCGACTACACTAGACCGTAAAGCGAGTGGAACCTTCCTCGATATCAGTGAAGAGCCATGTGAAGAATTACTTGATACNGCTTGGATTCATGCTTATCCNGATAATGATATTCAATCTGTAGAAATTTCAGGACGTAATTTACAATCGGGACAAGTTATACTGAATTGGACGGTTACAAATGTCAATGATAATGCTACAGTTCTCTATTCAGAGGAAGTACAAACTAAAGATACTAAAATCGATTATTCTGGCTGGGGAGAGGGAGAATATGAGGTGTATGTTTACATTGACCTATACAATGAGGATGCTAATTTAACCGATATGCAGAACGGTTCTGCAACCGAGGATGACAGAGTTAATGGAACTGAAAGACTCCCTAAATCAATCGCCTTCGAAATTACAACCTCTGACAACGCNCTTTCCTTCTTACCATGGGTTGATTCAGAAGTCAAACGTGATGCACAGATTATAGAAGATGGGCCTCGCTCATGTTGGTCTGTTCAAGACCTAGGAAACTGGGGAATGGTTCTGATGGGAGCTGAACTGGGTGGCGGTCGCGAAACTGCAATGCTAACTGGAGGAGCTGCAGGTATCCCAGCATGGTGGATGGCGTTTGTNTCTCTTTCACTTTCCGTGATTTCTCTATTCTTGGCATATCCAGTGATGTACAAATTATACCACCAAGATACTGACGATATGTTATCTAGAACACATATTCGCAAGGTAGTAGCAGATGTGATTCGAAATATTGAGGANCGATTACATATTGCTGTAGATTGGGACTTATACAAAATAGAGGTAAGAGATCTTTCCATCGACATNATGGTTCCATATTCTAATACTGAAGGAACNCTGTCTGATTCTGGAGATGTTCGTTCAGAATTGTTGCGAGAAATATTGGATGAGTTCGCACTATTCAGAGTATTCAAACCTGTACAATTAACCGTACGCTCTATTGGAGAAAATCAAGCTATTGATTTTGAAACAGGCGTAGGAGTTGGCAGTGGAATGGTAGAAGAGGAAAATCAAGAAGAACAAGATTACACTTCTTTCTTCAGAGATTTACACCTACTTTCTAAAGTTGAAGATGAAGTTAGAGAATCTGTTAAAGGATATTTCCGCTCTAAGTCAAATCTAATTCTTCAAATGGCTACTGTAACAAGTGAAGACTCCATCATCTTCGTAAGAGTGGCTTACAAACCAAACCAAAGGTTCGCTTTCTTCAGATTCAAAGATTCTATTGATGAAATAGAAAAAGACCTGCGAGCATATATTTCAAGAGAAAATCCTGAATTGATAGGAAGCCAGGAATTGATTGTTAGAGGTAGAAATCTGGTTTCCACTCTAGCAGACCGTTCAGGAGCTGGCCGTGTTGAGACCCTTTCGACTAAAGGAGCTAAGGATGACAGAGTCGCTGCGGTTGCAAAGCAGGATGGATTGGGTGGAAGAGTATTGCAGACCAAACTATTTGGTGANATATTATCCACTGTAGAATATACTGCAAANGAAAAGCGTGAGATGATTAACAAATGGGGATTCTGGGGGTTAATCGTTTTCGTATGGATCCCATTCATGGCATCTGGAGTATTGGTTGGTGCAATGCTGGGATTGCTTTCTAGAATGAAATTTATGCGCGTACTTTGGGCTACATTTGTAGGAGGNGCGATAGCATCTCTAACATGGGCATATACTGCCGAAGGAATAGTAACTGTGATGCACAAATACAAACTTGAAGCAGCTATACCAATTGCAATTATTGCNTTTATTGGAATGGCTTTCCTACACATGCGTTCGACCAAGACCCGCCGTCAAACAGAATTGTTCGAAGATACTCTACTGGACTCTTTCCACGCAGATATTAAAGAAAAATATGGCAATGAGTGAGTTGAAAAAGATGGTAGGAGAACCTGCTGTTTTTGGAATTCTTACCGTTTCCGATAGAGCATTTTCTGGTGAATATCAAGACGAAGGCGGGCCTGCAATTCTTGGGTTTTTTAATGAGGCTATAGCGAGTGAATGGTCTTATCATTCACGAATTGTTCCTGATGAAAAAGCAGTGATTGAGGCAGCATTAATTGAACTCTCAGACCAACTAGGTTGTGACGTTATTGTCACAACCGGAGGAACTGGCCCTGCTGTACGAGATATTACTCCAGAGGCTACTAAAGCGGTATGTGATAGAATGATGCCGGGCTTTGGTGAACAGATGCGGGCGATTTCTCTAGAATTTGTTCCAACTGCAATTCTATCTCGGCAAGTCGGAGGAACTAGAGGCAAATGTTTGATTTTCAATTTGCCTGGTCGCCCTAAAGCAATAAGGGAAACCATCGATGAAATTTGGAAAGCCGTGCCTTATTGCATTGACTTGTTAGGAGGACCATACATCGATATGGTCGATGAAATTTGTAATGCATTCAGACCAAAGAATGCTCGCAGNCGTTAGTAAAGTAGATGACTTGATTACTCTAGCGACAGNCATGACTGGAGGCAACATCCTCATTTCNGGAGCAAGCATGGTTTTACCAGATGGAATCNATACTGGTGATTTACGGATTACTGACGGAGTGATTTCTGAGATNTCTACTGAAGCAAGTCTTGAAGCGCGTGATGGGGAATTAATACAGGATGGGACAGGATTACACCTCTTGCCTGGAATCATCGACCCACAAGTTCACTTCAGAGACCCGGGNCAACCGGAAAAAGAAGACTTACAGAGCGGCTCATTTGCAGCCGCTAGTGGTGGAGTCACTTCTTTCCTAGATATGCCTAACAATGTCCCTAGTCAAACCACCTTACAATCGATGTATGAAAAATTGGAAGTTGCATCAAATAAGTGNATAACCAATTATGGATTCTTTATTGGAGCTACAGAAACAAATGTTGAAGAATTGAAAAAGGCGGTAGGAACTCCTGNTTCCCCTATCGCAATCCCNGGTATTTGTGGCATTAAGATCTTCATGGGCTCATCCACAGGNGANCTATTAGTTAACGAATCAAATGCGTTAAAAACCATTTTNGATAATACTGCAGGACTAATTGCAGTACACGCCGAAGATGAAGACAGGATGAATGAAAGAAAGAAAGCTATTGAAGGGCGAACCGATATGGCAGCTCATGCAGAATGGAGAGATGATCAAACAGCATTAATTGCAACAAAGAGAGCAGTAAATTACGCCATTGATAGTAATCATCGTTTNCANATACTCCANCTAACTTCTGGAATTGAAGCAGATTGGTTAAGCGAATATACTTCATTGGATGGANCAAAAGGCCAGGCACACGTCACTACAGAAGTATTACCTCAACATTTGACACTTGATGAAAGAGATGTTGAAGAGCAAGGTACTAGATTGAAAATGAATCCACCGATTCGTTATCAAAAGGACAAAGAAACANTATGGAAGAGATTACAAGATGGAACAATCAATTGNATTGCTACAGATCACGCCCCTCATACTCTTGAAGATAAAAAGAAAGGATTNCCTCNCGCACCTAGTGGAATGCCTGGTGTAGAAACATCACTTTCGGTTATGNTAACCCATGTCGCAAATGGTGAATGTACATTAGAACAAGTGGTTCAATGGATGTCGAGCAACGTTGCAGAATGTTATCAGATGGTTGGAAAGGGAANACTTGAGGAAGGCTATGATGGAGATGTTGTACTGGTCGATATGCAGAAAGAACAACTCGTTGAGGATAAGAATTCATGGTCAACTGTAGGATGGAATCCATTCAATGGAAAGACGCTNGTTGGATGGCCTGTTTTTACCGTAGTTGCTGGAACTCCAGTATTTGAAAGAAATGAAGANACTGGNCCGAAGGGAAGAACTCTGGTTTCNCCCGGTGAAGTAGGTAAACCGTTGGCAATGATGCCTTGGAATTGATAGNCCCAATATTCTCAATATTCCTCCGTCAAGTTCTTGACCTGTATACTACTCTGCCTCGTTGAGGAAACACTATGAGTGAACTTGAAGAAAAACTTGGCCCGGGCTATCAGCAAATAATTATTGGACTATTATTATTCATTGCTGGAGCACTATGGGGTGGAATGGCAGCCGTTGATGGCATGAAAGCTGAGGACGTATATTGGCCGTCAGTAGTAATGTTATCTGGAGCAATGATTACCCTATTAGGAACNACATTTGGAACAGATAAAGAAGATGATCGTTCAAATGATTTGAATGATGCAATCGCTGAATTGACCGGTATGTTGAACACNCTACAGGACAAGGTATCTGGNAACGATACTGCTGAAGAAGAGTGATTACAAAGAATACAATTTCCCGTANTTTTCTTCAACATATTGAAGGAANGGTTCAGGAGATGGCTCACTACCAGTNGCNTTTGTNATTAATTCAGATGGCGAAAGCGTTGAACCCTTCAAATGGATTCTGTCTTGAAGCCATTCAAGGATACTGGACCAATCGCCTGACTGAATAATTGTATTGATGTCGCCTAATTCCTCACCCATCGACTTCAACAATTGTGCAGCATACAAATTCCCTAGAGTATAAGTTGGGAAATAGCCGAATGCACCCATAGACCAATGAACATCTTGTAAACAACCNAAACGGTCTTCTGGTACTGTGATTCCAAACCATTGCTCAAACAAACTATTCCATACCTCAGGGATTTTTTCTACAGGTAAATCTTCTTCGAAAATTTGTTTTTCAATTTCATAACGCAGCATGATATGCATATTGTAAGTGATTTCGTCAGCTTCTACACGAATAAATGAGGGCTCTACGGAGTTAGCTATCTTGTTCAATTCTTCAGGACCAATGTCAAGAGGAAATTCTGGGAAATGATTGCGGAATGATTCTAACACTACCTGCCAAAATTCATTTGTTCTTCCAACTTGATTCTCCCACAAACGTGATTGTGACTCATGTACTCCCAAAGAGATTGCTTTGCCACGTGGGGCAAATTGTGAACTGGTAGGAAGTCCTTGCTCATACAATCCATGACCTGCTTCGTGCATCACTGCATAAAGACAACTGAATGGATCTAGAGAATCATATCGAGTAGTAATTCTAGTATCTCCAGCCCATATGCCTGAACAGAAAGGATGAGTTGTGATATCTAGCCTTCCGCCATCGAAATCAAAGCCCATTCTGGCTGCTACTTCTTTGCAAAACTTCTCTTGTTCAGGAATTGGAAATTCCATACCTTCTGGAATTTTGATTTTTGTTTCGTTTTCTCTTGCCGCCATGATTTTTTGCAATAATGGAACTAGTCGTTCTCGTAAACCAGAAAATAATGGATCATAATCAGACATTTTCATTCCCATTTCATATTCATCAAGCAATACATCATAGGAAGGATTCTCACCGCCTAGATATTTCATTTTCTTTTTGGTTAATTGGATTATTTTTTCAAGCGTAGGAGCAAATTTGGAGAAATCGCTTTGCTCTCTTGATTGAGCCCAAATGGTTCTTGCCTCTGAGGAAAGTCTTGTCATTTCTTCAACTAATTCAGTAGGCATCAGTGTTGCTTGATCTACTTCTCGACGCATTCTTACCACATTGCAAGCAAGGTCAGTATCTAAATCGTCAAATTTTGCTTCTAATTGGGANATTAGAGAGGAAAGTTTTGGATCGGTCAATCTATTGTGNCCTTCTTTTGCTAGCCAAGAAAGTATGTCAGCCCTACTTTCCGCCCCTTTAGNCGGCATTATGGTCTGTTGNTCCCATCCTAAATGACTCTGAATTGCGCCTAAGCGATAATATTCATTTACGCGTTCCATGAATTCGTCTTCTATGCTCATAAATCAGTGGCAGTTCTTACTTCTCTTCAAGACTTTGCTAAGCCAGCAGGGCACAAATTGAAGATGACCTGACTACTGGGTGATATATGGCCCCACCGTTCCGGCGACGCTCGAACGATGAAGAGCCTAAGAAAGAAAATCAAGAGGACTACGATTTAGATGAAGTCGTAGAGGCCGAAAATCTGGAAGATACTAAAGAAAAAGTTGTAATTGTTCCTGAGGAATTGAACAAAGAAGATTTCCAAGAAAAGATGCTTGAATCTGCAAAGATGGTCACTCATACTTGCATGGATATTCGTCGTGAAGAAAATGTACTAATCGTCTGCGACCCTACGACTGGAGAAATCGGTCAAGCATTACATGAAACAGCTAGAAAGCGCTCTGATAGAGTGTTACTAATAGTGATGCCAAAGGGACGACACCATGGAGAAGAGCCTCCCGCGCCAGTTGCTAATTTGATGAAGCAACAGCAAATTGTCATCGCACCCACTCGCTATTCACTCACTCATACAAGAGCGATTAGATCTGCGATTAGAGAAGGTGCAAGAGTAGCAACAATGCCTGGAATGAGTAATGAAATGTTTGTCAATGGCGGGATGACTGCGAACTTTAATGAAATCAAAAAGAATATTTCTAATCTGTCAGGAGTATTACGTAGAAAACGCCTAATTCATGTCAAGGACAAAAAAGGAACAGATGTCGAATTTGAAATTAATTGGCGAGAGTGGAAACTTGATGACAATGGCATTTGTAATCGCCCTAGGATGATAACTAATCTTCCAGCCGGTAAAGCGTTCATAATGCCTAGAGAAGGAACCATGAATGGAACTATAGTTATCGATGGAACATGGGAATCAACGCTACTAGAAGAACCACTAGAATTAACTGTAGAAAATGGGATTGTAATAGATATCAAGGGAGATTCTACCGCGGCTCAAATTAGACAACAATTTGGTGAAGCGGCAACTCGCCTACGCTCAAAAGATCGAGAGTTGGTTTGGACTGTCGCTGAATTTGGTTTTGGAATGAATCCAGAAGCGAGATTGACTGGCCATGTTCTAGAAGACGAAAAGCGCCAAGGAACATGTTATTTTTCAATAGGTGACAATTCAAGTCTTGGTGGAAATGCTATAGTTGGGATCCATATACCGGGAGTTCTGTCTAAACCTTCGGTATGGCTAGATGATATGCAAATACTTGACAATGGAGTATTTTTGTCAGATTAATCAACGATTCTGTGTGCCGCAAACCGGACAGAAGCGCCAATTCGCATCGACTCCGATTCCGCAACCTCGACAAGTAAGTCCTGATTGGATAGTTGGTTGTATCGGCTGTGCTGGTTGATTCCAGCCTTGCTGTTGTGCTTGTTGCTGTTGTTGCCAAGCTTGTTGTTGNGCTGCTTGTTGTTGCTGTAATTGTTGTTGTTGCCAGGCTTGTTGTTGTGCTGCTTGTTGCTGCTGAAGTTGCTGTTGTTGCCAGGCTTGTTGTTGTGCTGCTTGTTGTTGCTGTAATTGTTGTTGTTGTTGCCAAGCTTGTTGTTGTGCTGCTTGTTGTTGCTGTTGCCATGATTGTTGTTGTACTGGCTGTTGTGCTTGTGGATTAGCAACACCCGCACGTACTGGTTTAACCGGTTTAGGAAGTGCCATTTTTTCTACCACTTCTGGCTTTGATTTGAGTTCCTCAAGAGTTACCTGCCCGTCACCGTCAACATCGGCTTCAGCATGAAGTTTAGCAGCCTCTTCAATATCTAGACCGGTTGCTTCTGCAACCTCTTCGATCGATAATCCACCACTACCGTCTACATCAGCTGCAGCAAATGCATCTTCCAATGAAGTATCAGTTTCTGAATTTTCGCTCTCCTCAGCGACCTCTTCCTTTTCTTCGACAGAAACCGCTGTTTCTAATTCTTCAGTAATTTCTGGCTTCACTTCTGGTTCAGGTTCCTCTTCGATTAAACCAAAAGCTCCGGAAAAGGCATCTTCTGTCTTTTCNGTTTCTTTTCTATTATCAACCTCAACCACTTTTTCTACCTTGGGAAGAGGTATTTTCTCCTCTTTTTCTATCTTAGGTAAAGGAACCGATTCCTCAACTTTCTCTTCGACTTTTTCCTCAACCAATTTTTCGATTTTTGGTTCGGTTTTGGCCGGTGGTTTTGCAACCGACTTCTTCTCTTCGACCTCCCTAGGAGGTAANGGAGCGATATCGGCTGCCTCTACTGCGGATGCATTTGCTGATTCGCTTGCTAAAGAGGGAATCGGAGTTACATGGCCTGATACATCAAAGGCACCCTTCATTTCTGATGCTAAAGTAAGAAGTAAGTCCTTATTGGCAACAGGTTTCATCATCATCGTTTCAATAGATTTGAGATATTTTGTCGATTCTCCTTCACCGCCGGTTTGATAGGCTATTGCGAATAATTTCAGAAGCCTCATAGGGTCTGTTAATTCGTTAAGAACGACTGCATCATCTTCACTGAATTGACCTTCTTCAATTGCTAAAGTCAATTGTTCAGGTATTGACATTACTCCCAAATGACCAGCTACAAGAAAATAAATTTCTCCGCCTTCACAAGATAGTCTATCACTAGCTTCCTTAAAATCGAATTCGCCTGGTTTCAATACAAGGTCTGACAATAATGCAAAAAATCTCTCAAAAGCGGCCTCGCGAGGCATTTCCATCATTTGATGTAGGGCATCAGAAGACTCGAATACGCCGAAATAAGCAGCCGCTTCATCTACATCTATACCGTCTGGCATCGATGCTCCTTCTAAGTCGTCAACCACTAAATCTCCCCCCTCTTCATTTCGACCGAACTTGACTCTCTTCTTGATACTAATGTTTTATTCACTTTTTTGCTAGCATGTAAATCGCTCTAGATTGTGGTGCGCTCCAACCGGTTTCTTGTAATTGCATCATAACAGTTCTTTCGCTATCACCATCGGAAACTGCTCCTTTGGCCCAATCAACAGCAGCGTTACGGTCAGCCATTTCATTGGCCTCGAATAAACCTTCATCGATCTCTACTTTCGCCTTACGGACTTTGCCAGTTCCATCTTTAACCACTTTACGCTTTGCAGATTTCTTGCTACCTCGTGCTGGTCCTTCCGGCGATGGTCCGCGTGCTGGACCTCCTGGAGAAGGNCCACGTGCTGGACCACCAGGGCCTCGTGAAGGCCCACTAGGACCTCGTGAAGGTCCGCTAGGTCCACGAGAGGGGCCAGGTCCACGAGAAGGACCACCGGGAGATGGCCCACGTGCTGGGCCGCCAGGACTTGGGCCTCGGGATGGACCTGCAAGGTTTTGCTGTGCTGGGCCCCCCGGTCCTCTACTAGGGCCAGATGAACGTTGTGGACCGTTTGAGAGAATCTTATCCATGAAATCATCTTCATCATCGTCGTCATCAAACCAATCATCGTCGTCATCGTCGTCATCGAAATCAAATTGACTTCTTGCTCTAACCCTGACTACAACTACTACAATTATCAAAATAAGGAATAATCCAGAACCGCCTGCTACAGCAAAGAATATATTTTGTTCCATTCCTAANATCTTCGAATTTGTATCATCAGAATCATCAACTACTTTCTTAGCACAACCATCTGCATAAACTTCTGCGCCTGCAGGAGTATTAGGACAATTTGTATCGATATCATCATTGATACCATCTCCGTCTGTATCTCTTTGTGATTTTGAACATCCATCATAGCCCACAACTTCTGAAATTCTACTATATGCAGTTCCGGGGCATAAGTCCGGTTCATTGCCACTCAAATTGTCACCGTAGCCATCAAAGTCTTCATCATTCCATTGTGTCTTATCATCTGGGAAATTGTCATCTGCAGGTTCATCCGCATATCCATCACCATCTGAATCTAAACATCCCAAATGGAATTTCATAGTTGAGTTACCTGCTACTGAAGGACAATAGTCAGGTTCAGTAGCTCCTGCGGTTTGATTATCACCATAACCATCACCATCCATATCATTCCATTGAGTAGCATCGAATGGGAATGCATCGCCNGTATGNCCTGAGGAATTATCATACGAATATGGCCCTTTGAATCCATCACCATCATAGTCTTCTGTCAATGCCTGGTNATCGGTACAGCCGTTGGTTAATACTGGATAATCTGCTGGAGTATCTGGACATTCATCGAGTAGATTACTAACTCCATCTTCATCATTATCTAATTGTGATAGATTACATCCGTTTTCGTCTACAGTCAATTCAGGGTCCGAATCAGGACATGTATCATATGGATCAAAAACACCATCTCCATCAGAATCTACCGTAGTTTGCTCACTAGCACAACCGTCACTATCTACAACTGCACCGAATTCTGTATTCATACATTTGTCAAGGTCATTGAACACCCCATCTTGATCATCATCTTTTTGTGCTTCTGAACAACCTGCTGAATCAACTATATCGCCTTGAGATGTTTCTGGACATTGGTCATACTCATTTGCTACGCTGTCCCCGTCATCATCATCATTATTGATCACTGGACAGCCTGGTCCAAGTGTACCGTTGAAAACCCCGGGTTGGAATGGGCATTTGTCCGGGTCGTTACCTTGTTGATTATCNCCCCAGCCATCGTTATCATTATCTTCTAATTGAGTCGGATCATAAGGGAAATCATCAGCAGAATCCATTCTACCATCGCCATCTGAATCAACACAGCCCCAAAGCGGGTTGGTTGAATTACCCCATTCCTCTGGGCAGCCGTCTAACTCGAGNCCTTTACGATTGGTACCGTTATCGAGAGATGTCCAATTATCAGGATACCAATCACCGTCAGTATCATTTGCTGCTGCTTCATTGGTAGGGAATTTGTCTGGAGTTGTTGCTCCTTCTGATGAGTTGTCACCAAATCCATCACCATCACCATCAGCCCATTGAGTCGGGTCTTGTGGCCAAGCATCCGCTCCATGAGTCACATTCCATTCTGTAAATGTACCCACTCCTGAGGTATCAGAAGAACCGTCGCCATCTTGGTCATAACATCCCAATCGGTCGCGCCAAGAATAACCTTGTTCCCACGGGCACTGATCACCGGTAGCAAAGTCTGAGGAATTATCGCCATAGCCGTCATTGTCTTCATCTTCCCATTGTTTGTTATTATGCGGGAATAAGTCTGGAGGAGCCGTATTATCGAACGCAGTATCACAGCAATCTACTCCATGATTATCACCATAGCCATCACCATCACTGTCTAAGGCTTGTTTCCAATTTTCTCCAAACCGGTCACCATAAGCGTAAACNGCATCATTATCCGACCAGCCATCTTGGTCGTAATCTACACAACCCCATCGACCCCACCATGACGTCCCAGGGTCATTTACACAGGTGTCATAATAATCTGCGAAACCGTCTTGGTCATAATCCTCACAACCATTACCAAAACCAATTGTGGCTGTACCATAATCAGATGGACAATAATCGGGATTAGGCCCAAGGTCATTATTTCCAATGCCATCACCATCAGAGTCAGTCCATTGGTCGCCAAGCAAAGGTAATGCATCATGAGTATCTGGAATTAAATCTCTATCTTGGTCTGGATAAAACCGCATTAGATTTACATCCTCTTGAACTGATTCGTGATAGACTATAGCAATGGAATCATCATTGCCAATAGTAAGAGGTGCTGGCCCAGTAGACGAAATCGAATAGAAAGGCGTTGAAACTATCAATTCCGTTGATACAACATGCCCTGTTGTCCAAACCAAGTTATGGTTACTATCGGTAGTAATCAGTTCCCAGCGTTGTTCATGAACAAGATACTCAAATGAGGAAGTAGTATCGGGAACGTCGAATGAATAATATGTCCAATTAGTACTATTATTAGGCCCTATATCTCGGAACAAACTACCCTCCATTGTTCCGTTTGAATCAAAAATAATGTTTCCGCCATCCATTGCCATATTACGCCCAGTTGTAGTATTGAGCAACCAGGTGTCTTCCACTACATCCCAATTTCCACCATCGATATTTCGTTCAGCAATTTTCAAGCGATCCGCATCCATCCAAGCCAAACCGATTGTAGTTTCATTAACCATTTCAATTTCCAAGACAGATGCAGTGCTTGCAATAGCAATATTGCTGGTAGTATAATTGCGAGTACCGGTTTCATTTGGAGCATCAAATTCAATCACTTGAAGTGCAGTACTATTGTTTAATGGTGCTATTTGCGCTAATAAAATTCTAGAATCATCAAGCCATAATGAATCGAAATCATCACCAATTGTTGTATTGATTAAATCGAGAGTTGACCAGCTACTATTGTATGTTGCAAGTTGAACCATATGCTCAACATCATCGACGTAAATCAAATTGGTTAGGTCGTTAGAATCCACGTGTACATCGATTGGATAAAGTAAATCGATTGAGCCTCTTACTTGACTTGAAGTCCACCCTGTTGAAGATCCTTCACTGTAAAGTATCTGAGANAGTGGTTCACTAGCAAAACCNATTCTTTGGTAGCCATTAGAATCNGTANCNATNCCCATCGATTGACCCATGCTTCCTGCTGATAGTAGATTATATTCTAATCCAGTATGACCTGAAGGTGAGAGTAAGAAAATACCTGAATTGTGATGGTGTAAGATTAGAGGTTTTCCTGCTGAAGTNACATCTAAAGCAACTGCATTAGCCATGCCAAAGTCAGTTTCTGTCCAACGACCAGATGGTGTTCCATCCATTGTATATTCTAGTATACGTATGCTTTTATCTTCAAGATGTGCTAAAATTGTAGGTGAACCGTGATAACTGGTTCCCATCTCTAGAGAGATAATTTCTTGTTCAAATTCAAAGTCTATAAATTCCCAATCTCTTTCTGTTTTTATATTCAGAACTGGAGCAAATGATTCGCCACGATTCAAGTCTCTAGATGAATAGAGAATATCACCCATTCCATCTCCATCAAGATCCATTCCTGCAAGAAGAGACATACCCACATGTTCTCCTGCACTACCTTGAGCAAGAATTTGGTCCATATTCCAACCGCCATTGATGTTTCCAAGAATTAGATTCACCTTACCATTATAATTTGAAGATGAGCCTAATGACATTACTAAGAAGTCATCACTGCCATCTTGATTAATATCTCCTGCTGCTTCAATGTTATATCCAAAATGAGCGTTTGCATAAGTTCCAGTTGCATAACCTTTCTTGATAATTGAACCATCTGAATGCCCCGACCAATGATGAATTTCTCCAGAGTGATATACTCCTGTAGAAGAATATAATTCGCTTACTATCAGATCATCTTTGCCATCATTATCGATGTCTCCGACCCATTCGATATCTTGGCCGTATAATTTTCCGGCTGTCAAAATTTGTTCGGTTTTGAAAACATTTGTTGAAATCCCATTCGGACCTCCTTGATAGAATTCAAGAGAACTGTAACCAATCGGTTCTTCCACTGTACCTGTATTAGAGACTGCTAAGTCGAGATAGCCGTCGCCATCCCAATCTCCTCCGCCTGCAATACTACGTCCGAACATTGGGCCTTCTCCGTTTTGAGTTAAATTACCATGATGAATCATTGTTGATTCATTTCCTTTCAACAAAACTACAATTCCTTGCTTAATGATTTCAGTCTCACCATCCATTACAATAGTTGTAGNATTTGCTACAATTGCTAAATCATCGCAGCCATCCGATTCTANATCTCCCAATGAAGTCAATGACCANCCTAAACTATCATTTTCCTGTCCAGTCATATTCCACCAGGTAGTATTTGAGAGCCCATCTGCACTTCCTAATATGATGTGAACTAATCCGGAATTATTTGCACCTAGACCAGGCTCACTTGCCGCAATATCATCATAGCCATCACAGTTCCAGTCCCCTATTGCNAATCCTGTCCCGAGCCCTGATGTACTATTTTTCCCGACAANCATTTCATCAGNTAAATCATTGGGNCCNCTTGAAGAACCATAGTGAATCGAAATCGTTCCATTGCCANCAGGGTCNGTATAAACAAGGTCATCTTTGCCGTCATTATTGAGATCTCCCGCCTCAACNAATCCTTCNANCGAATCGTCATCATANGTCAATGACCATTTTACATTTGGATCTATNCGCCCCTCNTCCTTACCTNCCAAACTGCGCAATAGAGAAACGGTTGAGTTTCCTGAACCATCCGATTNTGAATANGANATTTGCTCTATCAAATTTGAATCTANATCCATGGCAACNGGNTGAGTAATATTNNAATCCCTGNCAAGAACTTGCCTAAATACGGTTAATTCATCTCCTCGCCAAGCGTTAGAATTTGTTGTCTCTTCTGGTGGCGTAGTGCGGATCAAGCGGACTTCATTTTCCGAAGTTTGCGTATAGACGATATGAGTCACATAATCGCTATCGATTGAAACCTCGATATCAGCACCGATGGGCCCAGGGTCGAGAATAGAACTATTCCAATAAGCAGTATTGAACCACATATGATGCAATGCTAAATTAGTATCTTGGAAATAAATATTCATCAATGAGTTCCGACTAATCGCTATNTCAATTTCGCCGCTAACGATATCTTCAGCAATTGTTCTAAGGTGCCATGTTTGATTCATATAAACNGCATTTGGAACTGCCAATCTTCCAATTTTCAAATCGTCATCATCCGTATAGGCTACGTGAACCATCCCTTTCCAATTAACAGAAACACTACATGACAACGATGTGTTATCTCCAGACAAAGTTTCAATTAAATCAGTTTCAATAGTGCCATTAAGATGAATTAAATGATAATTGANATCTTGGCCATCTACCGAACAAGCATGAGTTTGACCATTTTCTTCAATATGTATTGACAAAAACCCTGTNGCACTAGAATGTATTTCGTCATTGGACCAATGATCTAAATCTGCTTCTTCTCGAACATCCCACTNANCTCCATCNANNGTNATTNTNCCNCCNGCTAATTGATGNCCTGAACCGTTAACNAGCCACATTTGTTGTGAATTAGAGTCNGCTTTTTCTTCAAGAACATGGTAGGAAGTTGGAATTACTGGTGTAAGGCTTTGCAAAACGAAAAGTAGCAAAATCGCGATGGGTACCAACTTAGCCCGGCGCGTCATAATTAGCATCAGATTGCCCACCCTAAATAGCCATTACCAAGTTTTGACTATACGGCCCCCTATGGGGGCCGAGTTCATATCATTGGAGCGAACGGCTTGAATTAGTGAATCTGCTCGCCCAAATATGGCGGGCAGAGTACTGGTGGTNGCCAATGGAGAATGGCCATCAAAAGAATTGATGGACACTCTGCTTGAAGATGCCGAAATAGTNGTTGCTTGTGANGGAGCTGCTGACCGACTAGAACATTGTGATTTTGTAATCGGCGATATGGATTCTTGGTCAAAACAGAAACAAATCGAATCGATAGAAATTAGCGGCCAAGAAAATTCAGATCTTGCCAAAGCTCTGGAATATTTCGAGGTGGATTGGATTGTTGGAGTTGAAGGAGGTAGGATAGACCACCGACTNGCAGCATTTACTTCACTATGTGAAACCAATTCTTCTGCAATTCTATACTTTGATGGATGGAGAGCATGTTTGGTACCAAAAGAAGGACTCGAAATCGAACTAAAAGAAAATTCAATCTGCTCACTTTTTGCTTTTGGAAATGTGGAAGGAGTTTCAATTTCTGGAACCGAATATGAATTAAAAAATCAAACGCTTAGTACTGGAACAAAAGGTGTTGGAAATAGAGTCATTGGATCCGAAGTAAAAATAAATCACAAATCAGGTGATTTAATTTTCATCTGGTCAGTTTGACCTTGGAGGCATATGTCTTCGTATATGCATCGAATATGATTCTTTTTCATTCCAATTCTTTGCTATTTCATCTATATGAGAGGCAACCAAAGTAGCATCTAATCCACCCCAGTCTTCTATCAATTTCAATTTCCATGCAGCCTTTGCTGAATAACCNGGTAACAANGTCCTCCACATTTTTGGAATCCTTCCNGGTGTAATCAAATTAACTTGGTCGACAATTGAAGTCGTACAAGTTGTTGTAATNGTATGATACCATTCAGGCGATTCTGCCAATTCATTGATGCGGTTGCATAGTGCGACAAATAGANCTTTATCCTTTCCTGGAGGGGTTTGTGCTCTGAAAAGATGAACTTTGTTTTTACGAATATTGGTTCTTAGATGTAGNGCATCACTTTCAGTAGAGACCAATAGGTACAATTCGTATGCTTTCCACATCCCATCCCATGGATGAAATCTTTCTCCAATTTCTCGACGTGCTTCAAAAGAAAAAGATATGAAACGACCATCTTCAAATTCGAATGAAAGCATAGTATGTGCCATCGCCTTTATTTTTGGATGGAAATGGTCAACAATATACCATACATCTCTTANTTTTTCTAAATCNAACTTNCCATCNATCCACTTATTNTTATGTTCTCTTTTACTCTTCCANTGAAAATCTCTGATNTTTTTCAATTCTATCTTCGAGCCTTTNATTTTNGCAGTGGTTAGATGAGCACAATCGTCAACCCATTCCCGGTCTAACAAAGGTTTTTCATTTCGATATCCNANAAATGAAACCCANATAATTCGTCCNAAAATTATCGCTAGTAAACNNCCCGANANCCATGCNGTATAGAAGGCGATTTCTTGTATCAGATTACCACCTCTTCCACGAAAAACTAGCCCTGTCCCACCAATCTACTTCGCCATCATCGTGCTTACGCCATAAAACTCCACTTTCATCAATGTGCGTGGGCAGTCCTTCAGAATCGGGTTGACCACTCTCATCATACATCATTCCATCCACCAGTACTTCTTGTTCTGGACTTCGGAGCATTATCAAAAATACCGCAGCACCCAAAATCAGAGATAATGCTATGATTCCATACCATCCAATATTCGAAGTAACCGTATCTGAACCACTTGACTGCTGAGGAGATTCCAAACTTTCTTCTGCACTCATAGTTGCGGGAGGGAGACGAACAAGCATAGAACCACTAGTCGCCTTAATGCCCTCATGATTGGTTACTGTAAGCAATACTTTGTATACGCCTGAACTCCAAGTTGAGCAGTCTAGATTACTATAATTTCCAATAGTTATAGAGTCTGATGGAGTTATTGTCCAAGATTTAGTAAAGTCGGAATGATCTTCTCCAGGAGAAGGTACGTGAACGATATTACAGGGCGTATCTGCTTGAAGACTATCGCCATTTACATTTAGTTTGAACGAAGGTGGTGGCTTGTTAGCAATCACAATTTCCAGTTCATCAGAAGTGGTTTGACCCAAGCCATTTCCATATGTTTCCTTAATTGTATAAACTCCTGCAGGCCATGTGCTGCAATCTACAAACTCTTCAGAATCTAGTACCGTAAATGGCGTTCCTGTGATTGAGCGGGTTCCGTCTTTATCCCATCGAGGACCAGTTTGGTCGATGAAAACTCTTCTAATTTCACAAGGGTCACCTGTTTCCATAACTTCTGAACCTGAAAGTCTTAGGTCGATATCTGGTACTGAAAGGGCCGGTGACAAATCAAATACGCCTAAAGGAATAGAAACTAACAACTGGCCTTCAACATCGCTTATCTCCAAAGTCAAACTATGCTCACCTTCAGCCCATGAATCATATGTCAAAGAAGAATTTTCTTGATTAGCAAAAGACATTACCGATTGTTCTTCGACAACCATTCCTGCATGATGTCCTATCAACGATAAGGTCAAATCAGTCCATGTAGCAGTAGAATTTAGCACCACTACTACCCTTATCGCATCCATCATTCCATCTTGATCGGTGTCTAAACTATCATTACGTAGTGCGACCAATGAAAGGCCCGCTTCCACAAATGGGTCGGTTTCTTCTTCTATTGCTGTAACGGGAGAGATAAAGCAACAGCTAACAAATAATGCTACTATTAGCCATTCACGCATTATTTTCACCTCCGTCATTAATATTGAGATTTGGTAAATTCTTTTCGAGTGCTGAAACTGAACGTGTGCTACGTATTATGATTGCAAGTCCAGATGAAACCAACATGACAACACCCAAAATTAGGTATGAGAGCCAACTGGCTGCCGGATCTTCGCCTAAGGTTGAAAATGCTGCATTCCAACCTCCGTATTCGTCTGACCAACCATCACCATCTGCGTCAGGACACCCTTGTAAATCTCGAGTAGATGTACCGGCTTGTTCAGGGCAATCATCTCTTTTTGCCCCGATGCCAACATCGCCAAATCCATCTTCATCAGTATCTTGCCATTGTAATCTATCGGTAGGGAATGCATCAGCACTACCCCATGGAGATGCTAACCAATCTTGAGATGGATCTGACCATCCATCACCATCTGAATCTCTACATCCCAATCTGTCGAAAAAGGATTGACCCCTCTCTGATGGACATGCGTCGCCCTCATGTCCTTCTGGGTTATCTCCAAATCCATCTCCGTCTTCATCACGCCATTGAGTTGGTTCGTGTAAGAACGAGTCTCCCAAATCAGACCAACCGTCGCCGTCCGTATCGTGACATCCCCATCGGTCTCCACCAGATGTAGGTCCTACTGAAGTCCCCGGCATATCTGGACAAACATCGGCAGTTGTACCCCGTGGATTATCTCCTCGGCCATCGCCATCTCTATCATGCCATTGAGTTACATCTGCAGGCCAAGCATCAGCAGTTCCACCAGGACTTGCTAACCAGTGAGTTGTTGGATTTGACCAACCATCACCATCTGAATCTGGGCAACCCCAACGGTCCATTGCAGAATTTCCTTCGGTTGCTACACAACCATCCCCTCGCCAAGCTTCACGCCATGTCTCACCATCGAAATATTCGAGATTATCACCATAGCCATCATCATCGGTATCATGCCACTGGCTTACATCATCAGGGAATGCATCAGCAAATCCATCGGGGTGGGAAATCCACCAATCATCAGGGTTAGAGTAACCATCGATATCAGAATCTAAACAACCAAATCGGTCAGCCCAACTAATCCAGCCACTCTGAACTTCTTCCACTGTACTTTGCGGACAGACATCTCCTTCAAATCCGGTTAGATTATCTCCATAACCATCGCCATCAGTATCGCGATACTGAGAATCTATGAATGGAAAATCATCTACCTGAGTAGCCCCATACGATTGATTATCGCCCCACCCATCACCATCAGAATCTAACCACTGGCTTGGATTATCTGGGAAAATATCTACTTGTTCAGCGCCTATCGTTTGGTTATCACCCCAACCGTCACCATCTCTATCAGACCATTGGCTAGGGATTGTTGGGAAAGCGTCTGCTCCATCACTTGCAGTCCAATTAGCATCAGGATTTGACCAACCATCCGCATCTTCATCAGGACAACCAAAACGATCTTGGTTGGAATATCCTGTTTCAAATGGACAAGCGTCAGGTGTGGTTGCATTTTCGTACCATTCACCTATCGACCAGTTAAATCTGGTTTCATTCCAAGAAGAATTGGCCCAATTATCACCATATCCATCAACATCTGTGTCCCTCCATTGAGTTACATCAAATGGGAAAGAATCTGCTAGACCAGTCGGATGGGCATACCACTCCTCAACTCCATCTAAACCACCTGGGTCTGCATCTGACCAACCATCTCCGTCTGAATCAAGGCAGCCATATCGGTCATCTACTGAATATCCTCTGCGGTATGGGCAATGATCTCCTTCAAATCCTTCCAAATTATCTCCATAGCCATCATTATCGCTATCGACCCACTGACTCGGCTCTAACCAGAAAGCATCTGCTCCATTATTTGGCCCCCAGCCTTCATCAGGATCTGACCAGCCATCAGAATCTGCGTCAGGACATCCATTTCGGTCATTTGTTGAAGTTCCAGAAGTTACATCGCAGTCATCTTCATTATCGATAAATCCGTCCTCATCAGTATCTCGATTATCTTGGTTAATCGAAGGGGTCAGAGTATAATCTACTCCATCGTTACACCAACTATCCAATCCTTTGACCTTCACATATACCCAATCTGCAGCCGGCATTGTAGTGGAAAGTGTTGTGGATGAGCCTGCATTTGACATAGATTGGCTTGCAATTTGTGTGCCGGCTGAATCATGTATTGAGAAATCGGCTTCCCAGCCATCATCAATACACCACCAGGCACCATTATTCATCGAGCCGGAAAAGCCCACTGCGACTATGTCGCCCATGAAAGCATACATCTTCCACCAATCGGTTTGGTCGTTGGGAGAACAGCCATCATCATGGCAAACATAACCATTTGTTGAGACTCCATTTGTCATAGGAGTCGCGTTAGCCTGATCATCATCCGCAGAAACAGCAGGAACGAGGGACAGCAAGCACGCGGCCAGACAAATTACCGTCAAACGCCTCGCGTGCATGCTCGCGCATGCGAGGTCATGCCTTTCAAAAGCGCGCCGTCAAGTCACTAATCTGCTTCAATCCATGAGAAATCTTCATTTCTTCACTTTAATATTGGATTTTTCAATAGCTCGGAGGAATACTGCTTCGTAAGCAGAAGCATTATGCTCATAGGTAAAACCAGCAAGAACTCTATCACGTCCTTTACTAGCCTTTTCAATTCGATTATCTGAAGATAATTCTGCAATAACGACCTTCGCTAAATCATTAAAGTCGCCGCGAGAAAATAAACCTCCAACCGTTTCATCAACCATTTCAGTTAGTGGTTCTTGATCCACGGTTACAACAGGAGTTCCACTCGCTAAGGATTCTAGAGGAATCAAACCTTGACCCTCATAATATGAGGGATAAATCACTAAATCAGCCGAACGGAAATGCTGAGCAAGTTCTTCAAATGATAAGCTGCTTTGAATATGAATTGATTCTTCAATACCCATTTTCTTTGCAGTGGATTCGAGGCTCTTTTTCATATGACCTCTTCCTACAATTACTAATTTTGACCCGGGGTGTGCAGCGATGATTTGTGGCATTGCTCGCAATAATGTCATGTAGCCCTTTCTAGCAACTAGACGGCCGACTGCGAGCAACATCGGAGTCTTAGTGTCCGGTGAATAGGATAGTGCTTCTTCATCACCACAGCCATACAATGTTCGTATTCTTTCATGCTCTAATTGTTCAGCCTCTGCATCGGTATTGGGTGGACGGAATACCTTGTGGTCACAACCCCACAATATTACTTCACAGTCAAAATTTTCATCCGGATTATACCATTGCTTGAATTCTTTTAGAGTAGATTGAGAATTTGAAACACAGATTGATGATTTCAAAATACCCGCTCTCTCATATTTGGAATACCAATTGGAAGTGAGGAGTATTGCTAGGTCATTTGGATTACGCCATGTTGCCGATTCTTTAGCCGCTGCTGCTCTTTTTACTCCTTCTTTTTCACCCAACCATGAACCGTGTAAGCATGAAACAACTGGAGCTATATTGTCACTAAGCCAAACGAATTCTTTTTTCTTCCATGAAACTAATGGAAGGTGAGCATTGATTACATCAATCGGTTTTTTCTGATGTAATTTCTTCAAAGCTTTAATCGCATGTTTGCCATATGAACGCGTGAAAGCCATCGGTAACGGAGCCCATTTGACAGAAATGACTTCTACACCCTCTTGGGAAGGGGCGATTTGTTTGTGAGATCTAGTGATAATTGTAACCTCGTGTCCAAGTTCAACCAAATGACCTGAAAGGTGGAAAACCACCGAACCGATTCCACCCCAACGGGGCGGATATTCGCCTGAGACTATGGCAATATGCATGCTACCCAAACAGCCGAGAACACTATTCGCTAAATAATCGCACCATAGGTGCCTTCAAGTCAAATCGGACATTCGAAGGTTCATGGCGGACAAATTACCAGTGTCGGTTACTGTCCTTCTTCCTACTAGGAATGAAGAGGAAGCCCTCGGTATGACAGTAGATTCAATCCCNCGCGATTGGTGTGATGAACTTGAAATTATGATCGTAGATGGAAATTCTACCGACCGTACTCGTGAAATCGCTTTNGAGATGGGAGTAAGAGTTCATTTAGAGCCGAGAAANGGATATGGNCGCGCTTACCGTACTGGTTTTGATGTAGCTAAGGGCGATATAATTGTCACAATGGATGCTGATTGTACTTATCCTGCAGAGGTTGTTCCAGATTTAGTTAAGAAGTTATTAGATGATGAACTTGACTTCATCACTTGTGATCGACTAACACTGGCAGAAGAAGGCTCTATGTCTGGTCTTCACGGATTTGGGAATTGGATGTTATCATTCAATGCAAGATTAGCATTTGGATATGGAATAAAAGATTCTCAATCTGGAATGTGGGTTTTTAGAAAGTCTATTTTTGAAAATCCAAAGATGCGCCCTACAAACGATGGTATGCCTCTTTCAGAAGAGATGAAGATTCTAGCACGTAAAGTTCTAGGCCATGATAAGGCAATAGAAATCTCNGTTCCATATCGTCCACGTGTTGGCGAAGCTGAAATACATACTTGGGGTGATGGTTGGAAAAATTTGCGATTTATTTGGGCTAAGCGTTTCGGACTTCACAGAACTCGTACAGAATGGGGNGCTTTACCAGATAACCCCGATTCTCTGAATGGAGACCTACCTGAGCAAAAGAAATAATTTACTCNGGTGTCCATCTTAACGAATAGATTCCACCGTGATTATCGGTTTTTTCGCTCGCACTTCCAAAGTAGATTCTCCAAGAACCATCAGGAAGTTGAACTGCAGTAGGGTCTGCAAGTACACCGATTTCCATTCCTAATCCTTCTGCTACAGTGGTTACATTGGCAATCATACCCTCAACTTCCCAATTCAAACCATCCTCGCTTACAGCAGTCATTATTTCCTGAGGATGGAAAGGAGAAATTTCTGGATGCTTGTCTGGATTCATCATGGTATAGAACACACGATAACCGTCTCCAACATCATGAATTTCAATATCTATTGCTTGGTATAGCAATATACCATCACTAGCACCGAAGGTTATCCCATCTGCTGATGAAGTAAAACCTGCCATATGTGAAGGATTAGAACAAGAAAAATATAACCGAACACTTTCATCGCTTTCATTTAATCTAACCACGCTTGGAGTGCCTAAGAAATCATGGCATGGCTCGCCAGAACTTTGGACATCAGTACCATTGTCCTTCACTCTGCTCATAGGGCCCAAATCTGTCAAATTTGTAAAAACAGAAGAGGTTGAATTTATNGATTCTGTACCATTTTCAAGTGTAACTTTGGTTGTGGTGTATAACCGGTATGTTCCATCGTTTAACTTGACAAAGTTGAGNCCACATCCCCCGATTCCAGTCCTAAGTGGAGAGGTGAAANTTAGTCCATCACTAGAGGTTGAATAATGGTGGCCTTCTGTACCATTGCACATGTATAGGTAGAAAGTGGCGTCTTCATAATAGATGAATGGTACTGCGACACCTGTTAGTACAGATTCTCCAGGTGTTTCAAAAATAACTGANCCGACAAAACCATCATCAAGAGTTGTTGTATTCTCGGTTTCATTCTCCGAAACTTGTTCATTTTCTACAACAATTCCTNCATCGTCAATCTTTTGCCGATCTTCAAAACATCCGGCTAANGAAGTAGTAATCAAAAGCAAACTAAACAGAACTGCGGACATACGGTCCATGTGCCCTATTTCTGCCTATACCGAATATATGTTTTGATGTTTTAACAAACTATTACTTGAGATTTAAGTTGTCAAGTCAAACGTTCGATATTATCTATTGAAACTCTCTTCCCGATAGTCATTATCGCAGGGATTAAGACAAAAATTCCTAACCAAATATAGAATAAATCTGAGATAAATTTAGCAATTGTTAGACTTATTTTCCCTTCCATTTTCATAAATGAAGGATGGTCTTCGCCTGGAGGATTTTCGATTACCTCGCTGAGATTTGATTCATTTACCAATCCAAGATCATAACTTGAATAATTTATGAAAATAGTAGCTGAGGTATCATTCCAAGAATATTCTACTACTGAAATTGGATGGACGCTACTCTCTCCATCATCGGATTCATCTACGCCAGGTACACTATCCCCGAAATTTGCGCTAGCGATATATCCGAGTGGTGCTCTGAAGGCTAGTGAGATAAAAATCCAGAATATCAGACCAGTGATTATCAGTCCAAGGAAACTTCTGTACTTTACGTCCCAGAAATTCAGGATTAGTAATATACATACCAAAGATATTGCAATTTTATTCATTACCGCGATTTCTTCACGGACTTCTTGCAATGTAGAAATATTTTCAAATCCATAATCCTCTTGTGAAGAGTCTTCCTCTTCGGATTCTATTGTCACGCTATCATTGCGCATATTNNTCCATTTTGATAAATTGAATAAGCCTTTGATGTCGATTTGATTAGTGGTTTCATTCGCTGAAATGTTAACATTTGCTTCCATCCCAACTCCAATAGGAACTCCTTCTGTATACTGGAAATCTGCATTAATATTACTCCACTGATTGTTCTGAGTAGAACCAATCAATGCGATTACAGCGATTAACTGAACTACATGTAGCAGGGATTTCATCGTGATTTTACCTCGAACAATATTCAGCAAATCACGCTGAATGGGTGCACCCTCCCCTTCCATTACTGGAAGGGGAGAGACCATCCACTGTCACACTTGCGGTCTAATCTCTACGGGTTCGTAGACTTGCAACTAGACCAGCCAATGCTACTACTACAATTGTCATTGCAGGAGAGACGAATGGCAAGAGACCTTCTTCCAAATCCTCAGTGACCGTTTCATCAGCCTCATCAGAAGAGCCGGTACTTGGTGCATCTCCACCCTCTTCTATCGCTAGATCTAGAGCAGATGTGTCATGTAAATCCAAATCCACCAAATCATCTAATGAGGAGGAATCTTCTACTGCTTGTTCAACTGCAATAGCTTGTACTCCTGAAAAGTAACTTACTGAAAGCGCGTCTGGTGCTGGTGCGTATTCATCAGATTCAGGACCTATCAAAGTCCACCAAACTTCTTCGTTATTGATTGAATCAAGATATTGAGTGCCGGTTGATGAAGACTCGTGATTAGAACTTCTACCTAAATCATCAGTACAGCGCCATTTCTCATCTTCATCTAAACTTTCGACAAATTCACAGTAATACCAATAGTCATCAAATCCATATGAATCTGCAGCTTGTTCACTATCAGCACAATACCACATATCATCACCGTTCCAATCGTCACCTTCCCATTCGCAGTACCCCCATTCNNCCCAATNGAGTTCTTCATAGTCGGTTACTAACANTTGGAAACCAACAATTTGGTTAGTTGCTGGGTCCCACAAAACATAGGCATCTCCATCGTTATATGCAAAATCAGCCTCATAATTGTCCATACGGTTCTCCAAATTATCTCCAAAGATTTCTAAGACATTCTCCAAAGTAGATTCACCAAAAGATTCTNCAATATCTTCTATCATTTGTGATGGTTCCATCTGTTGGTCAACTGTAAAGCAATATTCCGACTCAAGCATTGGATTAGCCTCATCGATTTGCTTAACTTCTACAGTAGCACAATATTCGCCCCAGCCAGTTACGTCCAAATCTACATATTCAGTGAAGTATGAATCCTCGCTTACTACCCAAGAGGCAGTATCAGTTGTGACACCATTACTGTCTTCCAGGACTACACTTACTTCGTATGTTTCCTCATAATCTAAATTACAGCAATGTTCGACATAAAGTTCAACTTGAGATTCTGATGAATCTTGTAGGCTCATGTAGATACCCTCATCATATCCGTCTTGGTTTTCTGTTTCAAGGTCGGAGAGGAATAAATCATCTAATTGGTCCTCCAGTAAATCTCCAATTGTTGTTCCATCATCAGAACCGATTAGTGCTGTGCCGGTCAAGTGTGCAACTTGACAGAACATAGGCATAGGTATTGGTAGTCCATGAGCTTGCAGAACTTCGATTTGAGAACCATCATCTTGAGTAATCATTTGTGAACCTTCATGCAATTCAAATTCAATGTGACCACATTCATCTAAATCGAGTTCCATGTTTGACTCGTCGAAGGTCCCACTATCTGTTGCTGAATCAGATGCAGTAAGGTCCCAGTCGCCTTCAGGGAATCCGAACTCTTCAGCAGGTAGGCCTGTTAAAGAGAAATCAAAACTTGTGCTTGTTGCGAAGTCTCCAGAAACTGAGTCGTAAAGATCTATAATTTCGATATCAGCATAATCGCAATAGTTGCACGGCATTTCAGGAATTATCCTATCTGCATAATTTGTGTTATCTAGAGTATCACCCCAGTCTCCCCAGCCAAAATCATGCGTACAATAATACATCCCTCCATCATTAGAGTAGTACTCACAATATGGGTGGTAATTGTAGTCATATTCATCTTCAGTGATATCGCCATCTCCATTGTAATCATAGCCAGCGTAAGTACACATAAATTCCCATCCTTGGTATTCACAAGATGCATTATCTGTTTCATAATAATGAATCCAATAAATGGTATCAAATTCTTCTAAAGCATCCGGCATTGTTCCGTCTTCTCGATGTGTCCAGGTAAGTGAATTCTGCCATTCTTCTTTTTGCCCGAAACTATCTGTGCACCAATAAGTATCTGAACTCTCATAATACTCACAATAGTTCTTGGTAAACATTATATCAGGCTGGTTCTCATCATGACTATCGTCTCCGTGGTCATCATGATCATCATGATCATCGTGTTCCGGTTGGTTTCCATGCCCGAAATCATCGGTACATCGGTAGTCATGTTCTTCAGTCTCCTCACACCAGTACCACCAGACTTCTTCACCACCGTCATCTCCGTCATTATAACACCAGTACAAACTATCTTCACCTTGGTCATTCATACGGTCAGCATCAAAGTGACAGTGATCATAGAAGTTCCAGTCATGGTCATCATGGCCATCATGGTCATCATGGCCATCGTGTTCAGGTTGGTTTCCATGCCCGAAATCATCGGTACATCGGTAGTCATGTTCTTCAGTCTCCTCACACCAGTACCACCAGACGTCTTCATCTTCTTCCCCGTCATTATAACACCAGTACAAACCATCTTCACCTTGGTCATTCATACGGTCAGCATCATAGGAACAGGAATCATAGAAGTTCCAGTCATGGTCATCATGGTCATCATGGTCATNATGGTCNTCATGGTCNTCGTACCATCCTTCACAAATATACGAAGAATAACTTGGTGAAGAAATATCATTATCCCACATACAACTGAAGTTATCAATATTGTAATAATAATCGTTAGCATTTACCCAATAAACATAGTGATAATCCCTCCAATCGTATTCATAATAGTCATTATCATATCCTGACTCAAGAAGTTCCCACTCGAGTTCTTCTCCTGGGTTTAGGTTTGCAAGGTCATTGTTNAGAGTGCTTGGTTCATCAAGTCTGATTTGACTAGATGCNGAAGTNACATCGTACTCAAATTCAAGGGAGAGTTCAATATTTAGTGGAAGNACNTCAGCAGCATCTTCTCCATTAACTGAGCCATAGATTCCAAAATCACTGTTTGCTGACATCGATCCTGACATGGTAGTATCATATCCGTAAACCAATCCAGAAGCATCTCTGTACTCAACATAAGTTGCATCGATGTTCATTACTCCATCACTATCGTATGTGAAAGTTAGATCCCATCCTGCATAACTATCTGACCACTCTGTAACCAAAGCGATGTCTGAAAGTGCACCATTTCTGATTGTCAAATCGGTGATATGGCGAGTCATCTCAATAGATGCCCCATCTACTGTCCATGTTTCTACACCATCCATATACTGGTCAACGACCATTGTCGAGACTCCTGTGGTCTGTTCTANAATTACCATGTCCATACCTGCATCATCTGCAGACTGCATGATATCTGCGAGGATATTATCTAGTGGTAATCCACTCATACTTTCAAAATNATCATTTAGATTGGAATAGTTGTATTCCATTCCAAACGCATAGTGCTCAGTAGATTCTTGAGCGCTGGTCGCTGGTATAAATGATGCACAAAGTATGGTCGTCAAAATTAGGGCTGATACTTTTGAGAAGTTCTTCTCCATAGTCACTGCTTAAATCGGTGAGATATAAGACTTGAGCCTACTTTTCAGTTTCTAAAATCGAGTCCTCAGGGGCAATAGATTCGATTTCTCCACTAAATGTCCCCCAATTATCAATTAAATCAATATCTGCTAACTCNATTTCTATCAATTTCTTTCTGCGCCTAATAATCAGTACCGCGATAAGTAATGAAAGTATTACGAATCCACCGACTCCGCCTGCAATCGCTACCATCGCAGAATTATCCTCAACAATTGGCTCAAAGTTGAAATTATGAGTTTTACTTGCAAAAACCTCCCCGTCATAAGCGGTAACTACAAGGTAAGGATTTCCTTTTTCACTAACGATGATTTCTACTTGGCCTGTCCAAACNTGCTTTTTGTCATCATAAGTTAGATTGAACGAAATTAATTCATCGCCATTTGTCAAATTAGCTTCTATGTGTGAAGTAGTTCCATCAGGGTCNATTAATTCAACCTCTATTTTGACCAATACCGATTCACCAGGATTTACATTNTCGTATTTGACNGATAAATTGTTGAGGTCNGGGTCGCTTGAGTATACTGTAATATTGATNTGTGTCTCATCACTTCCTTCTCGACGGTCTTCGACATATAATGAGATATGATGTGCACCGGGAAGTAGGTACTNCTCATGATAGGACGCACTAGACAATACTCGAGGATAATTTTCACCTGGAACGTATAATCTCCATTCTCGTTTAGTTAAATCATCATCTGCATCAATTGTCCCAATAGAATCGAGAATTACAATTTCTCCAGCTTGATATTTCTGATTGTTAAGTGGTTCGAAAATTACTGCGAAAGGATCTGATTCTACTACCAANAGTTCTATGTTTTCGACTCTAGATAATCCTGAATCATCGAGCATTGTAAACGTTAGTGAATGTAATCCTGCTGGAAGACTTAGTTGATATGAGGAGTATGGGTCTTGGTCGATTAATAATGCATCATCAAGCAAATTACTTTCTAAAGTAAAGGTGAAANTGTCGCCATCATGGTCAATGCTATCACTGATGTCAAACAATAAAATATCACTAGAATTGTAACCCTGCTCCAAGTTTGGAGAGACTAATCCAAGTACTGGAGCAGATGGAGATACATCAATCATTATGCTACTAGATACTGGATTATTTATTCCATCATCAATCGTAAAAGTAACGTTATGCAAGCCAGCAGAAAGATAACTTTCAAAGATTAGCCAATCAGAACCGTCTTCTGTCAAACGGCCATCTAAATCGCTTTCCCAAGTATATATCAACCATTCAGAACCTGATTCAGGCTCGTTTTCTGCACAATGCCAAGTTAGGTTTTCTGGGAATGTAAAACAAGCACTATCCCAGTCTCCAGAGCCTGTAGAATTAAACTCAAACAAATGACTAGAATCATAAGANAGGTTTGCTATTGGAGAATTTATTACCGCCTTAGGAGGACTATTTCTCACTACGAGCATAGTACTATTTTCACTAACTTTATCCAAATGTTCCATTCTTCCATCATTTACTGATAGAGTGATGATATGGGTTCCACGAGAAAGATGTCCTGTCCAAATACTGTCATTTGACAAAACGCCATCTATGCTACTGGTCCATAGATATTGGATTTCGTCATTCTCAGGATCGATAGAGGTACTTGTAAGAGTAATCTCATCTTCAGAAAGGTTACCCATTCTTTCAACAGTAAATGACGGGATAGGCATTTCATTGGATAAAGTGACCTCTACTGGCCATTCTGTNGCTTGGTTAATTCCGTCAGAAACCGAAAGTGTGAGTATGAAGTTAGTAATCGTCATATCCGCAAATGAAATGTTTCCTGAATATGAGGCACAGTTTGTAGCATTTACTGAATGGTCGGGCCAGGTCCAAGTACAAGTCAAAGTATCATTTTCAGGGTCATATGTGCCATTCAAAGAGAAGGAAAGAGGCTTTGTAATTGGGATCTCTAATTTATCATTGAAAAGTCCTGGTTGCGTACTTACAACAATTACTGGTGGCTGATTAGATAATTCGATAGTTCTGTTTTGTTCTACACAATGTCCAGCATCATCACATACTTTTGCAGTGATAATATGAATTCCATCACTGAGAGTTTGGAGATTAACAGCTGTAGGGTCATTGGCATTAAATTGTGAAGTAGTTCCAATTAGGCCGTCGATTGAAGAGGTCCATTCCCAAGATATCGAATCATTATCTAAGTCCCAAGTTCTACTTGCATCGAAATTAACCAAGGCTTGACTGGGGAATATTTCTTCATCCACAGGAGTGTCCCAAATCAAGAAAGGTGCTTGATTTTGTAATGGCAAATGGCACCAGACATTTTGATTTTGGTCAAGTATTGTCGAAGTATTATTACTGACTGAATCATATGAACAATCTATGCTTACAACCGAATATGGGGTTTCTCCGTTGTACGTGTATCTCTTACCGACTAAATCTGTGACTGTTATTCGCCCTAATTGGTCTGCAGTGACTGAAAAGTTGCTTTCTAATTGGTCGAAACTAAAATCAATTGATGCGCTAGGAATCCCATTGGAAAAGTTGTTTACCACCCATACCTCAACATCCCATGCTACATCTATCCATGCTCCTGCTTGTAAATCTGTAATTGTGAAATCGATTCCTGAGGGNTGGTGTAGGTGAAGGTGACTATTGGAATCTAATTCCAATTCATGATTTGCTAAATCGNTTAATCTAGACCAATTTACTTGTGAATTAGTAAATTCAATTGAACCGGTACATTCGCTAGTAATCTCATTTCCAACACCGACTAAATCATCATGATTGGAAAGGCTCAGGCATGCTGTACCCGATAGGCTGACATTCGACATTATGCTTTGACGCTCGACGTTATGGTCAGCATCCCAAACAATTCCACCATGAGACCCATACATATCTAGACCATCTATTTCTCCTTCAGCCTGTACAATATTTATCGCAGGCAGAGAATTATTTGTCCATATCTCTGCATTTGTTAAATGGAAACTACCGCCTTGTACACCTAATGAAAGACCGCTATTATCAATATCAATCGCAGAACCATTAAGTGGGTCATGNACCTTAATTTCATCAAGATAAATATCTACNGAATCTGTCAATATAATCCCCTTTTCATCCTCAACAGAACTACAGATACTACAACTGATATCTCCTGATGTTGATTCGATATCATTCGCTTCACTAAATTTCATGCCTGCATCAGAGTTTTGATAACTAGACAAATTAGAGAGATAGACATANCGTGCATCATTGATGTGNACTCCTGATGCACCATTTTGTGACAGGTTTAATCCNTCGACAATTGCTGCTGCACTATTGAGATAGANTCCCTCTTCTCCGTTATTATGCAAATTCCAATTGGTACCCTGTATCGCCCCACCGTTGGTTGAATATATCCCCGGTCCAGGTGAATTCGAGATTTCAAAATTGTTTAGATATGCGGCAAAATATGACGACCTTACACTTACTCCCGCACTATGTGCTCCAGCATTTACTTCACCTGTATTGTTGATTGTCCAATTTGTAAATGTAGAAGTTGAATCAACAAAATATAAGCGAAGNCCAACCGCATCATTATCTTCTAATTCAGCATTTTCAATCCAAGCACCTGTAGCATTAACCTCTACTGTAGAAGTTGCTAAACCTGCTGTTTTAGCGTCGTTGCCTCCAGTTCCAGAGATTCTTAATCCGTCTATAACAGCAGATTGATAATTCGTATAATTTGTACGATCAAGTTTGTCGATAAGTAAACCCTTGTACATTGAATTAGTTATTTCTATGTCTCTAATCACTGCACGCGTAGTGAGGCTATCATCGGAATGACGAACTATAGTACCGTGATCTGCTCTATCTATTTCTGCACTCTCGATTAGCGGCCTACTATCTTCTACCCAAATCCCAGCAGCTAAAGCCAAAGTAGCCCCTGTAACATTATCAATACTGATATTTCTGAACAAGCCACCTGAATTNCCCCAGAAATTAAGTCCCCGGGTTGCTAGGTTATTCATCTCAACTCCGTCTACATTTGGAGCAGAACCTGCACCTATTGACAGGCCAATTCCATATCTCCAATATGTCGGGAAATTCCAATCTTGACCCGCTTCTATGATTTTCAAATCTCTAATCGTTGGAGTTGCTGAATTAAACAAATCTACTCCTACATCATCGGCATCATATACTGTTAGATTTGCTATATATGGATCAGAACCGTAAATTGTTATTCCATAAACAGAATGAACAATTGATAGATTGTCAATTTTACTGCCCCTTCCATTTGAACTTGAATTAAATTGTATTCCTCTATGGTCTTGAGCACCCGCATAATCAAAGTAAACCGGGCAACTTTCTGTTCCTTCTACTGTTAATCTTCCTTCAATAAAAATACGAGCATTATTTCCTAATGTGACATTGGTACATGCTGCTATTACCAATTCGTCTGTGACTATTACAGTATAATCTGAATTGATTGTGACCTCGTTGCTCCAATTTATTTGAGCCCTGCCTGAAGTATCAGCAGATGTTAATATTGGCGCGATAGATGAAAGTAAAAAAATGGCTACCAGTAGTAAAGATGTAGAGTACTTACTACGCACCATACCTTTGTGAGGTTAGGATTTGTCTTAGACTGTTCCCCTCCTCGTTTAGGAATTTTTCTAGTCGGTATCCTCAAGAAGGCATGGCAAGTCGCCACTACAATGCCTGAGGCGTTTGTGCTATTCAAGACTGAACCCTCCTTCGAAAGAGCGGTATATCTTGCCCTTTCTGAAAACTCATCTGTTGCTGAAGTTCATGCATTATACGGTGAATATGACCTCTTGGTAAGAGTGACATCGGATGATGAAAAAGGACTTACAAATTTGCTAATGCAGCAATTTCGTCTGATTTCTGGTGTTAAGGAAACTCAAACTCTAATCGCAGTTGAATATTGAGGTGAAAAAATGGCTACAGGATTCGTTTTGATAACAACAAAACCGGGACTTGAACAAAATGTTCGTGACGCTCTTGATTCGGTAGAACATGTCACAAGCCGATGGATGCTATTTGGAGAATATGACCTAATCGCTCGTGTACAAGCGGATGACGAATTCACATTGACAAGGGTAATAGTAGAACAAATACGCACCATCAAAGGGATTAATGAAACAAAAACCCTAATCGGTGCTGAACTTTAATCACAGCATAGAATGCATAATTTGCGCTGCTTGCTTAGATGCTTCAGGACACATAGCTTGATTCCATAGAGCAATCGCTTCTGCTAAAGATGAAAAGCGGTTATGTGTGTCAAGTTGTGAACGCCAATACCAAATCATTGCTGCAATTCTGCGTGCAGATGAAAGGTTGGATTGGCTTTCTTTATCTGGCATCTGCACTTTCTCGATCAATTTCTTCGCAGTATCTTTGTCTACTTTTTCGATTATTGCCATTTGTAGCATTACCGCTCTTAACCCCGTCATCGAAAATACCTTGTTTGTAACTTTTTCAAAGGATGGTGATTTGGGGCTTGTCTCAGCGATTTCAGCACGTAAATCCAAGGCAGATAATTGCGGATCACCACTATGAGAGATAAATCGTAAACCTTCCCTAATCTCTCTAGCACCCTCAATATCACCAGCATTGATTGCACAAGCGTGCTTTACATGTGCAATCGCTACAAGCATAACATTTCGTAATTCTTTAGATAAGTCTGATAAATCTATTTTTTCTAATAATTTATCTATCTCATAGTTTATTTGTGTTCCAGGTAATCTGTCATCAATCCTTCTGGCAGCTTCTGAAAGCAATAACTTTGCATCTGAATTATCTAAATCAATCTCTTCAAAACGTCCTTGAAGAAGTGCAAGAGAGATATCTAAATCTGGAGCATCGCAGTTTTCTAAATGCTCAGATGCAACCTCTGCTTCGCCGCGTTCAATCGCCACCAATGCTGCTAAGCGATGTAATTTAGCGGTTGGATGTCGAGCGATTGCAGAACCTATCAATGTCGCTAAACCAGCGTTAGAGCGTATCATTAAAGCCTCAGCATTCACTAAAAGGTGAGCCTCTATATCTCCCCCTGATTCAAGGATATGATGTAATTCTATCAGCCTACAAAGGTCACCCTCTTTATCTGACCAATATTTTGCTGCTGTATTGTGGTGCTCTACTGAAAGCATAGAAGAGCGTACATTTCTAACAAGGTGATGTAGTTCAACATTGGTTGTATGCCATCTCAATAGGGCATAATCATCCAATGCTCCAACATGTTGTTCATTTTGTAAATAATTTACAGGAACTGGGACTGGTAGAAGAGANAATTCATCTAATGCAGCCATCTCTTCACCTATATCTGAAAGTACAACTTCTTTGACCCATGCTTGTAAATCTGCNCCTTCTTCAGGAAGCGTTGAATCTGAATCATGTAATTGCAATGCCAATGGATGACCTCCTAAACGCTCAGCAATAATCTCTCTTTGTTCTAGCCAATCAGGAAGTAATTGAATTGCATCTTTAATTTCAAGTGGAGGAACNTCGATAATTTCGAACCCTTCTTCGAAAGGTATTGGTGCCCGGCTAGCTAAAATTATCCTNTCGCAGTTTTGAGCAAAATCGGCAACTCTTGCAAGATGTCTAGAACTAACTTCTTGTAATTCATCAAGAATTAGAACTTCTCCNTTTGTAGCGTGCAGTGCTGCTTTGTCAGTAGATACTGAAAGTCCCCAATCTGTAAAAATATCTGAAATATCTTTGAATGATTGCATACTAGCAAACCTTACAATTTCTCCTGATTTTACCAGTTCTTCTGACAGAACCCGTAACAATGAGGTTTTTCCAATCCCAGGCAATCCAGTCAAAATTACTTTTTTTGCAGTCAATAAATTATTAATTTCGTTTTCTCTACCCTTCAAATCTATGATAGCAGGTGGATTTCCAAATAATTCTCCAACCTGTATTTTTGAGACTATTACTTCTTGATTATTGCACTCAGATCTACCCGCTTCAGTGATGTGGTATACCTTTCGCCTGCGGCTACCTCCATCAATTACATGCGCTTTTCTTTCGGTTACTAAATTCTCATCTATCAATTCGGCTAAGGGTTGATGAAGTGCTGAACGCACTACACCCAATGCTTCAGCAATACCTGGTAAACAGATCCCTCTAGGAACGTCCCATGCCGTTTCTAAACCTGCTTGAAAAGTGGCCAATTGTTTCAAGATTCTCACCTTTGGCCCGCTCATCATGACTTTACCAAGCACTCCTCATCCATGTTACTTGCCCCAATTTGATTAGCGATGTATTCTTNATGTTCTGCCTCTAGACATACAATATGCCCGTGGATGCGGCCGGTGTCGATTTGCCCGCAAGGCCGGGGGTTTATCTTTTCAAAACAAAAATTGGACGCGTGCTTTATGTTGGTAAAGCAACTGTTCTCAAAGATAGAGTTCGTTCTTATTTTTCGTCTAATCCCGACCGTTTAATGATACCCGAATTGGTAGCTAAAGCAGATGAGATTCAGTGCATAGTAACCAATTCTCCTAAGGAAGCCCTCATATTGGAAAGACAATTAATCCGAGAGCATAAACCGAGGTATAATTCAAGATTNAAGGACGATAAATCCTATCCTTATATCGCGATAACAAAAGAAGAATTTCCACGAATAATGTACACAAGAAACCCACCTGAAGATAGTCGTAAGTGGGGTCCTTTCCCAAATGCTGGTGCTGCCAAACAAGTATTACAATTGTTAAGAAGNCAATTTGGAATCAGAGATAAGGATTGCAGAGGCCAAGACGGGTGCCTTGCAATGCATATTGGGTTATGTCAAGGACCATGCCTTGACCCNGAAGGATACCCCGAAATAGTTAGAGTTGTGACCAATGTTCTAGATGGAAAGGCAGGATTATTACTCGAAAAATTAACTGAGCAAATGGATGAATATTCTAATCAAATGGAATTTGAAAAGGCTGCTAAACAAAGAGATTTAATCAAGGCGGTTAGAACTACGACAAGCCAACATATTGTTTCTAGTAAGGTGTATCGTGATTGTGATGCAATAGGAATTGCAACCGAAGGAGANTTGGCTGCAGTTGTGGTTTTACATGCTGATGAGGGGGTTGTAAAAGGACAGGAGGCTTGGCCAATAATTCATCGTGGAGATATTGGAGAAACNATCTCTATGTTCGTATCTTCACATTATGCCGAACGTCATCCTCCCCGATTACTCATCTCCCCTACACCACTTTTTGATGGAGCCGGTGAGTGGTTGCATTCTAGGCGACAGTCACAAGTAGAAATCAGAACTCCTTCGCGAGGGGATTTAGTTACATTACAAAAATTAGCAAANCAAAATGCTGAGATTCAATTGACTAGATTTGTCAACAAATCTAGTGGCTCCCTCGAACAAAGAGCTGCTGATGAAGGTGCGAAATTACTTGATTTNCCATCACTAGATCATATTGTATGCTTTGATATGGCACAATTTCTTGGAGATTCAAGAGTAGGTGCTAGTATTTCTCTTCGTAATGGAAGACCAAACAAAAAGGAGTATCGAACATTCACTGTAAAAGGTGATTGGAAAGATGACCTCAGAATGATGCGGGAAGTAGTCCATCGATGGTTGAAAAGGCAAGATGAGTGGCCAGATTTAGTTTTGATAGATGGGGGGGAGACGCACTTATCGATAATTTCTAAATTGCTTGAAGAAAATGGATTGAGCGATCTAATTAATTTAGCAAGTTTATCAAAGCGGGAAGAAACAATTCATAGAAATTCAAAAGAGGATTTAGTCCTAGACAAAAGAGGGAGAGTTCTAGTTCATGCGAGGGATGAAGCACATCGTTTTGTAAATAAATTTCATCGCAAAAGTAGAGCAAAATCAAGATTGTCAGACCCTCTTGAAAATGTATCGGGATTAGGTGCCAAAAAGATGCAGGCTCTAATGCGATATTTCGGTGGACGACAAGGTGTAAAACATGCAAGTGTTGAAGATTTGAAAACCGTTCCAGGAATAGGTTCATCGCTTGCTAAACGAATTTTTCAATCACTTCACGGGTAGTTCCAAATGTCATCACTATAGATGTCTAGGTCATTGTTCAGTCCATCAGGAACCGGCGGAGGACCAGCCCCNGGTCCACCACCGAAACTACTGGAAGCCTCTTCTCCGCGGCCAAGCATCGCAAATTCAGTGCTTGAAAGACCTCCTTTCTTCTCGAACTTCTTCATTGAACGTTTGTTGAATTTAGCATCTTGTTTCTTTCTCTTCTTCTTGCGTCTCGCCCTTATTCTCCAGATCATTAATCCCATAACTACTGCGGGATATGCCCATATTTGACCAAGGATAAAGCCCCATGAAATTGAAACTTTGAAATTAAATTCGTCTCCTTGAGCGAATGATTCTATATCGATTTTAATTTGTTGACGGCCATCTTCATCTTCACCAACATCTTCCCAACCATTTGCAGATTGGAATTCTTCTAGAACAATTCCTCCAGGCATTGTAATGGTGAACTCGCCTCTTAATTCTGTGTTGCTTTCTTCGTGAATAACCAAATCTCGTTCTTCGATTTGAAACTCAAAAGGTTGTTCATCTTGATGCAAATTTATTCCGCTTCCTTCTAAGGAAACTAATTGTTTTCCTACGCTGGTAATTCCTCTGCTAAAATCTGTTAGCATTTGAGTTATTGGCGATGCGAACGAGGTTGCTATTCCAATAGTTGGTTCTCCATCACTAATCCCTCCCCATCCGTTTGTTACACCAGCTGCTATGGTAAATTCTGGAATTGTAAGTTTCATACTTATTGGAACATCATCTCCAATGGATGCCCCTATATTTCCAATACTTAATTCGGTGATAATCTGTATTCCAGAAAGGTCAACTTCAATAGAATCATTCGCATCACTTAATTCTTCAGCGAGGTCATGAATTATGTTGGTTCCTCGTCTACCTATCTCATCGACCATATCCTCGATTCCACCCTTTGTTAACACGACTGAAAGGTTATCATCACCAAGTTCAAAATCTGTCATTCTAGGTTCTAATAATCGTCCTGATATATCCAATCCTAGACGAAGTAGGTCCGAGGAAATTACCTCAATATCCACAGAGTTATTACCACTACTCATATTTTCTCTTACCATATTTGGAACCTTAATTCGATANATATCAATTCCTGCAGAAAATGCGATTGTCATCTCNGCACTAGGCCCCCATTCATTGATATTAACATCACTAACTTCTAATTCCATATCAAAATCTACACATGACCAATCGCTGACATGCGCNGAACAAATCTCTTCACCATCTTCATCATATATCGCATGACGNGGGTCGTATCCTTCACCAGGAGGACTGGACATTGAAATCCCAAGTTGGTCTTCTCCAACGGTTCTTTCAACCAGCTTAATAGAACTCTGACCTGTTGCTGAACTCATCCATTGTGGTAAAACTAATTCAAGTGTCATTTCAGTAGGAGGCATATCATCTGGAATCATATTCCTTAGTAAGTCTGGTCCAAACTCTGTTTCTATCGAAAGTCCTGCTTCCAATAGTCTCTGCAAATCTTGCTCTTGAATCGCATCTAAGAATCCGGTGGTATCTCCAACTTCTTGTTTNATTATATCTAAGAGATGTAGGTCAAATGATTCTGAATAAGCNCGCAGATAAATCGGACTTGAACCATCCATCGCATTAGGTCCCTGAACACAATAGTATGCATCTGTTCCGGGAGGGAGAGATTCAGGACAGGCATCATGTGTATGATTTAGCCCACCTGAAGGTTCAGGCATACCGATGGACAAAGAGTCAGAAACCCATTCTGCATCATATACGACAATTTCGCCAACAGANGGAACTGCATCCTCGATAGAATCACCAACCAAATCCATTGGGAAATTGTCAGTAAAAGAGGTTAGATCGATAATATCATTATGATAGGCCATCCTTATTCCATCAGATGTTACCCATGGAATGGTGGCATTATCGGTTACATCCACAAGAGAAATACCCCAATCTTCCATCGTTTCTTGGTCTAAATGATGTATACCCGCAACGACTTCTATCCAAGCCTCACTCTCATCAGAAAGATCTAACGTTACTCTCAGGTCTAATCCTTTATCCTCTGAAGTTACAGCTACGCTACTTGTTTGTGTAGAGTTTCTATGCCCAACTTTGATGCTTACATCTCTAGAAATCCTTTCTCCACTTATCGCAGCATCTGTATTATCGATTGTCCATTCTGCTGCCATATAGGAGGGAGTCCCTGCTCTAATAGTAGGGATTCCAGTAGCATCAGTTGCTAGCACTGTAGCATAATCTGGAGGATTAATTACGAAGTGTGCTTCATGACCAGGGTCAGCAAATACTTCGAAACCAGAAGTGATATCGCTACCCATTGCCAATAGCCCTTTGTAGACTCTTTCTAAAGTTAGAGCATCGACTGACCCTAGATTAAATGTAGAAGTAGAAAGTGAAACACTAGCGGTTACAGAAAAGCAGATTGGGGGGTTGAAAACATCGTTTGCTATTGCCGCTTCTTCTGCGCTATCGATAGCAGGGTTATCTTCACAAGTTGTAATCAGTCCAGCATTATTTATCGAATCAACGTAACTTGAAGAGATTGAATTAACTGTTCCAAAACCGCTCGAGAGTAACTCTGAAATCGTGTCATTAACCTCCATTTGCAATTTTTGCTTTATTGTAACTCCACCACCGATCTCTTGAGTGAAATAATTACGAATCATATCGGCAGGAGCACCATCTTGGGCAGACATACCTTCAAGACCCCATGCGGAATCTATGTCTACGCTATCCAAACCTAAAGCAGAGCGATTAAATTCTCTTAAAGCCCAAGTCATTTCCATATTGATTGTAGAAGTGTCGACCAAGTCAAATTCGTATACTCCCTCAATCCAATCTGGCTGATTTGGAGTGCCATCTTCGGCTTTATCCCAATCATCACAAGTCCCACCGTTGATACCACAAACTAGCATTCCTCCAGCACTTGCTGCCGGCAAAAACACAGGTAGAATAAACATCGCAAACAGAAGGGTTGGCAGCATCGGTCGCATGGGCGTCACATGCATGATAACAAGGACATTTAACATGCTTTGCCATTTCCCGTTCTATTATGGTCCAATCATTTGCGTTTATTTCATCACGCAAAACGGCCCGTGAAAACTATTCAAAACTCAAAAAACAGGGCTTACTCATAACTACTCTAAAGCCTATGCTGCAAGGNAATAATGTCGCATTTCCTGTCGAAAAGGGTGAAGTGAAATTAGAGTTCGAAATCATTCAAAATCCAAATCCTCATGAAAATCTTGCCAAAGTAATGCAAAATCCTCCAAACAAGTGGGAAGTCTTAGGAGATGTGGTGATTTTACCCGAGAATTCTATTGATGAAAACGAACGATATGATTGGTTAGCTATTGCGAATGCGATAGGAGGTAATCGACTAGCAATTCAGGCAGAGGTTTCTCCTGAAATGATGCGTAAATCACAATTGAAAATGTTACATGGAAAAGATGGGTGGGTAATTCATCGTGAGAATTTTGTTGATTATGAATTTGATATTACCAAATCTATGTTTTCTTCTGGAAATATTACTGAAAGAAGAAGAATGGGTGAATTCAACATGGAAGGAGAGATTGTCATAGATGCTTTTTGTGGAATCGGATACTACACTATACCAATGCTTGTTCATGGAAATGCCAAACTAATTCACGCCTGTGAGATCAACCCCGACAGTATTGATGGACTAAAGAAAGGCCTTACTAGAAATAATGTTAGTGACCTATGCATCATTCATCAAGGTGATAATCGTGAAACAATGAAAACCCTTTCAGGTATTGCTGATAGAATTATTCTTGGATTGATTCCTTCTTCAGAGTCTGCTTGGAAATTAGCTGTTGACTGTTTGAACCCAAAGGGAGGAATAATACATATTCACATGAATGTGGATGAAAGGAAATTAGATCAATGGCTTGATGAGACCATAGATTGGTTTTCAAAAACCAGTGGTAAGAAAGTAACTGCACTACACCTTGAGAAAGTCAAGTGGTATTGTCCACACATAAGGCATGTAGTATTAGACTTGAAAATAGAGGNAAATTAACCATCCAATAATTCAGCATCGTAAGTTTCTAACTCTACATTTTCTTCTTCGATTATATCTGGTTGATTTTTCAGATAATATAGAACTCCAGCAACAATGAGGCCCAGTAAAAGAACGCTTCCTCCTGCAATTATTGCTTCAGAAAANCCCGATTCACTAACGACNGGTTCCTCTTCTGCATATGGAACTACTCCAGTCATAGTAACCGAGATTATTTTGGCTTCATACAATGGCCTTCCTGCAGATGATGCAGGATTCTGAATTTCTGTACCACTAGGGTCGTCTGTGGTCGGTACTTCTGCTATAGCCCTTACATGACTCATTCCATTTCGGACGATTCCAAATGTTGCATAACCCTCATCTTCACGGTTTTCTGGATCTAGATTGTGCGCCTCAGTCTCTGCAATATACCATTGAGAATCCGCACTATTAGGGTCTTGAGAACGTGCCATTCCTATAGCACCATCAACATGAGACAGATTTTCATGATGCTCTAAATCCAAAGTATGACCATCTCCTCCACTACCACATTCNGCATTTGTGATTGGGTAAACTCCCACGGTTTTACAGGTAGGGTCACCAGATTGAGTTACAAAATCATCGATTACTCGATGGAAAAATATACCATCATAAATTGTTAATTCGACGTGCATTATCATATTAGCAGTCGTATTTGGCGCCCATTGTTCAAATAATTCAATCACTATTTCTCCTTGAACTCTAGATTGTAAATGTCCTGGTTGNTAATCAACCTCCATCNTTACAACCGGATTACCNGGGATTGGGAAATCCATAGGAGAGCCTTCGAGAACTGGCCCATCATCCCATTGAGATATGTCAACTTCATTTGCGCGCCATGATTCTTCTCCACTCTGCGCTCCAATAACTGGAGCAAACAGAAGCAAGGATAGCATCAAAGCGAGCGCTCGCATATACATCGCAATTAGTCAACCGTGATGAATGCTCGCAGGAGATATTGTCACTTAACAATCTTGAAGTTTTATTGAATAAGGCTATTGAGGAGGGATGGTATCGTCTTATTCATGCAGGAGGAAGTATTTGACGCCGAACTCCTCCCCGGAGGAGGAAATTATGGCCTTAATCTCACTCTTGCAGGCAGTTTTTCCATCGCAGTAGTATTCCTATTTTTGGCGATGGGATTTGGCGAGATATTGTCTGATTCCAAAGATAAATCTCAATCATATGAATGGTGGGAAACNCCTCTTCAAGAGCGTCATAAAATGGACCTAAATTTAACCGAAGACCGATCTGTTCTTCCACAAAGTGGAGATTATGAAGTTCTAGCCTATACCGAACATTTTGTCTCCGTAGATTTACCTGCTTCTGAAGAGGATATCGGCTTTCCAGAAGAAGATGTGATGCATGTTGCGCTTTGGCTTCCTGATGTTCCAGAGGGGACGAAAGTACCTGTGATAATGACCATTCATCCATACTATGATTTTGGTGGAGAGGGAATGCCAGGGGTTGGTGAAGATTCGTCACCCAATACCGTTCCAGATGGAGGGGTCGGTGCTTGGATTTATGACCAATTTATTTCACACGGATATGCTCTGGCTCAGGCATCAACCTTTGGAACCGGAAAAAGCACACATTGTCAAGATGTGAAAGGACTGGGTGAGCAGACTGGAATTCAAGCGGTAGTTCATTGGCTAGGGGAGCAGGATTGGTCAAATGGAAATGTTGGACTGATGGGCAAATCATATGCAGGTACAACCAATTGGGAAGCGGCACAAAATCCATCTGAGCATCTCAAAACTATTGTTCCAATTTCCGGTTCGATAGGTGTGCAAGAAATGTTCTATCGTAACGGCTCCTCAGAAGCTAGAGCAATGGGCTATGATGCGGCTTATCAGGCTGCAACTAGCGACATGACTACCGATGAACTACGAATGTGTAGTGACGATTTAGTAGGCCCTATGAATCCCTGGTTAACATGGGCAGGAGACGAGTATGGCGGCTCGCAGTGGAATGATTACTGGGATGAAAGAAGACATTTGCCTGATGTGCTAGAAAATTATCGAGGAAGTGTTTACCTTGTATGGGGATTACAAGATTGGAATGTAGATCCATATCATGCCTTCCCAACTTATCAAATGATGAAAGATGCAGGAATTCATGCAAGGGTCATTGCTGGGCAATGGGCACATAATTACCCAGACCAACCTGACCGCCATGGGGAATTAGGTACTGGATATGGAGGAGAAGCCTATCCAAGTATGAGTCGCATGGACTGGGCAATAGAATTGTACAATTGGTTCGAATACTTTCTGAAAGGCAATGGCGAGATGCCTGCTGCACACGCACAAATGCAAACAAATGATGGTAAATGGCATGTTGAAGAAACATGGCCTCCAGAAGATGTTGAATGGAGAGAATATGATGTGGGCACCTGGGAATCCAGTGGTAGTTTCACTGTCTCAGCAACATCATCTGCACTCACGCTCACCTCAGCATTCCCAATGGAAGAAGATATCCACATCCAAGGAATGCCAACATTCCATGTCAAAGTGGTAACCGGTCTTTGTAACGGTGGTCAACTATTCGTAACTCTACGTGATTCTACTGCAAACCTTCGCCTTGGTCATGCTACAATGGATGTAAGATACCGCGATGGTGGCCATGATTCGAAAATAACGGCTCCTCTAAGCGAATATACCATGCTGATGGAGTTTAATCCAATGGATGTAAGAGTCCCTGCAGGAAATAACCTCCAATTGGTGATCACAGAAACTGGAGAAGATTATCTTCCAAGCCCTTGTGCTGCTATTGGAATGAATGTTGTAGGCAGTACCTCAATATTCAGCCTACCCTTGACTGAAAGGGGAGAGAATGCAAAGGAATGGTTCGATGTTCCACCTTGGTGGGAAAGTCAAGATTCNCCTGAGTAAATGTAGTCACTCATCGTGAGGCTGCCATTCGTCTTGTCCCGGTTCACGGAACCACCAATAGCCATCATCATCTTTCCACCATTCGACACCATCATCATCGGTGTAGTAGTCTTCATCTGCTTCGGAATTAGGGTCATCAAGACCGCTTTCTTCGACCATCTGTTTCTTCAGATTAGATATTCCTTCTTCAGCATCTGCAAAAACACGATTCTGAGTTCTAATCTCTGCCTTATGGTCACCTGCAGCTATCGCTTCATCAGATTCTGCAAAAAATTCGTTAGACATTTGCTTTCTAAATTCGTCGAATTCGTCTCGGCCAAAAGAACCGGTGAACTCATCACCACGAGATTTCATTAAATCATCCAATTTCTGCCTCTTTCCAAGATTCAGTTCTGGAGAGTCAGGCATATCGCCCATGTAAAACTCATCTTCCGATTCATCCAATTTAGGAAATGTTCGCCCTTCAGGGTCAACATCTTCGACTGCTTCAATCAAAATATCATGCTCTTCTTCATCGATATTTCCATCTTCGTACTGCTCTCCAATAGCGCTNACTAATTTTTTGAGAACTTTACCTAGCGCCCTATCATTATTGGATTCCTTAACCACCTTGTCGATTTGCTTCTGTAANCGCTCGTAAGGACTTCCAGTCAAGGCTCCGAGNAAGCGTCCAAAGCCGCCCTTCTTCTTCGCCATGCAAGTTCTACCCAATTCNGGTTTTTCAAGGGTTCGCTAATTAGCAATTAATCGAGGACTTCATGTTTGTAGAAGTTGTGGCGCATACATGGTGAGTGGGTGGCTAACAGAAGCGATGGCCGTTTACAATGATGAATCGCATCAAAAAAGAGAGTCATATGTAGCCCAGGTGCACTTTCCAGCCCATATTCTAGAGCAAATTTTAGAATGGGCATTCAAATCTCTTCCCGATGAAATATTGGTCGGACTAGATGTTGATGAAAAACAAAAAAATGTCAAAGATACTGAAATGGAATTCAAAAGTGAAAATGAAAAATCCAATCTCTTTGCAGGCCAAGGTTACAGAGTTAGTGAAGCTCATTTGGTCAATAGAGGGGATTCGTTTTCTGTTCACCATCTACCTGAAGAGTGGACTGATGAGGTTTTTGGCAGCGACAGAGGNCCCAGGGCTGGAAGATTTACCCATTGGTTACATACCCACCCTAATTGTCCAGCAATTCCCAGTGAAGCAGATGCTAGTGCTTCGCAAAGTACTGATGGTGTAGATCTAATTCTTGGCATAGAATTTTCACCTGAAGGACCGCTACCCTGGTTTGATAATATCGAAGGAGAAAGAAGAGTCATCGGTGAAAAGAAATCTTGGTTTAAACGCAAGGATAAGCGGCCTGTGCTGGGAATGGCTGCTACCGGTCATCGAATTCATTCATTGGAATTAATCGCTTTTCACAAAGCGGGATTAGGGGTTAATGTGGTCTTTGTTGATGAAGAAGGAAATCCTTACTGACAAACTTCGCCCGACCACTCATATTCATCTAGGAAATCTTTGAGATTATCTAAACGATTTTGATTTACACCTAAATCAGAACCACCTAGTCTAGATTGACTGTGCAATTCTATCGAACCACAATTATTCTCATAATACACATCGTCAGGAAATTGCATGAATGGTGTCCGGTCTACAATATGGCCTTCTTCAAATGTGGAAGTAAAAACTCTGGTAGATTCCCATTCTTCCATGGCGGAGTTAAATTCAGATTCTGGAACATTGAGAGACAAAGTCATATGNGCNCAATTGCGTGAACCTTCAGGACATTGCTCTTGCATTTCCTCTAGTGCAAATGGTATGCTAATCAGATTTATCGAAACTACCATTCCAAGATAGAAGCCGATAACCAATGCTACTTTCCTAAAGTGGCTTACCATCTATTCCCCAACCTCGTAATCGATAATATTCATCTAAACAGGCTTCTTCATCTTCATCATCGACAAATGCCACCATGCCTTTTGCTATTCCATCTGGCAAGGGGTCTTTTCTCAAACGATATGAAAGCATGTCTTCTTCCCTAGAATCCTTACCCAAGCGATTCCAATGTTCTACATTCCATCTTCTTGCTGTTTCCCATTGCGCCTTTGCTCTATCGACGAGGTCTTGCCATGAATCGTTGCGCCCTGTGATTCCATTCCAAGCCTCCACCATTATTTCCTTGGGAGTTGGACCTTCTGCAAATGCACATAGTATCAACGAATCTCTAATCACGCTATTGCATTGACTTTCAATAAGTTCAGGCATCAAATCTACCGCACTCTCATTTGGAAGACCGGTCGGATTCTTGTAACTAGCCCTCATGTGTGATGAGCCGATATTACAGGTCATATACGCCATTGCGTTTCCTCTTTTTCCACGAGGGTCCCATGCTGGTAAATCCAATCCTTTGCAATGTGCAACCAGTTCAGTGGCTGGGTGCCCTGTATTAGATTCAACATATTTTGATGCTGCCACTGCACCTGAAGCAATTACTGACCAGAGATCTTCTGTCCCAGGTTTTGCTATAGCGATTTTTGCTAATGCCAACGGGGGTAATTCGGGGATTCCAAAGTCCCAAGGAACATCATCTCCTTTTTTGTAACGGCCGAAATCGAAAGGTGCTTCAAAGGTATGAGGCCATGGAGACCATCCTCTATTTGTAATCTCACAGATAAATGATAGAGCTGCACCACTAGAAATCGTATCCACTCCTAGACGATTACATGCATCATTTCCATCCATGACCGCAAGTGAATCATCTATTCCTAGATTGGAACCTAAAAGTGCTAATGTTTCGTATTCTGGACGGTCTACACGGTTGATNTGAATCGGNCTNCCTTTNACTCCACTAGGCCTNTCNGCCGCTTCACAAGCGATAGGACAAGGACGGCAACATCCAGACTGTTTGGCGTCAGGCAATTGTTCATGCCAATTTTCTCCAGACAATTTTTGAGTATCTAACATACTGGTAATTTCTTTTGTACCCATCTTGGTAATCGCCCCAGTAGTCGAAGTATAATTTGCAGTTGGCATTCTAGATGTTGCTGAAGCATAAATTGGACCTCTTGAAGTTCCAAAGGAGTAAAACGGATCTCCTGATCGACGACGCATTCCCATCTCTGAGCGTTGCTTTTTTATTGCTACATCAAGTTCCAATGGCTTAGCATATCTTGGTGTNCCACTACCGATTACAGTGATTGCTTTGAGATGCTTATATCCAAATTGAGCGCCNCTNCCTCCTCTACCAGCAGCTCTTCTTCCAGCGGTAAGAGGNCTAGCAAATTTCACACCGTTTTCACCNCCNGGACCAATGCTCATACATTCACCCAAGCCNTCCAAAGATTGTTCACATTCCCATGTAGTAAGNCCTACAAGTTCACTGGCAGATACCAATTTGACATCTAAATCATTNATTTCTAATCTAACCCATTCNCTACTTGCACCGTGAATGAAAAGTCCNTCCCAGCCTGCTCTACGTAATTCATGTGACCAATTTCCTCCGATATATGTGTCAAGAAAAATATCGGTTAAGGGNGAGCGAGTACAGACTACTGCCCTTCCTGCAGAGCCTACTTTACTTCCTTGAAATGGACCAGTCATAATCAATAATGGCGTAGAAGGATGNCGAGCGACATCTGAATCTCCAGTTACTGGATGGACCAGNGAATANGCATCTTCAGTAGTGGTGTCCCACTTGGTCAACAATTGAGTTGCAAGTCCTTTACCGCCGATACTATCGATTAACATTTGATGGTCTAAATCGACTGTTTCTAGCGTTCCATTCGTCAAATCGACTTTGAGAACGCGGCCAGGAAAACCATCAAATCTCCACTCGACCATAGTAAGCCTAGGCTGCACTCGGTCATAATCACTTGCGGGTCCAGCCGGTTTGAGACCACTCATAGATGAGGGGTTTTCCGGTTGGAATCTCTAAAGTAAGTACTTCTTCTTGCGATAATCCTTCAATGCTCATTACAATGCTACGNAAACTGTTNCCATGNGCTGCNACAAATACATTTTTTTGATTTTGTAATGATGGTAAAATGTTAGATTCAAGATACGGGATNGTACGCGCTGCTGTCAATTCCAGAGATTCACCATTCGGAGGTGGAATATCATATGAGCGTCGCCAAATATGGACTTGTTCATCTCCATATTTATCACGTGTTTCTTGTTTATCCAATCCTTGAAGGTCGCCATACATTCTCTCATTTAATTGCCAAGAAACATGAACTGGCAATATATTNGATCCATCATCATTTGATTGCGCCCATTCGNCCATCCTTGCTTCATTAGAGGATTTTGATTCAGAATTGTCTGGATATTGGAAGATTGGAACTTTACCAGTTCCATGCTGAGCCAAAGCCAGCATAGCGGTCATCTGAGAGCGGATTAAAGTAGAGACATGGACCTCATCTATTGGCAGATTTGCAATTGATTTACCACCTTCAATCGCTTCTTCAATCCCCTTATTTGTAAGTGGAACATCAACCCAGCCTGTGAAAAGATTTGCAGCATTCCACATCGATTGACCGTGGCGCATCAGGATGAGAAGAGACATGTTCCTCATGTTAGGTGGGTAGTGGACCCTCCTTCAATCTTCTTCAAGTGAATATCAGTGGAATTAGCCATAATGCGAATAAAGGTAAAACACCCATCGCAAAATCACGTAGGAATAATTGCATCAATGTTTTACTATTGGCTACAGACATTTTTTCAAACTCTGTTTGCATTTTTTCATCGATTTTATCTGAGACGACTCCTGCACCTCTCCGTGATAACTCAATAGCCGCTCCTGTCGCAACCGCACCAACTAATCCTGCTGGAGTAAATTTACGTGCTTTGAAAGCGAGAAGACCCCATGTTTTGAGAGAGTTTTTTGCAACAGAGGCTACTACTGCCTCATCTTCTATTTTTTCATCCCTATCTCGACGAGAGAATTTTCGAAGCCATTCTCTTAACTTGAAACCGGTATCCGCCATCTTCCTCAAACGCTCAATATTTTGCTTTTGAATCTTGATTAGCATTCTTCTTACCCGCATGACACGATAGAAGTCAAACAAAAACCAAAGACCAGCAAAACAGAATAAAATGAATAATCCAAACCAATTTGATTCTGACCATGAAGGCCAACCGAGAGGATCTGTAGTTAATCTAAATATCAACACCACTACAATCGGTAACAAAAATGCTAGAATCTCATTGACTGCCAGTAATGTATACCCCTTAACTGGTAATTCCTTCAACCTCTTCAAGATCCATCCTCCATGAGGTGCAAGTTGTTTTGATACTTCGAGGAATGGTCTGAGCAGTAATGTAGCACGTAAAAATANAGGAACTAATAGAAGCCAAAGATAGAGATCCCACACATCATTAGGAGGAATCTCTGCAAAACCTAGGGGCTGGGCCACACCCCCTGCTTACATTACTCCTTTTTGAATTGAGGGCCGTAGGTTTCATGCCATATCCGTACTTCGGACTAACTATGCCCTTCTGGCACGGACTATCCGACTGGCTCAGTATGAGCGTCGATAGAGAATGGATTGATGCNAATGTCAAATGGAAAGATTTCGGTACAGGNGTAAGANTNGGNCGNCTAGCCAGNGAAGGCTCTACCTCTCTAGTTTTGTATGATGTTATCAGCGATGTAGANATTGATGCATTTATGCCGCACAGTCACCCTGGTGGTGAAGTATATGTTGTACTGGAAGGCGAGGTTTGGGATGAAGATGGAACTTATCCTGAAGGCTCAATCGTCTGGATGGATAGAGAGACTACACATACGCCAAGGACCAGAGGACAGACACTCATCTTGGTATTGTGGCCAGATGGCGTTAAAGCCGCTTGAGGTGATTTCTTGTCAGGTGATTGGACAAATATTTCTGCTTACAGATTTGTCGATATGCCTGATTATCAACAGATGCGTGCNCCNCTACGNNGATTTTGTAACGCNAGGGCGATTAAAGGAACAATCCTACTATCTCACGAAGGAATNAACATATTTCTTTCAGCTGCAAGAAAGGATATCGATGCTTTTGTTGAGCATATACAAGAAGATGAAAGATTTGCTAATCTTACAGTAAAATATTCACAATCAGAAACCTGCTCATTTAGAAGAATGAATGTCAGACTAAAAAAAGAAATAATTTCGATGGGGATGGAATCGGTAAGACCTGCTGACTTTAGTGGACCTCATATCGACCCATTGGAATTCAAACAATGGCTTGATGATGGCAAAGAGATTACTGTTCTAGATACACGTAATGACTATGAAATTAGGATGGGGACTTTTGAAGGTGCTGTGAATTTCGATATTACTTCATTTCGCGATTTCCCTGAAGCAGTAAAACAATGCGATCTACCCAAGGATAAACCTGTAGTGATGTTTTGCACTGGAGGAATTAGATGCGAGAAAGCCAGTGTAGTAATGCTGGAAGCCGGTTTTGAAGATGTTAGACAAATCGATGGTGGGATTCTCAATTATCTGGAAAAAACCGGAGGTAAATATTGGAATGGTGAATGCTTTGTCTTTGACCGTAGAGTTGGAGTTGACGTCAATTTGAACGAGACAGCATCNGAGATGTGTTGGGCNTGCCGNGCNCCACTTTCTATTGAAGAACAAAAGAGTCCAGATTTTNTTCAAGGAAAATCATGTCCGTACTGNATTGGNGGTAAAAAATGAGTTTACCAATTCTCTACAGTTTCCGNCGCTGTCCGTATGCNATGAGNGCTAGGATGTCGATTGTTAGAACCGGCTTTCAATATGAGCACAGAGAAGTGTTATTGCGTGATAGGCCTGAGCATATGATGGAAATTTCTCCAAAGGGAACCGTCCCAGTATTANTGTTAGCGGATGGAACTGTAATTGAGGAAAGTCTAGAAATTATGCAATATGTTCTTNCCTGGGAATTATCTGNATTTGAACAAAAATGGGTTACAAGAAATGATGAAGATTTCAAATTTCATTTAGACCGATACAAATATCCTAACCGTTACGAAAATGTTGATGCCATAGAACATAGAGAACATGCTTCTGTTTATCTTGCAGACTTGGATNAAATGTTAGGACAAAATGTTGCTTCNGANGCACTAAGTGATGCTTTATTCCCATTCNTTAGACAATTTGCAAATCATAACCGCGAATGGTTTGATTCACANGAATGGAATTACATCCATGAATGGCTNTCTNNCAATTTGGAAAGTGANGAGTTTTNAACCTGTATGANAAAATATNCTCAATGGAACAAACAATAGATATGAACAAATATACTACCTTTCACGACAGCATCATGGAAGAAGGAGAAGGGTTCAAAATTCTGGTCACCAACCAGAGCGACAAAGAGCGAATTATTAGGGCTGTAATAGCAGTAATTTGTGTCATAGGAGGATTCCTAGTCAAAGCCACAATGCTATCTATGGCGTTTTACGCAACTGCAGGTGCCCTAATTTTCAATGCGGTTTCTGGCAATTGCTACATCTACCGAATGCTAGGATACAGCAGCTGCCCACTTCCAAAAGCAGAATGATTTGACACTCTGTACAATTTGGATAAACCAAAGTATCAGTTCCTTTTGGAAATCATATGGGAAAAATAAATCTCAGTGAAAAATTATCGAAATTTTCAGACCATTGGTCACCAAAGGTTATTGCTGAAATGAACGATTATCAATTTAAATTAGTAAAAATCCAAGGCGAATTTGTCTGGCATAATCATGATGATACCGATGAGGTTTTTATCGTAATTGAAGGTCAGATGTTTATCGAATTTGACGAGGAAACCGTAGAATTAAATCAAGGGGAAATGTATGTTGTACCAAAAGGAGTACAGCATAGACCATATGCAAAAACAGAATGCAAGGTTATGCTTGTCGAGCCACGCGGCGTTGTAAATACTGGAGAGAATTCTGGAGAACTTACCGCTTCAAATGATGTTTGGATTTGACTAATCAGAAACCTTCAAACACGATGAAGATGAAAACGAAGCAACCAATAAAGAAAATTAATGGTAGCAATATTGCGCCTACTAAAGTTCCAGTTCCTAAAGCACGATTACCGATTGCAAATCCGTATAATCCAATGCCGATGCTTGATAAGGGTGAGATCCAAAGTCCACAATCGATAAAAATGAATGAATCTGTCATTACCCCAAATATGTAAAACAGGAAAAATATGAGATATGGAGAACACATGCCTAAGAAAAAATGTGACCAGAGGAAATTATCGTCCTGTCGCTGTGCCCTAAGCATAATTATTTCTTGTTCCATTTCCTCAATCGTTCGTGCTTGATTAGAAAGTGTAGACCCTTGTAAAGAGATTCCTTTAACT
>PALS01000035.1 GCA_002706615.1 Methanobacteriota archaeon
CCGATACCCTTCAGCGAAAAGAAGAATCGCCATGAAACGATTTTCCGGTGCGTTACTGCGCGCTTTGAGAATTAATGCAGCCAAGAACCAGAGGACAATAAGCGTCAATATTGAAAGAAAACAGATAATGTAAGTCAAACCCAAGGTATTTCCCGATTGAAAATCGATCTCCAAGAATTTGTTCCAATAATAGGGAATTATAGGACCCACACTCTCCATTGCCATTACGGGTTCTTTCTCTAACATTCACTAAAACCTACCGGCCAGTGAATACTAACAGAGTGTTTTTTGCGTTTAAAGTCGGTTATGGAGAGGGTCGAGGTTGGTATCACTCACTAGTAGTCGATTTACGTCTTAAGATCGCACTTAATACTACGATGAGGATTGTACTAGGAAAAGATAGAGCAGGGACTGAATTTCCGCCAGTGAAAAATAGTTCATCATCTACAACTTGTTCGGTTTCAAAGACAGCCCAACATGGCGCTGCTGACATTTCCTGAAGGTAACCTCCGCTCCCAGTAGGGGTAATATCTCTCCAAACCGGAAAATCATCACCAAATATCTGATATTGATGGTTAGGATGATATGTCTTGATTCCAGAATATTGTGTGTTATCCATTTCAGATTCACCATTCCACCAAAAGGAAATTGTGTAGTGCTCTAATTCATAGGTTGTATGAGATTGTATGATACTAGTCATATTCCACTCAAATCTTATTTTGAAAGAAACAGTTTCACCAGTTTCAAACCTTATATCTGGATTTAACGACGTTTTAGTCTCGTCTGAGTCGATTAACCATGATTCATGTTCTTCTCCGATCCAAGGCTCAACAAAAAAATTGCCAGCATAGTTAGATTGGATTCTGAATTCATAAACGCTCCAAAAGATTCCTTGAGGACAGTCAGGATATTGCCCCGGTAAATTTTTTTCTTCATATCCCGAATAAGACCAACTATTATCTTCCCAACCATTCCTCCAATGATGTGTTTCCACTAACTCACGTGTGTAAAAATAATATGGATGTATAACAACTATTTCTGTAGTTGATTCTTCTTCACAATTAGAACAATCAGTCATAGCATTTTGTCCGATTCCATATTTTTTGACTATTACCAAAATTTCAATTTCATAGTCGCCTACATTTTGTAAATTGGGGCTTGAAATCTCCAATAAAATAGTTAAATTTCCATTTGCTTCGATCTGTTGAGTTGAATCGATACCGTCACCGTCTTCATCTGTTAAGTATGCCTGCCATTCCCAATTCCATGTAATTTCGACTTCAACAACATAATTACCGGGATTTTCTATTTCACATTCTATCGGAGTATGATATTCCATTCCAACTCCATATGTATAATCAAAAGGATATGAAGATGCATTTTGGCAGTCTAATTCGATTTCTGGGTCTCCTGCCTGTGCTTGTGCAGGCATAATCAAAAGTGTTGGTAATTGAATAAAAATTACAACTAACAATAACATTACTCTCATATTCACTCCTCATCGATTACAGCGCGGATTCCATCCATTCCTTCAAAATCAATCAGCCAACTAGCATTACACTCATCATCATCTTGGAATGGACTATTATCTTCTCCAATATCTGCCACTAGAGTGATTTTCCAAATCCCATCTCCTAAGCTAATCCAACTAAAACCTGCAAGTGCTTCTTCTTCACTCTGCGCGTAAATTTCACCTTCAGGAGATTCCCAATCACCCCACCAAGATGTACTATCTTGACTAGTACTCGTACTACAAGTGATCTCACCAGACATCGTCATCCCTGTTGTGTTAACACCTTGCGGCGCTTGGATACTCCAACTTACGCTGTCTAGTGAATCAAATTGAGATTGGGCAGGACCCTCTTCGCATTCAATAAGGAAAAACATTCGAGTNGTATTGCCTAAATCAAAATTATTAGTATCGATTTCAATTACTGAAGTTTCACCATCGGACATTGACAAAGAGCCTTCATCTCCACCAGACGTCCGATCCCACTGTATATCCCATTTGTCAAGACTCTCTGGTGCGGAAGATTCTGAAGACGCAACCAATTCACCCACACCTCCGCCTAATGATGTGATTAGAACTACTACAGTCATTACAGCTATGGCAGGCCGGCCTTTCCAGAGTTCAAGTTGGCTTCTATCGAAATTAGGAACTTTCATTTCGTTTAGGTGACGTACGATTAATGGTGCCCAAATCAATGCTATTGTGAATAGCCCAATTGCTCCTGCAATAGAAGCCGCCACTGCCCCAATAGAGTATCCCCATGTAATTTGTATATCGTAAAACGAAAACTCTTCAGAGAAAAAAGAACCGTTAGTTACAATTGTATAAGATTGTCCGTACGAACTATCTTCTCCCCCGAAGAAGGTCGGTTTCAGGTAATAAGATGCCGATAAGTCGTCGAGGTCGTCTTCAGCTTCGCGAAGTACCTCCTTATCAAAAGTGGAAGTAGCGAGTGAAATTGTAATTATAATCGCTACTAAGCAAAGAGTGTTCCATCCTTTTTCCTCTCCTCCTAACGCTTTAGAAAATCTCGATGAGAAGAGTTTTGTCACAGTGATAATACATAGTAATGTTAGACAAATTAGTGGCCAGCGTAACTCTAACAGTGGTTTAGCGATGTTTTCTAATTCGGGATGGTCAGAGTATGAATCATAACTCGTGCTCCTCTCACCTTCAACCATATCTTCTAGACCTGATTGATTATCAAATATTACAAAGAATGGAGTAAGCGTCCAGGCGAATTCATGTGTAGTATTAGTTGAGGGATTCTCACCTCCAAAGTGTTCGCCTTCCCAAGTCTGTTCGAAATGATACCATGGAGTAAAGGCTGCACAGATTGCGAACAAAACCGTTGTAACAATTAGTATTGGTGGAAGTCTACTGGCCATTTTGGAAATCAATTCGGGAGTTTCATTAGAAACAAACCATTTCGGGGATTGTTCGATATTTTGGTTTTCAAGTAATGTTGAGAAACAAGCGGTCGCCCCCAGTAATGTGATGATAGTGAAAAACAATAGAATCAGATAACCTATATACGGACCCCATGTGAAGGAGTTCTCAATTACCTCACCATCAAATTCTTGCTCAAAATAAATACTCCCCCAGAATCCATCATTGTATTCAAATTCGTCCATATCGCCTAATTCATCGTCTGAATCACCGAATGATTCCTCGCTGAAATCTGCACCATAGCCCATGATAGAGAATAGAAGAATCAATCCTCCAAAGGATAGTACAGTTAGAATTGTACCATTTATCGTCTCATGGTTAATGAATCGGTTGATATTGATTCTATCCTTTAATCCAACAAGAAATAAAAGAAGTAAGATTGAGCATAGAGTAGCCCAAAATGATAATTTTGAGTCGATTTCCACCATCATTTGACCTAGATAGTCGTCAGCATCTGGCGATGGATCCATCTGAACAACTATCTCCATATCACCTTCAAACTTTTCATCAGATTGATTGTCATTAAGCCAATCCTCCGAAGTCGCATGTTGAATTACCTGATCATCATAGAAATCTATTGTCATCGTATCTTCCCCATCTAATTGTGTGGGGTCTGAATTCGAAGATTCCAATTGATAGAACGGTGTAAATTCCATTGCAACAACTAGTAAAAGAGCGAAAATAGGTGCCCAAAGAATTGCTCTTTCCCTCTGTGAAAGAATGGTTTCTTTGAATCCCATATTTTGTGACATGATTTCATTATGATAAATGTTGAGCCGACAATATGAATTTCCCCCCCTTAACAGGTAAAACCGGCCTAATCCTTATTGAACTAAAATATCTCCAATATTCATGGTCGTAATCGAATGTCCCCATTGTGAGGAGGATATCGAATTAGACGATGGTGTGTTTGGGATATTTGAATGCCCAGAATGTAATGAAGAATTCGAATATGAGGATGAGGAGAAACTGTTCTCCGGAACTCCAACAGCAATGGGCGACCTAAACACCATAGAACTTGAAATGTCTTCTTTTCAAAGATACCAATTTTACTACGGTCTAGGTATTTCATCGTTCAGTTTCTTCCCGATTNTNNTTTCTANNGAGCNNGGNTATNNTNNGNCAGANATTANCGNTTTTGGCGCTGTATTTTGTGTACTGTGGCCNCTNTCNGGCATAATTACCGCNATTTCNGGNTTTGCNACAGGATACAGAGGTCTTGGAATAGGTGGATTAGCAGGTCTCGCTTTGAGCCCNTTNCTCTTATTTTTCGGATGCATNATAATCCTTGGACCTTGAANNCTTAGTTCTAATCNGTTANTGGANTCCCATCCGCATCTTACCATTTAGTCAAGCCAAACTACTTGCCCAGACGTACAAAACACCTGCAAGAACAACTGTTAACAAGCCTAGTGCCGATAAGCAAATTGCAATTATAGAACAGATCTTTGCTGCTTTTGCAGTCCCTGCATTCGGGTGATTTGGAAATTGATTTGTAATATTTAATGTTCTATTCGCTAAAATCAGACTTGGTATCGCGAAAAAAATTCCCAACCCATACATGAAAGATAAAGCAATCCCCACAATAGAAAGAATCAATGCCAATGTAGCATTTGTGTCTGGAACAAGTTGTTGCTGGTAGGCTACTTGCTGATATTGAACAGGTTGTTGCTGGTAGGCTACTTGCTGATATTGAACTTGTTGAGGCTGCTGTCCAGGGTAAGGTTGTCCTTGCATCATCGTAACGTCTCTACCACAGCATAAAATCATTTACAAGTGTATCAAGTAATTTACAATCTCCAATCGCTATTTGAGATAGTTTAATTCATAATTGTATTCTGAATACAAACATGGAACTCTTGTTATCGCAATGGAGTGAGATAAGTGATGCCTTCAAAGAAATTTTCGANGGACTNGGAGNGATTACTTCTACTGAGGAAACATTAGCATATAGTTCGATTCCTCCTTATGTCGCTACTGGAATCTCAATAACTAGTGATGGCTACATGGTAGCAAATATGCCACTTCACAATATTGACTCTAAATTTGAAAGAATTATGATTGATGATTCTATNCANATGATNAGACTAATTGGACCGAATATGGATTATACATACCGAATACCGCCTCAAATTTTAGAGATTAGAAGGTAGAAAAGACAATACGGGAAAGCCGGAATCGAAAATTGAGAACATGGATGTAGTGTCAGACCTTTCAGATGGCCGCAGCGGTAAAATCGCATATAATTCGGCAAGTCCATTCGAGATTCATCATATACTTTGCAAACTGGAACAAGCGCCTAAGCATCCCGTATTCGGNCACTTATTTATGCCGGAAAACGTAGAAAAATCTCCTATTCCTTGCGTTATTGCTTGTCATGGAAGTAGAGGTTGGGCTAACCATCATGAAGACCATATCGCTAATTGGTTAGAAGCTGGAATTGCTGTGTTTCGCATACATAGTTTTGATTCACGACATGTTGTAAGCACNGTCGAAACACAGATGATGGTCACTCATGCAATGATGCTTTGCGATGCTTTTGAAGCTCTCAAATTATTAGGAACTCATGAAATGATTGATTCAGATAAAATTGCGATCACCGGGTGGAGTCTTGGTGGTACTGTAGCTCTTTATTCCGCTTGGAGTCCTGTAGCAGAAGCATTAGCGCCAGAAGGTGAGCGTTTTGCTGCACACATGCCATTCTATCCAGCAGCACATATGAGACCAGAAATTCAGCGTTGGGAAAATGTTCCAATCAAGATTTTACATGGAGAGGATGATGATTATACTCCAATCGATTTTGTTTACGGTCTTAGTGAAGTTGCCAACCAAAATGGTGCAAAGATAGAGATTAAGACATATCCTAACTCGCATCATTCATTTGATTCTGAGGAAGAAATGACCTGGCTGGCTAATGCGATTAAACTGGATACTAGGACAGTGCAAATCGATGCAGATGGAGAGATGTGGGGAGAAATAGAACCGGGTCAAAAGATGATTTTGAATGAACCTGCTCAACGTAAAGCCGCTTTTGAAATTGCAATGAGTATTGGAGCTCATGTTGGTGGAAATGCTGATACTCGACCAATCGTACTTCAAGATAGTAAGACATTTCTAAAGAAAACTTTGGGCTAAACCCAAGCAATTCTGAGTACATTGCATTTATGAATACGGGCGAAAGGGCGAACTATGGGCGAAAAACATCATTCGATGTTTACTCGTAATCGTGTTTTCACATTATTTCTCGCCTTTTTTTTCTTACTCCCTGGATGTTTGGGCAATGATGAATCCGAAGAACAAGAAGTGCTCTCGAACGATGGTCCGATTACTTTAGAAGTATGGCACACTTTTGCTGCAGAGAGTAAGGAAGAAGAGACTTTTACCAACGCAGTACAGGATTTTGAAGCCTTAAATCCAAACATAACAGTAGAGATTACAATGGTTCCTTTCACTAACGCTGACCAACTATTCATGGTAGCNGCCCAAGGAGGACAAGCCCCTGATTTGATGCGACTTTCAAATGACCAACTAGGTAAAATTGGGGAAGTAAGAGTAGATGGATTTCCTCTTCTCGAGGATTTGCGACCACACCTCACTCCTCAAGACAGAGCACAATTCGATGAAAGAGCACTAGATGCAATGCGTTATGGAGAACAATTGTATGGTATTCCTGCAAGTCAAGATTGTCTTTCATTGATTTACAACAAGGCATTATTTGATTCACAAGGTGTCGATTATCCAAATGAAAATTGGACGGAAGAAGACCTATTATCTGCTGCTAAGATATTGACTGACCAAGAGGTTCAAGGTCTTGCATTACCGATAAAATCAGAGTATTGGTGGTTTCCAATTCAAAGAGGATTTGGAGGGGAATTATTTGATGAAGCAGGTAATCCAACACTAAATTCCAATGGCTCAAGTGAAGCTATGCAATGGATGCTCGATCTAGAATTAGAGCATGAAGTCGTCGCAACAGGTACACAAATTGAAGGAATGAAAAACCAATTTATCACTTCTGAGGCGGCGATGATAATTGATGGACCATGGAACTGGGCTACATACGAATCTAGCAGATTGAATATTGGGCAAACCATACTACCCACAGTAAGCGATACCTCTGAACGTATGTCCCCACTGGTAACTTACAAGGGTTGGACAGTCAGTAAACAAAGCGCACATAAAATTGCAGCAACAGAACTAGGGCTCTGGCTTTCTTCTCAATCTGTTCAGAAAGAATTCGCACTAGAGACATACACTATGCCGACTCACAAATCATTAGAAAATGACGCCGACATTTTGGAAGATGAAGTGATTTCAGGATTTTTGGAACAGATAAATCATGCAACTCCTGCACCAACTACAATGGCTATGTCTCTGGTTTATTCAGGGCCATTATCAACTGCGTTTAATCAAGCATATAGCGGGGTTGCCACCACTTCTGAAACCTTGAATGATGCAAATGCAGAACTAATTTTGTTAATTGAAGATTTACAAACTGCTGAGCCTGTAAAACCGAATATTGGTTATCGAACAATAGATATCGAATTCGAATTAACAGAGTCATCGAATTATTCTATCTTAGTAGATGAACAATTGCATACAATACTGGTTTCTGATGACGCTACTGGAAGCGATAGCGCAAATTATGACACCTGTAAATCCGGTGGCATTGAATTATTAGAATCTGAAAATAAGCGATTGATTCCTGCCAATGCCACTTCGGTTAATTGTACACTCACTGGAATGGTCCCTGGAGAATTACACACTATCGAAGTATATGCAAATGGGGAATCGATCTATTCTATTCAGGCCAATACAAATGTGGAAGACCAACGTCCAAAAGCTGGAGATACTTCTGCGGTAATGTTTGCGATTGGAGCAATTGTTGTTTCATTGATCGCCCTACTTAGTTATGGCCGATGGCGCGATAATAAACTTGGAAAAACNAATTCAAGATTGGCTCATCTCTATATCGCTCCTGCAATGCTTGCATTGGCAATACTGACATTCTATCCGGTAATTTACGGATTTTGGTTATCTTTTACCGATGCTGACCAAACTCACTTGGGCGAGCAGACATTCATTGGTTTGGCTAATTTCTGGGAAGTGATTTCAGCATCTGGATTTATCAGAGTCACGATATTTACTTTGATTTGGACGATAGTCAATGTTTCTGCTCACATAGGAATCGGACTATTTCTAGCATTACTTTTACAGAAGGGGAATATCCGTGGCAAAACAGCATATCGAACCTTACTACTTCTTCCTTGGGCTGTTCCTTCTTACATTTCTGTATTGGTATGGAAAGGGATGTTTCAACCAGATGGATTAATCAATGATCTTCTTGGAACTGATATTGATTTCCTTTCAGACCCTACTGGCGCTCAAATCATTGTAATTTTAGTAAATATTTGGCTAGGAGTGCCATTCATGATGATGTCGATAAGCGGTGCATTACAGGCATTGCCTCAAGACATGTATGAGGCTGCAGAAGTTGATGGTGTTTCTGAATGGNATAAATTCCGTCATCTGACCTTACCTAATCTCAAAAGCGCTATAGTGCCACTTTCATTATTGGGATTCATATGGACATTCAATATGTTTAATGTGATTTATCTAATGACTGATGGTGGGCCAAATTTATACTTTGGAGAGCCAGGACAAACTGATATTTTGATAACTTATGTCTATGATGTTGCATTTAGAGATGGTGCATATGGCGTTGCAGCAGCATGGTCAGTAATTATCTTCATGATGTTGTTAGCATTCTCTTGGAATTACATGAAGAAAACAAATGCTACGGAGGCTGCATAATGACGAGTGAAAATGTGATGCGCTCCTGGTATATACCGGCAGAAGTAATGACTCTGAAAAAATGGGTTGTAGCCGCGGTGATTGCTAATATTCTATTACTAACCGTTGATGTATTGCGAGGTGATAATCTCAATTTATTATTAGGAATTGGAGGCTGTATTGCACTATCGCTATTGCGTAATTTCCTCCACGANCCCAGACGGAGATATCATAGAGATATTTCTTTACTAATCGGAGCAATTGTACTGGGAATCGGTCTTTACCGTCTAATTTCTTCCCCGATTAATCTGTTTAGCATATGGATGCAGGCTTGGTTAATCATACCTGGTTCTATGTCGCTAATTTGGTTATCAAGCAAACCTGTAACAGTATGGACATCCCGAGAATTGTCAACTTCCGCAATCGAGTATGGGCTACTCCGTAACTTCACATTAACAAAAAANCACAANAAAATATCAACTCATATTATCTTGATTCAATTTGTAGCAATTGCCTTACTACCTCTAATCTGGATTTTTGATATTGCCGTTTCACCCGGCAATGCTCTGGGAGGAAATTTCGGAGACTCGTTTTCAGGCGAGCACTTTAGTAAAATTCTGAGNGGAGATTCGTTTTGGACATGGATGTTCAATTCATTGGTNGTAAGTATCGGAACATGTCTACTCGGCTTGGTTATAGCAATACCAGCAGGATATGCATTTAGCAGATACAAATTCAGTGGAAGAGATGTTTCTATGTTTTCATTCCTATTGGTCCAAATGTTCCCGGGAATAATCATCCTTGTACCATATTTCCTTGTTATGAAATCTCTAGGACTTTTGAATTCACATCTCGGATTGATATTGGCATATTGTGTAACAGCATTACCTCTATGTGTTTGGATGCTCAAAGGTTTCTTTGATACAATTCCTCGAGAATTAGAAGAGGCTGCGGTGCTAGATGGATGTAATCAATTCCAAGTATTTACAAAAGTTGTTTTGCCACTCTCCTTGCCAGCAGTTGCAGTTACAGCACTATTCAGTTTCCTTGCAGCATGGAATGAATTTTTACTCGCATTGACATTNAATACCTCAAATGACATGTACACTCTCCCAGTTGGTCTTGCCTCTCTAATCTCTTCAACNGGCCAAGCATGGGGTGATTTTGCAGCAGCTAGTATTCTGGTTAGCCTTCCAGTTGCGTTACTATTCTTATTCTTCCAGAAGTTCCTGATAGAGGGACTTTCTGCGGGTGGAGTAAAGGGGTGATCAAGTGGTACAGGTAGATTATAGAAATGTGACGAAAATATATGAGGATGGATTTGAGGCTGTTAAAGGATTAAATCTCGATGTTAAAGATGGTGAATTCCTTGTTTTACTAGGGCCGTCTGGCTGTGGAAAATCAACCACTCTACGAATGCTTGCTGGACTTGAAGAAGTTAGTGATGGGGAGATTCAAATCGATGGCATGAAGGTAAATCACCTACCACCTGGAGCCCGTGGACTTGGAATGGTATTCCAGTCATACGCCTTATACCCACATATGACCATTGCAGAAAATCTTTCATTCGGTCTTAGGATGGCTAAAGGTGAGCANAAAATTGGTGCCGATGAAATCAAATCACGNGTACAAGAAGCAGCGGGTATGCTTGAATTATTGGAGCATCTTGACAAGAAACCAAAGGAACTGAGCGGTGGACAGAGACAAAGAGTTGCCTTGGGTCGCGCATTGGTTAGAAGACCTAAGGTGCTCTTGATGGATGAACCATTATCAAATCTTGATGCAGAATTACGTCACCAAATGCGAGCAGAGATCAGACGATTACATGATGAATTAGGTTGCACAACAATCTATGTCACTCACGACCAAATTGAGGCTATGACACTGGCTGATAGAATTGCGATTCTTGATGATGGAGTACTACAGCAACATTGCCCACCTATGGAAGCATACCATAATCCTGCCAATGAGTTTGTAGAAGGTTTCTTAGTGAAACATCTTAATGATATTAGAGAGACCGCAGAGAAATTATTCAAGGATTGATCTATATGCGTCGCGCCCTATTTCTGGTAACTCTACTATTGGCAATGAGTATCCCAATCGTAGAAGCTGATTCAGAAGAAGGAGTGGTTTTTTCATGGTATGGGAATGCCACAAGTGTTGAATTGAAAGGAGAATGGGATTGGGATAACAATACAACAATGACTGAATCAGGTGGGGTTTGGTCAGCCTCAGTACCACTATCTGAGGGACTATATTGCTACAAATTTATTGTTGATGGACAATATATTTTCGACCCTAATAATTCATACCGCGGGTTTTGTGATGGGATTGAAAATTCGGTGATTAGAGTAGGAGAAATTGCTCCCCTCTCTCATCAAATTGTAGGGGACAAATTGGTGGTTTCAAGTATAGAAAATCCTAATCCAAGTCATGATTTTATTCAGAATGCACAGGTATGGGAATTGGATTTAACCACTCTACCAGATGGTAAGCACAATATTATTCTAAACGCTGACGGAAAAGAATCACTTGCGGTATTTTGGACTGGACCTAATGCAGATTTCATTTGGGATGACGCACTAATTTACATGGTGATGACAGATAGATTCGTTAATGGAAATACTAGCAATGACGGACCTTCTACTGGTGCAGAACCTGAAGCTGATTGGATGGGTGGTGACCTAGAGGGAATAACCCAAATGATTGATTCTGGATACTTCAATGACATGGGCGTAAATGTTCTATGGATTTCGCCATTCAATACCAATCCTAATGGNTCATATATTGCAGCAGATGGACAACATCAAGTTTCAGGGTATCATGGTTATTGGCCGATAGAGCCTCGACAAATCGACCCCCGGTTTGGAACNGANCANGACCTTGAGCAGATGATAGATACAGCGCATGACGCAGGTATTAGAGTGATGGCTGATTTTGTAATCAACCATGTACATGAAGACCATGTNTATGCGCAAGAGCACCCTGAATGGTTCAACCAAGGATGTATATGTGGTACTTCGGAATGCGGTTGGGATGAAAGGCGATTAGATTGTCTTTTCATGGATTATATGCCAGACCTTGATTGGAAGAATCGAAATGCTAGCGAACAGATGATTTCTGATGCTTTATGGTGGGCTGAAACTTTTGATTTGGATGGATTAAGGGTTGATGCTGTCAAGCATGTTGATGAGCACGCGATAAGTAACTTAGCAACTAGAATCAATGAGAGATTCGAGGCGACTGGAAATGATTTCTACCTCAAAGGTGAGACNGCTATGGGTTGGTCTGGACATTCATTGGAAGANAATNCAGAACAATACGGCACCATCAATCGCTACATNGGGAATAATTCTCTGGATGGTCAAGCCGATTTCGTTCTTTACCATGCTGTTGTTGACAATGTNTTCACAACAGGAAATATGGATTATTATCACCTTGACTATTGGACAAATAGAAGCCAAGACCAGTATGTAGAGGGTGCTGTTATGGTNCCATATTTAGGGAGCCACGATTCATCTCGCTATCTATCTCGAATCGAAGGTGATGGAACTCAATGGAATCAATGGGAGGNGCAAAATCTGCCAAANACNCCTTCTTCTCAATCATATCAGAATGCAGAACAAGGCATTGCATGGTTACTAACTACGCCAGGTGCGCCGATGATATACATGGGTGACGAATTTGGTCAACACGGTGGTGCTGATCCAGATAATCGCAGAATGATTGGAGAATTATTGCCAGACAACCTTTCTTCACAACAAATTGAATTGCAGTCATTTACACAAAGTTTAGCTAATATTCGGCTGGAAAATGAGGTTTTACGCAGAGGGCATTATTCTACATTCCATGTTGAACAAGACCTTTTGGCATTCGAGATGAGTGATGAAGATAATAGCCTACTCATAATCTTAAATCGGGGAGAAGTTGCCCAATTAGAATCAGATTATAATGATGTGATTTTTGGAGATGCAACCCTCTTTGACAATGCTCTAGCAATCTCTGCTAATTCTGTAACAATCGTTGCAAAATCTCTAGATNTTGAAGATGAAATAGAAAATACAACCCAAAATGAAACAGAAAATTCAACAGAAAATGAAACGGGGAACTNAACCGATAATTCAACTTCNGTTGACNNCGGAAATAATAGTGATGATAATTCAACAAACGATGAAATTATCAATGCTACAGATGACGATTCACAAAACTCGACANTAGAACATAATCAAACGGTTATTGAAAATAATGAAACCGATTCAAAAGATAATGAATCGATAGAAACAGAGGCAGAATCNACTGANTCNAATACTCTNATTTGGACTAGAAATATCTTAGCTATAGTTGCTTTAGTAACATTGGTAGCCTTTATTCAAATGAATCGTAAAAGCGATGATAATCATTGATCATTCTAACTCCGGTAAATCTTGCAGATGTAGCGATAGATGCTCGCATCAAATTACACCATCTTTCNGANCCTTGCTCCCAAGNTGGTAACACTTCTTTCTCTAGTACATCAAGTACGTATTGTGCATCTTTAGTATCGTTGCTATCATCTTCTGCATTACCTATTGCCCAACCATTTACNCCATGCTCNCAACCTTCTGGCCACCATCCATCTAGAATGCTGCAGTTTGGCACACCATTCATAGCGGCCTTCATACCAGATGTTCCTGATGCTTCCATTGGCCTAATCGGATTATTAAGCCAAATATCTACGCCACTAGTCATCGCTAATCCACTTGCCATGGAGTAATCTTCTAAGAAGGCAACNGGAATATCTTCTGCCAAATCTTTAGCCGAAGAAAATATCGATTTGATTAATGCCTTACCACCTTGNTCACGTGGATGTGCTTTACCTGCAAANACNAATTGTATTCTCTTAGCCCCAATTTCACGNAGACGTTCAAGGTCGCTAAAGACCAANTTGGCTCTCTTGTAAGTTGCAAATCTTCGAGCAAAACCGATAGTCAATCGCTTTTCATCAAGTTCNACTCCAGTACTTTCTCTTACNAGAGTACGAAGTTCACTCCTTGCCTGATTCCTAGAATTAATCAATGCTTCATCNGGGATANTATTGGNNGATTGNAAGATTAGAGGGTCTACTCTCCATCCTGGAAGATATTCATCAAATAATTCAGATAATGCCGANCCCGTCCAAGTCAAATGGTGTATCCCNTTGGTAATTGGTGCTACAGCTTGGCCGGCAAACATACTAGATGCAACCTTTGCATTCAAATGTGAGACTGCGTTTACCGAACCAGATAATGCGAATGCCANNTGNGACATAGAACATCTTTCTCCGTTTTCAGGGTCGCCGGCTNCCTTGACCAACTCTACAGAATCCTCTGGAAGAAGAGTNCCAATNACNGATTTTACACTCTCCCAATCAAACCTGTCATGTCCTGCAGGAACCGGGGTGTGGGTAGTGAATAGTGTGCGCTTAGCNAGATCTTCTCGAGTAAAACCCATCCTCAGCATCTCAAGTAGAGCAAATGTGCAATGACCNTCATTNAGATGTAGGCCGCTGAGTTCNATCCCTAGAAGTGAAAGAAGGCGTATACCTCCAACTCCCAAAAGATATTCTTGTCTTATTCTTACACCATCATCCCCTCCATAAAGGCGAGCGCCGAGTTTTTGATGTTCTTGTGAATTATCAGGATGTTTTGTATCAAGGAAATAGACTGGAACTGTGAAGCCACTTTGACCAGTCACATCTACCTTCCAAACTCTAGAATGAAGGATTCCCCCATCTAGAGGAAGTGACAGAACATGACCTGTGTCAGTCATATGTTCTTTAGGGTCGATCGCTGCAAAACTTTCAGATTGATTACCAGTATCATCAAGATGTTGCTTTCCATATCCTTCTCTATACAGTAGAGAGATTGCAACCAGATTTGTTTCTGCGTCGGCGGCTGATTTTACATGGTCCCCTGCTAAGACTCCCAATCCGCCAGAATAAGTATGCAAATCAGACCAAAGTCCAATTTCAGCAGTGAAGTACCCTACGACCCCCATGTAAAAGTCGGTGACTTGAGACGGGTTATCATAATGACCCAAACCATTCAAGTTGCTCACTGAGTAAATTATCCCAAGAAAATTTCCAATTCCAATTATTTATTGAAGTCCCGGGAGTGTTCATTCTCGAATTTGAATCCAATCGCAAAATATCTTGTAATGGGATTATTGCAAGATTAGATTCGCAATCTAAAGCAAGCCTAATACAACCTGAAACAATATCTTCGCCTGGTTTTAATGACTGTTTAATCCGTCTCTTCCTTTTGTCATCAGAATGATTCCACCATCCCAAAGTGGTATCATTATCGTGAGTCCCGGTATAGACAACCTGCTGTTTGGTGATATTTTTTGGGTGATGCGGATTTGTCTTCAATTTGCCATCAAATCCAAAGTGAAGTACAGCCATTCCATTGAGATTATTTCTAATTCTCATTTCAGCAACTTCTTTTGGGATGATACCAAGGTCTTCTGCTATTATCTGTTTTTCAGAATTAGCAATTTTGATCAAAACCTGAATGAGCTCATCTTTTGGACCAGCCTGCCAACTCCCGTTTTTTGCGTTATCATCTTGTGGAGGAATAGCCCATGCAGAGTGAAAACCACGGAAATGATCGATTCTTACAACATCGAATAATCTCAACATCCTTGCAAATCTATTTTTCCACCACTGCCAGTTTTCTCTTCTATGCGCATCCCAATCATATAGCACAGTACCCCACTTTTGCCCATCTTCACTAAAATAATCCGGTGGAACTCCTGCAACCGATGAAGGAAGGCCATCTTCATCGAGATGGAATAATTCTCTATGAGCCCATACGTCTGCAGAATCATGTGCCACAAAAATTGGCAAATCCCCAATTAATGAAACCTCTTTTTCGCTAGCAAAATTTCTAAAGTCATTCCATGCTGCTTGGAAATTACTTTGCGCTTGTAATTCAGAATTGAATTCAATTTTATTTCGCCATTGTTGTAAAGCACTAGGGTCTCTATCCCTAAGCTCGATTGGCCATTGTGTCCAAGGCAGATTTTGATGATGTGATTTGATGGTACAGTATAACGCCCAATCATCGAGCCAAAAAGAATCTTCATCATGGAAGGCGTTTTCAGATTTCTTCATCAATTCACTCCATCCTGCAAAGGCAGATGGTGAGGCATAAGGAGAACCATGAGAATCAGGTGGCGTAATAGGTAACATTTGCCAAAATCCGATATTATTTTTTGACAGCAGTGTAACGAACTTTTTCGCGCTTTCGAGATTGGTAATCGGCAATGAGGTCAAATGACATAAGACCCCTCGACTCTTTCCCATGATATATCGAGAAAGAAGAAACCCTTTGAATATATCATACCACGGATGGTTGATGCGAATCAAGGCGTTTACGCTAACTTTGTTGATTTTTCTTCAGGCTATGTCTGGATTAAGTACTGCAGCAACGCCTGAAACTATGATTATTGATGGAGACCTATCACAATGGTCTGAGACTGAATCTACCCTTCAAATAGATTCAAACTCGGTCAGACTAATGGCCACTTGGGATACTGAAAATCTATATTTTGCTTGGAATGGTACCGATTGGTCTTCAACANNCGAAGGCGCTGATTTGTTNATTTATTTCAACACAAGTTTAGGTGGTTCGGTTTTGAGTAAAAATTGGAATTACGCACATACTTTGCCCTTTGCTGCTGACTATGGATTTGTTCTAGAAAATTCATCATATAACAGTATAGTGAGTTTTGATGGTACTTCGTGGCAAGAGCAAGAAACAATTGTCGATGCTTATGTTGGATGGAGCGATAATAAAATCACTGAACTGGCAATCCCATGGACTGCACTAGGTTCGCCAACTACCTTCCAATTCATGGCTTATGCACAATGGCAAGATGAAGGTAACGTATGGACTTCATTCCCAACAGAAAACCCTGCTAATTCGAATGGTGCGGAGACGTTTACACATGCTTGGCATGTTGAAAATGTGAATAATAGCACTACTCCCTCGTCTCTTCCAATCATCGACACCGGTGGTGTAGAGAAAGTCACTGATGCCTTAAATCTAGCAATTATTTTCCATCAACATCAACCATATTACAAAAATAAATTGACCAATACCTATGAGATGCCATGGGTTAGAGTTCACTCTATGACAGAATATGTCGATTCGCCAGGAATATTAGCNGATACTGGTACAAAGGTAACATACAACCTCGTTCCTTCATTCATCGAACAATTGTTAGATTATAATCGAAATGAAACACTTGATGACCACACAGATATTGCTAAGCGGCCATGGCCTGAAGGTAGCTATCCAAATGCAACAGACCTAGAATTACATACAATGCAATTTCAATCATTCTGGAATAGTGGCTGGATATACAATGTTTCACAAACAGACCATACCCAATCGTGGCTATATCCGTCAAGTTCTCGCTATGCAGAATTACATGATATGACGTTGCACAATTTGAAGCCGAATACAATAATGGATGATGAATTACTTGCACCTCAAGATTTCCTGGATTTACAGGTACTATGGTATCTTTACCAATTTTCTCCTGACTACGTTCAAGGAGATTATAATTCAAGTCATCTAGATCAAGGATTGATTGACTTATTCATGCAAAACGGACAATACACCCATGAAGATCTGATGTATGTTATCAATTCACAGCACCAACATATGGCAAATGTGCTCCCCATGTATAGTGAACTTGCTGCTCAAGGTCAAATCGAGCTCACTACAACTCCTTACTACCACCCCATTATGCCATTATTGATGATGGACGGATGGACCATGGAAGATGGAATAAGAGTCAACAAAGATGCCTGGCCCGAGGATGTTGAAAATCACTTAGTAACAGGTATGAATCTGTTTGAAGATGAACTAGGATTCAGGCCTACTGGAATGTGGCCTAGTGAACAAGCGGTTTCTCCAGCTATGGTTGAACCGGTNTCAAATGTAGGAATTCAATGGATGGTTACCGATGAGGAACTACTCAAACAATCAACTGATATGTCTGGNAATTTGATAGATGTTGAAGATGTAACTAATTTAGCAACACCATGGGTTGCAACAGGGGACGATGGTGGAGAAGTNGCAGTTATTTTCCGTGACCGAGTAATTTCTGACAGGATAGCATTCCAGTATGGAACTATGACTCCTGAAGCAGCAGTTACAGATTTCATNTCCTACCTGGACAATGTTAGGCAACAGCTGCTAGATGCTGGTGAAGACCCATCTGAACATCTTTTGACAGTGGCTCTTGATGGTGAGAATTGGATGTTTATGTCGGAATTCCAACATCAAGATAACGCCCGACCTTTTATGCAGGAATGGTATTCAAGATTGGCAACACATCCAACAATTCTTACAACCACTCCTACTGAGTTTTTAGAAAAGGAAACCACTCTTCCTGCTATTCAAGAAATAGGTACTGGCTCATGGATTGATGGTACACTGAGAACATGGGCTGGAGAAGAAGAGGAAAGTCTAGCATGGCAGAGAATCGTCGAAGCAAGAAAGGCTTTAGTTGATTTTGAAGCAAATAATCCAAANCACACTGGATTANCTACTGCTTGGGAATCACTCTACATTGCAGAAGGAAGCGATTGGTATTGGTGGTATGGCCTAGACCAAGATAGCGGATATGATGAAAATTGGGATACACTGTTCAAAGTTCACTTGTCGAATATTTATCGTGCAGTGAATCTAGACCTACCACCATATCTACTCGACCTCTGGACAGGTGCTGCAACTCCAGAGAGCCCCTATGGAGGCATTATAGAGCCGATGATTGATGGTATTGCACTACCCGGTGAATGGGATGGAGCAGCCAAATATGGCGCTCCTGTCGATGGAGGTGATTTTGATATCGACGGGTTTTATGTTGGCTATGATTCAAGTAACATATTTTTGCGGATAGATACTCAGACTCCTGAGATGTTAGAGCAATATGATCGTGACTCAAACAATGATACACCCGATTTAGCGGTATATTTCATGCAACCAAATGCAGTAAACTTTAACGAAGTTGAAACCAATTTCAGAACATATTACGGTAATCAAATTCTTGGATTCCCAGCCAAATACATGGTGTCATTTGATTTTAATACATTNCGTGATGATGGAAAGGCGAAATGGAACTTATTCACAGCCAAAGGTAAATCGGGCGAACAAGAGCAATGGGTTTTGTCTGGAAGTTCTTCTTTAGGAAATTGTGCTGCACAAGAGGTATATGAGTTTGAGATACCATGGTCTGAAATTGGTTTAGCCCCACGTTATACCACTCGAGTGAAAGTTGTTTCATCGTGGGCAGCCTCACTATCTTATGGTGATGGAGTTGATATGGAAATTGCACCACCCGCTCCTGCAGAATTAATCCTGCCAGACTTAGAACAATGGGTGACATTACTCGAATTGAATGATACAATCGGAGACGAAACTGGAGATGGAGACTACACATATCCTCTATCCAGTGATTTTGATACACCAAATGATGGTGGTTTGTGGGATGCNAANAANATAACTGTACGTCAAAGCGCTTGGAATGCTCAATTTATTCTTGAGATGGAAGAGATGACTGATATCTGGAGTCTTTCGAACGGATTCAGTCATCAAATTGTGCAAATTTATGTCGACCAAGGAAATACCTCCTATGGCTCTACTGAAATGCTTTCAGGCGCTAATGCAGAAATACATGCAGACTGGGCTTGGGAAGTTGCCATCAGTGGAACTGGAGAGCCTGGAGCAGTAATGGCAGTTCAGTCATCTACTGGAAGCACATCATCACGTGGCATTGATGTTTCTGGAGATATTGAATCAAAGACGATTACATTCACTGTTAGTAAAGATGTAATTGGTGATGACATCCCTAATTATCGCTATATCGTAGTCATCGGCAGCCAAGATGGATTTGGTACAGGAAAATGGAGAGATGTTGATGCTACAGCTACCACATGGACACTCGGTGGTGGCTCAAACCCTGCTTTGGATGATGGTATTGATTACGACCCAAATATCATCGACATAATTCTAGATGGTGATGGGCAAGAAACTATGCTTTCATCTTATGATGTCGATGCTCACAGATATGCTCAGTTAACCGGTTTTGAAATTCCAGAAGTACCTCAGCAGATATTTGGAGCAACAGTTGATACAATCGCAGCAACATCAGCAGTCATCACATGGTCCACTACTGTGGCAGATAGTACTTCGATTCAATTTGACAATAGCGAACAAGAACCAAATGACTCTAACTCGACTTATTGGACTGAATCCGGTACCGACCATGCATTTACTCTTACAGATCTTGAAGTAAACACAACATATTGGGTCTTTGTCAAAGCTAATGATACAGAGACGGTCATACTATCCTTCACCACAAGTGATGAGATTGATGAAACTGAACCAGAATTACTCAATTTAGCAGTCGAAGTACTGGAAGACGGACGAGCAAGAATAACTTGGTATACTTCTGAAAGTTCCACCGAAGAGGTTTATCTAAATGGCGATCTTATCTATTCAGATAATTTTGCAACCAAGAAAAATCACGATTATGTAACAGACATTCTCAATAATGGAGAATGGGATTTGATTGTAAAAAGTGCTGATGCCTCGGGTAATTCCAATAGTAGTTCGTTCCAGTTCACAGTAGATGTCGAAGGTGAACAGAACCAAAACATTCAGCAAAATGACGAAGAGAAAGAAGAATCAGATACGGATGAAGTATCGACTTCTTTTGCATCTGCTACAGTAATTCAAATTGGTATATTGGTCATCATTACATTGCTGCTATTAGCATTTATTCGCGTCAGGAAAAATGAGGCGAATGAAGATGATAAATGGGCGTAATGCGTAATTAATTTCTTACAACACGCTTTACTCTAAGACTCATCAATTGACCATTTACCATTTTTTGAACCCTCTTTTCGCTGTTGATTAGAGANNTCTCCAGAGTAGCAACTCTTCTNCGTCTACCCCGAATACGCCTCTTAGGGGCTGCACTCTGCGGGGATTCATCATCTAGGGTATTGCCTTCATTGCCGATTAACCAGTTGACCATGCTCCGACATCGAGGTACGACATATAAACGGTTGTTTTAGATTACAACGCAGTTGCTCATTTGTCATTTCATTCCCGGATCATCATTGTTACAGACTTGCTAGNGTGATGAAGAANACCGACCTCAACAAANCCATGNCNNTCATGAAANCTCATNGAACCNGGNTTNGGTGGATTAAGACTTACTTCAGCTGCAANAGGNCAGTTGTTTNGCTGAGCATAATTGATNACCTCTTGATACAATTGGGAACCGATATTNCTGTTGCGTTGNTTAGNGGAAACTGCAACCCTATCTACGTAGATAAAATCGGTNTANTTCTGATTAAACCAAGCATAGTTTAGACTACCATATGTCGTTTTTGGTAATAGACAAAGTACGAATCCTAGCAATTTATCTGCTTCAAATATTCCCATTGATATTTCAGAAATCGACATCAATTCAGCGATCTCATCCTCTGTGACTTCTCCAGTACCTGGCAAACCCTCATGATTAATTTGCCATATGGAGGGAATATCTTGAGCAACTAGGGTTCGCAATTCCATAATTGCTCCTAGGGGTTTCAGCATAAGATTACGCCGGTATACATTAGCGCAGATATCNATTAGTNTCATCAAAGCCGCCGATATACATCGGTCGCTCNCCTCGTAGGTCGATTATTACAGGTACNGTACGGTGGCCAGTTTCTGCAACTACCTCTCTTCTAGAGCCTGCCACTTCATCGAAATTTATCTCNGTGAATGTCAANCCCTTAGCANTAAATAAACGCTTAGCAGCGGTACAGTAACCACANAAGTTACCTGTGTAAAGTAAAAAATCGGTAGTTGCATTTGCAGCATCATCTAATACTCGGCCCATGATTTCACCATCCTGTAGTCCTTTTTCAACCTCTCACTCATCGGCAATGGTAAGACCGTCATTATCTATCGACCAATCCATGACCTTCCATGGAATTGTGTTTTTGGTAGTTTCAGGGTCACGTGAGATTATTCCTACAAAGCCACCAGCAGCAGCACCCATACCCTTCCATGCCAGTACTTCTGGCATATCATTGAGAATTAAATAAGGCTCATTTAATTCTGGATTAAGTTTCCCAACCGCTTCAGTATATCGTTTCATTACACCACATAGCGTNTGTCTGTCATCACGTTGAACTGCCTCAGCCATATCTCGCCCTGTTTGNCGAATCTCCATNAGGTGAGGTAATACTTCTTCATACCGAGCCCATACCTCGCTATGTAAATCTCCAGAGCAATGTCTAACNCCCGTATCNGCNANAATCAAATGCTTTTCCAACCAACGGTTAAACGATAGCGGAGGGAACAAAGGGAGGCGCTCTACTGAATCTCCAATGAACTTCAAATGNTGAATACCGCCATATCTTGCAGCCCATTGATCTTGGCGTCCACCATGATTACCTAGTATCTTTTCAAATTGATATGCTAATTCCTCACTATTATCTTGACCTTTAATCACTGCCATTAGAGCTACGTTAATCGCACCAGTAGTTCCTAATCCAGAACCAACNGGAATCTCACANGAGTATGANGCGGATAGTTTTCCTGTAGCNTCAATGATTACTTCCGCTTCTGCATATTTGTTGATTGCGATGTTTACCACATCGCCCCCAACCTGTTCACAAAACGGNGGAGCGTCACTCCAACCTCCGGCTAAATCAATCCTAACCGGAGCTTTTGCTTTCACCATAAGATATTGCTGAAGGCTTTTGCTTATTGCTCCTCCCCTTAGAGATAAAAATAAATTAAACTCCAATTGAAAAATTAAAAATCCAATTGAAAAATTAAACTAAATCTTCTAGCCATTTTTGAATTTGTTTGTGAAATTCAATTGGAATCATGTGNCCCTTAGAATGTGAAATCTTCAGAGAAGTCCACCCTGAACTATCAAAAATAGATAGGATTTCTTTGCCNGCCTCAAACCTAACNCGATGGTCTTTTTCTCCATGCATCCACAGCAAATCTCTAACTGGAATTTCTTGGAGCCGCATTCGTAATTCCATTGGACGGACAACTCTTGTTGCGATGGCGATTATCCCTTTCACTCGAGANGCTAATGGGAATTGCAGCATTTCCATGGCCATTGCTCCNCCTTGAGAAAAACCGCCTAATANCAAATCNTCATCAGGCATAGATTCAACCAATTTCAACAGAGANGTATCTACATCTATCAGTTCGGTAGCGGTTAATGAACGCCTACCGGGTTCATCCTCNTTTTCATACCTCCACCAAGTAAAACCTCTTTGCGGATGAGGAAAAGAGGCCTGNGGGGTAATCAGACTCCAATTTTCAGGAAGTATGCTTTGAGCGAAATCANGCATCATAGCCGCTGTTCCAGTCATGCCATGCAACATTACCAGAGTAGGCATTAGATCACTTCAGAGAGTCCAATAATTCTCAATACCACCTGCGATGATAAAGTGAAGCTGACTTTGACCGGTCAAGGTCACTTCCAAAGTGTACTCATCTGTTCTACTCATTATGGTCGCTAACTCTTGAGACTGAGTCCCGGGAGTATATGTTCTTGTTAGAATACTATTACCAGCGTGATCTTTCACAGAAAGAGTTCCGCTGCCACCCTGCATCAAAGATGCATCTATGAAAAATACATAGTAATCGAAATCGATTCCTGATGGATGACCGCTATCGACGAATGTATCTGTAGCTTGGCCGTCGATTGGCCCCTCAAAGATTCTATTTTTTAGGTCAGTAGCGCGTATAAACCAAACTTCGCCATGGTAATTGCTACCTGTATCTGTTAATGACATCCTAAATTGTAATTCTCCATCTTGGTCAGTCCACTCGAAAAAGTCAAGGAAACCATGAGAGCCATCAAAATGGTATTCGATACTGTGTCCGGAATCACTCTCTGCCTTCACCACAGTCATTCCATCAATAGAGCCTGTTGTCTCGGCTTCCCAACTTTCACCGAGTAAATCAAACTCCCAAGTTTCACCTAAAGTCCAAGGGAAATTGAATACGGGTTGTGGCTCACCGTTTTCAAACACCGACAAATCGTCTATCATAACGCGTCCCAAAAAGGGATTGTGATTGATTACTGCATGACGTTGTGCTTCTCTTTCTGAAGAGATACCAAGCATATATTGCCCGTTGCCACTATTGATTTCAGTAACTACCAAGCGNGCTGTATCTTCGCCAAACTGNGGGGTTTCAAATGTGTAAAGCCACCAATCNCCAACTTGCCAACCTGGNGATTCTAATACCACGCCGTCAAGATTTTCNGANCTATCATCGATGCAACCTGCTAGCATCGTTGAAAGCATCAAGACTGACATCAATAATGCTCGCATGGGACTAGCCTAGTAGGCATTCGATTTGAGTTCACCGCTTTGATTATTCAATAATCATAGCCAACCGCCGATNGTTAAACTAGGTGCGATTACTACTGCAACAATACTCATCAGTTTGATTAGAATGTTTAGTGAAGGACCGCTTGTATCCTTGAATGGATCACCGATTGTATCGCCGATAACCGCTGCATCATGTGCTGCATCTCCTTTCTCAGCACCTTCGATATGTCCTTGTTCAATCGCTTTCTTTGCGTTATCCCAAGCACCACCGGCATTAGCCATGAATAACGCCATTAGAACTCCAGTAACTAGAGAACCAGCTAGTAATCCCCCAAGTGCTGGTGAACCGAGTGAAAACCCGACTATTACCGGTGCGATAATTGCTACAACACCAGGTGCCACCATTTCTCTTAGAGCAGCATCGGTAGAGATTTGTACACACTTTGCACTATCTGGCTTGACGCCTTCCTTTCCTTCAAGAAGACCATCTATCTCCTTGAATTGGCGACGGATTTCTGTAACCATTTCATTAGCAGCCTTGCCAACAGAAGTCATAGTCATTGCAGCCACAACGAATGGAAGGGAACCACCAATCAGTAGGCCGATTACTACCTTTGGATCGGATAAAGCAAGTTCGCTTAGTCCAAGTCCTGCTGCTGCTGAATATGCTGCGAATAGTGCGAGTGCTGTTAACGCCGCGCTACCTATTGCGAAACCTTTGCCAATTGCTGCTGTTGTATTACCGATGGAATCTAGACCATCTGTTATTTCACGAACCTCAGGCCCTAGAGCGCTCATCTCTGCGATACCGCCTGCGTTATCTGCAACTGGACCGTAAGCATCTACTGTCATTGTAACTCCAACTGTTGCTAGCATTCCCATGGCAGCCATTGCAATCCCATACAGTCCAAATTCGGGCATATATCCGCCAGGGTCATCTTTGAAGTGTCCATCCATCATGAAGTGATTAGCACCGAAGATACCGAAACAAATCAAAATGATTGGAATAAAGGTTGACATCATACCTACTGAAAGACCTGCGATTGCATTTGTTGCAGGTCCTGTTTTCGACATCTGCCCAATATGAGGAATTGCTTTTGTTTTCAATCCCATTACATCTTCAATACCGGTATAATATTCGGTTACCAGTCCGATTAGAATTCCTACGATAGAACCGATGATTACTGCAATCATAGGTTCAGTTCCAGTTTCCAAGCCCAATATTTCTATTCCTAACCAACCGGCAATCCAGAAAAGGCCTGCAGCGATAAATGTTGTATTGCGAAGAGCCGCACCAGGTTCGCTGTTCTTTAGGAATTCCATTGAAAAGACACCTATCAAAGAAGCGAGATATCCCATTAGACCAAGGAAAATAGGGAGAATTACATAATCAGCATTCATAGTATCATAATTGTCTGCAATTACCATTGCTGCGATTATACTTCCTACAAAGGACTCGAAAATATCCGCTCCCATTCCAGCGACATCTCCAACATTGTCTCCAACATTGTCAGCGATTACACCAGGGTTACGAGGATCATCTTCAGGAATTCCTGCTTCGACTTTACCAACAAGATCTGCTCCTACGTCTGCTGCCTTGGTGTAAATACCGCCACCGACACGAGCGAATAGTGCTATTGAAGATGCACCCATTCCAAATCCTGCAGCGTGAGAAATATTGGTTGAACCACTCTCACCCGCTCCGAGGAAGTAAGCCACCAGTGAGATACCTAGAAGCCCAAGACCTCCAACTGAAAGACCCATTACAGCTCCACCGTTATAGGAAATTGCTAGAGCTCCTGCTTGGCCATCTTTCTGCGCAGCCATTGCTGTTCGACCATTTGCCGCAGTTGCCGCCCTCATACCAGATAATCCAGCAAGAACACTAGCCAATGCACCTCCGAGGAATGCTAAAGCAGTCATATGGCCATCTTCTGTGATGAAGAATAACAAAATAGCCACTACCACTACAAATATCGAAAGATATCTGTATTCGGCTTTAAGGAAAGCCATAGCTCCATCCTGTATTTGCTTAGTAATATCAGCGACAGTCGGGTTGTCTATTTCTACATCTGTTACTTTCTTGTATAGCAATGCAGCGATTGCGAGTCCAATAACGGAGACCAATACTGCGATTAGTGCGATTGTTGTTGCTTCCATAATATCATACACCTGTTGCTCGGCGACTTACGACCCCTTGATAAGTGGTTCGCCCGATAAAACGATGCTATGTTGCGTTTTTACATATTAATCAAAAAAACCGAGGCAGAATATGCGATGATTGATATGCAACGGCAGATGACCGTTGATTAATGCCAATCAGTGCTGAAGAGGTCATGGCCGAAATCGGCCCTGTTCAAGATATTCTAGATGCACATGATGGAATTGTCAATGTGCTTGATACCGCCAATGGCATCGTTATGCTTTCTTTGGAAGGTGGTTGTGTTGGATGTTCTTCTACGCCTATGACTGCAATGCAAATTTACTACTCCTTGAAAAAATTAGACCCGGTTGATGATGTGATTTTTGTTAACGGTGAATTACCAGAATACATGAGGACATTTATCGACCAAAAAATGGCAGATGAAGATAAAAATAATACAACCGGAGAAATCATCTGATTATTCATCTTCATCCATCTTGCCGATTGAATGAGGGTTGGCTCCAAAAGATACATTCTGTCCTTTGATGTTTAACCTAGCTGCAAATGCGATTATTATGCAAAGTAGTGAAAGAGGTTTAGGCAGATAATTTGAACCCCACAATTCGCCCCCCGAAAGTGATAGCCACCACAGCACTGCAGCGGTAATCAATAATGAAGTCATAATGAAATTCTGTGCACTTCTTTCNAGNNCTTCATTACGTGAAAAGGTAGCNATGAAGATGAATGCTATTAGTGAGATAAAGCACATCGACTGAGCAAGAANCTCGATGATTTCGACCTCGACCATGCCCATGGCTGTAAGCAGGGGTTATTCAACCCGGCCCACTACAGACCAACATGGCGGGGGGTTCGTGGAGGTTACCAAAAGCACGACCAAAGGGTCCACCATACTTTAGTCGTAATCAAGTATCAACCGCATTACACCAAATGGCGGTTCTGTTAGAATTATCTGGAGCCAATATGTTCCGTACTAGATCATACCAAAACGGTTCACGCATTATCGGTTCTCTTTCTCAAGACCTTGGAGAACTTGTTGCTAGTGGAGAGTTGTTCGAACTAAAAGGGATTGGCAAAGGATTAGGTTCTGCAATNTCACAAGCAGTAGGTCAAGGAATTTGGCCTGAAGACTGGGTCAGCCTTCATGAAAATANATCTGAAGGTTTGATTGAGATGTTAGGGATTCCAGGACTTGGCCCTAAGCGCATCAAATTGATGCATGATGAATTAGGAGTAAATGGAGTTGCTGATTTACAAGAAGCATGTGTGAAAAATGAGGTATCTCCTCTCAAAGGCATGGGTGCAAAAAGTCAACAAAGGATTTTGGATGGTATAGATTTACTAGCAAGATTCTCTGAAAGAAGGAGGCTTGACATCGGACTAAGGTATGGCCAGACATTCCTATCGATGGTTAATTCTCTTGATGGGGTTGAAAATAGTGAATTGGCAGGTTCTGCAAGGAGACGGAGAGAAACTATCGGAGACCTCGATATTGTAGCAGCAGTTCAACCCGAAGACGTTGAAGCAGTCACTGCTGCAATACTATCACTGCCGGGAATCGCCGATGTAAAAGGTGCAGGAGACTCCAAGGTTTCAGTTATTCTAGATACTTCAATCTTTGAGGAAGGATTCTCTCTTGGCCATTTAGATGCTAATGTATTAGACGCAATTGGTGGTGAAGACTACGAACAGTTAGAATCAGGGGGAACAATTGATGCACAGGTGAGATTGGTACCGCCTCATGTATTCCCTTACACTCTCGCATACTTTACCGGTTCAAAGGAGCACAATATCAGAATGCGACAAGTTGCCCAAGACATGGGGCTTAAATTAAATGAATTTGGATTGATGCCAGAAACAGAATTGACTGGCCTAGAAGCAGCAGCAACTTCCTTACCTTCCAAATCTGAAGAGGATATTTACAGCCACTTGGGGATGAAATGGGTTACTCCCGAACTGAGAGAGGATAGTGGTGAAATGGAAGCCGCATCTGCTGGAAATTTACCTGAGTTATTGACTATGGCTAATATCAGAGGTGCCTTGCATAATCATACTACTATGTCAGATGGTGAAGCGAGTCTAGAACAGATGGCTGATGCTGCAAGAAGACTTGGCTGGTCGTGGCTAGGAATTGCAGACCATTCTCCAACTCTACAGGTTGCAAATGGTGCTTCAGCAGAGGATTTAATCGCTCAACATAAGTTGATGCAAGATTATAATGCTCAATGGCAAGAAGAGGGTGTTGATTTCAGATTATTGAGTGGAGTAGAATCTGATATTTTGGAAAATGGAAAGTTGGACCACCCTGACGAAATATTATCTCAAATCGATTATGTTGTTGCTTCAGTGCATGCNATGGGGCGATGGCGTAGCCGTGATGAAAGCCAAAATACTGAAGAATTACTGAAATGCATAGATCATCCAGCTACAACAGTTCTTGGTCATCCCACAGGACGGATATTACAAGGAAGGGATGGATACGAAGTAGACTTACATTCAATACTAGATTACATGGCAGATTACAACGAATCTGGAACTCTAAAGGCTGTTGAATTGAATGCCTCACCATATCGTTTAGACTTGGATTGGCGATTATGCAAATATGCCAAACAGATAGGAGTTCCAGTGGTAATAAATCCAGATGCACATTCGGTCAAAGGACTTGGAGACATCGATTATGGAGTCATGATTGCTAGAAAGGGATGGTTAGAGTCTGGTGATGTATTGAATTCTCTTAGCGGAGATGAAATGTACCGGAGACTGGTGGGATAAATATGAGATTTTTACGAGCAGCGATTATCGGGGGACTTTGCTTCTTTCCTGCTACAATTATTGGCTATATCTTTTGGCTAATCCTTGGCGCTTCAAATGATAACTATTCTTTCGAAGTTATTTTTGCTTGCAACCTAATACCGATTTTTGGAATGATCTTAGGCTTTGCATGGGCGTGGAAAAATGGTGAGGAATACGGCGTGAACCTAGAGGAGAAAACACATATCCAAAATATCAATTACAACACTGTCACAAATATTTCGGATAGTGCTATCGTTACTGAGAACATAGTAAAAATTGAGAAAGAATGATTTTTCATATTGCGATTGGAGGGATATAGATGAAAAGAGCCGAAAAGGCTGAAAAAATACTCGAAATGCTCGAAGAGTTCTATCCTGTGACCCCAATTCCTCTCGACCATTCCAGCCCATACCAATTATTGGTCGCTGTACTGATGAGCGCACAAACCACTGACAAAAAGGTGAATGAAGTAACTCCTGAATTATTTAGAGTAGGTCCTGATGCTGAAAGGATGTCAAAAATTCCTGTAGAACAAATTCAAAACCTTATTCGTGAAATTGGACTAGCTCCTACCAAGGCGAAAAACATCAGAAGGTTATCTGAAATGCTCATTGAGAGCCATGGAGGCGAAGTCCCTCAAACATTTGAGGAGTTAGAAGAATTACCTGGTGTTGGCCATAAAACCGCTTCTGTAGTAATGGCTCAGTCATTTGGAGTACCTGCATTCCCAGTTGACACTCATATCCATCGATTAGCAGCACGCTGGGGTCTTTCTAATGGGAGNAATGTGACAAAAACAGAGAAAGACCTCAAGGCGGTGTTTCCAAGAGAATCGTGGAACAAATTACANTTGCAAATAATATTCTTTGGGCGAGAATATTGCCCTGCNAGAAATCATGACCTCAAGAANTGTCCAATTTGTAGTTGGGCTGCAACTAAGAAGAGGATTGCTTCTGGAGTTTGATTATNNATCAAGTAGTNAACATCGAANTTGCTGCATCCAAAATGAATGATGATACAAGGCTAGAAAGAGCCGCTACCCAAAGTAACTGGATGGTTTGACCAATTGCACTGGTGGTGCCTCCTCCACGTAATCTAGTAGAGATTAGAGATACTGCAAATACTTGGACTAAGATAAGTACAGATGCTATTATTTTGAATAATCTAATATTTTGATCTACTGCTCCATAATTCTCCATTACTGGTAAACCGAAACCTCCTGCAGCCTCAGTCAAAGCCCCAATATCAGTAGTCTCTGCAATACCTGCAGCNACTCCCGAAATCGTCTCTCCTAATTGTAAAACTACCGAGATGGTGACATTTAGAGAAACTACACTAGAAATCAGTAAACCAAATGCAACCCCCCACATTGTCGANGCGGAAAGTGACCTCCTATGGCGCAGAGATAGTAAGTTGGTTACAGACTTTGAAACCATGTCCGCAGTTCCAGCAGGCTCACCTGATGATTGCGACCCTTCGATGTAAATTCGATTAAACCTTGAGACTACAGCAGAATTGGTATCTGCNGCAAAGTAATCCCANGCTCTTTCTGAATCTATCCTTGTAGCTAAACGACTTTCTAAGCGATCTATTGATGCATCTAAAGCACCAAAATCAATTCCTCGCAAAGCACGGATTGTTGCAGAAGGTTCNGCAGAACGTGCTTGAGCAGTTCCACCTAACGCACGAATAAAATCAGGATATGCTTCGTCTCTGCGCAAAACTTTGCGTTCTTCGCGACGTACCAAACCNGCAGGAATCATCAATGGAGTAAGCGGTATTGCAATGATTATCAAACCATATTTGTCCCAAGATTCACTGAGTGAATCCCAAAATACGCCAACCATTGCAATTGTTAGAATAAATAAAAACGAACTAATCAATAATGCTCCAAACCAAGATTGCCGGAATAGCGTCCTAAACGGTGTATCAAAATCATCTCTAGCAAAGGTTAGGTCATCGGGTATCGTCGCCCTAAACGCAAACAGGGCTCCAATTTGGATGATTACAAAAAGAAGTCCAGCCAATAATAGCCAGCGAAGTCTACTCGCCACCTGAATTGGCTCATCTAAATCGCTACCAATCTCGAATAAAACCAGATGAATACCTGCGATTACTAATCCGAAAAGGCCAGCAGAAACCATAGAAACGTAAATTTCTTTCAAGGTATCTACGCTCTCCAATCTTGTATCGTAAATCGTGTTATATTGCTCAGCGATGTTAGACTGCTCTGAACGCATAAATTCGTCGATTGGTTGACCTGCCTCGATTGAAAATGACATTCGGTCTAAAAAATCAGACCAAAGAGGAGAGGGAGATTGTTTTCCCACAATACGAGCTGCTTCTGGCAGTGAAGTATGCCATTTGTCTACAAGGGTTTCAATTCTCTTTACTTCTTGAGCAAGTTCACCATAATCACCCATTTGGCGAAGTATATCGAAGATTGTACTTGCCCCGATTTCACCTAAGGATAAAATCCCCATGCGTGTGATGAACATATGCATCTCTTTTTCGATTAGAGTTGCTGAACGCTGAACTTCAAGATAGGGGAAATATATTGAAGAACCGCCGGTCAAAAGTGGTAGAATGATTAAAAGGAATACTCCTGCAAATCCTGAAAATAATCCTCCTTCGCCCAAACCACCTGTAACCCAAATGACAAGTATTGCAGCAAATAAACCTACCAAAAATGCTGGAAGAACGAGGGTAAGGAAAAATCTAGAAATTGGCATTTCCATTCTGCGTAGGGCGATTTGCCAAGTCGCCAAACGCTCCATAATATCCAACTCTCCAAAATTTCAGCGGTCGTTAACACTAACCCATGTATCAACTGCAGAATCGAATGCTTCCCATCCACTATTGTAATACACTCCTATCAAATCAAATACATCATCATAGTGAGTTAAACCACGGTCAACCATTCTTTGAATTGCTGCTGAGCGACGATTCAACTCGTCNTAAATCAATCTCTTATTTTCGAATCCCATCTGCGCAGCGATTTTGTTTTCCATCAAATGAGACTGGAACATTCCACGGAAGTAATGCTTATCTTTTACAGGATCCCATTCGAACATACCACGAGTAAGGACACCATCGCTGTGTTTGTTATATCCAATTACCTCGTCGATACCAGTGATTCTTCTAGCGATCCCACCCCCTGGCGCTTCTACAACTTCTTGGAACATTGCGAAATTTAAGTTATCGAAGAATCTAATTGGAACATTGATTGGGTCACCGGTAAATCTCTGAATCATCTTTACGATTGATGATGCGTGGAATGTTGCGATTACAGGGTGACCNGTCTGCATTGCTTGGAATGCAGTAGCACCTTCAACACCACGTATTTCCCCAATGATAATGTATCTTGGACGTGAACGCAATGCTGCTTTTAGAAGATCGAACATCTCGACTCGACTCTCCTCGTTCTTGGAATCTCTAGTAACAAGACGTTGCCAAATCTTGTGACGAACTTTTACTTCAGGGGTATCTTCAGCAGAATAAATCTTAACATTGTGGTCGATGAAAGGCAATATTGCATTTAGAGTCGTTGTTTTTCCAGAAGCAGTTTCACCAGACACCAATAGTGACATTCCGTATTCAAGACAAATCCAGACGTATGCTGCGACTTGTGAAGACATCGTACCCCATTGGATTAGTTGNGTAATTGAAATCGTTTCTTCAGCGAATTTTCTGATAGTAAAGGATGGACCCATCATAGATACATCGTCTGAGAATATGATGTTGATACGGGAACCATCCAGTAACGCACCATCGATAATTGGCTTATTGTCGGATACTGGACGCCCGATACGTTCGCTCATTGCACGCAAATATCTTGCAAGCAAATCTCTTTCTCTGAACCTAATATTGGAAGTAACCATTCCGAAAACCTTGTGATCCATGTGAATATGTTTGAGACCTACTGAGTGAATATCTTCTAGCATCTCATCGGATAGCAATGGCTCGAGAGGACCGTTGCGGATTAAATCCCTGACGATGATATAACGGAGCCTCTCCCTTTGTTCTCGAGTAACAGTAATGCGTTTATCATCTAAGCCCAATGCTTCCCAGAGCCTTCCTTGGCGACGTGTTGCTCCTCTTGCTTCACTATCTAAGATAGTATTTCTATCAACCATTCCTGCTAATATGTTTTCAAATTCATCATCTGTAGTAAAGGAAGGAGAAGATGGTGCTTCTTGCAGAAGTACCTCGATTAAGATACGACGAAGATTTTCTTCTTCATCGGTTAATTGTGGTTCTAGACCGAACCACATCGTTTGACCAGATTCATCACCTTGGTCGGATTTAGGTTGATAGATGTGTACAAAAATCGGCTCTTTGGTCACATAAATCAAATTTAGCGGGGTTCTTTTTCTTGCATCTCTATCAAGAGGGCCGTAATAGTAAGGCCTCTCTCCGTATTTAGATTCAAAATCAGTAACCCATTTTTGAATGTGAGGATACTCTCGCATTACTGCTTCGAGATCTCCTCTCTGGAATCTTAGTTCTTCATCATCAGCCATCAGCTCACCGCCGTAATGTCAACAATGAAGCCCATGTATGGTTCTACACGCCATCCAACACTTGCNTGAACAGGTCCTGATGCGCGNAAAAATCTAGTAACCACTAGATTGCGTTTTAACTCGCCACCNACGAATGCAGCATTCATATCCAATACNACCTCACAAGATGAACGTAAACTATGAAGCATACCTGAATCAACTTCATCTTCATCAACCGTTAGTAAGATCGAATGAGAATCAGAACAGATTCCACGNAGCCTTTGCATGAATGCAAGGTTTTCATCAGATGTTGATTGTACCGGCATTAGTGATGATGCTGTGTCGATTACTACTACATCCGCCTTGTCGACTGCCTCTGATTCNAAGACTTCAATGATTCCAACATCAGGCTTGCTTTCAGCAATCACTCCATATCTAGAAAATACCATTAATTTTCCATTGGCAAGATACTTTGTGATTGGATAACCAATAGATTCCATTTGTTCTACCCAACCACGNGTAGTTAATTCAGTAGTAACTACTAGAAGTTTAGCACCGTTTTCTAATAAACCAAAAATCAATCTTTGACTGATCAATGATTTTCCACTACCCACGGGACCTTGAATCATCCAAAGTGCGCGATTAGGTAAGCGNAGACCCATTGCATTGGCCAAACTATCTTGTTCTAATTCAAAAGGAAAGCCATCTTCTACTGGCTTNGGTTCATCAGACATTGAGTCTCACCTCTTCATTTGCCGTAGATGTGCCGCTAAAACCNCTNGAAACCTCTGAATTGACAACTATCATCACANTTACTATTTGGTCATCGACATAGTCTTCAAANCTCGAGTCGCTNACAACTACTTCCAATACNGAACCTGGGCCCCATATGGTTCCTGAACTAGGATACAGAGTAGAACTATCTCCTGTTCCAAGTGCAGTACCGTCAACAAAGACCGCATAATCTGACATGTCTAGATTTGTTGAACCTGAATTAACAAAATATAACGTAATTTCGTCATCTCCTGCATTTTCGGTAAACAAAACATTAGAGCGGTCACCACCGATCGAAACATCGGTTTCAGCATCTGCAGAGCGTTTAGATGTTACATGACCTGATGCTTCTGCAAGGCTGCCCCACGAGTCGATTAATACAACAGATGCGGCGCCACTTACAATAAGTGATGCTACTAAAATTATCATTGTTGAAGCGCCGCCATCTGCCATATATTCACCTCACGTCACGGTTATTGACTTAGTTACTTCATCACAAGTAACAGCCATATTTCCAGATACTAGATTTTGACCACCTAAGCGTGGAAGAGCATCATAGGTAAAAGTCTCGCCAGGGAAAATCGTGTTTGAACGATCTCCTAAAAATTGGTCGCTAAGACTCTTTATGTTCTGCCCATTCTCAAATATCCAAGTATAATCTGTGTCCATGTCTACATTGCCGTCATTAGTTATCTGAACTTGTACGACATTGCCTAAAGTAGCAGTGATATCCAAGTTGCCATCACATGTAGGTGTACAATCTACAACTACGTCGATTTGGAAGGAGGAAGAGTAGAGATACGAACTCCCATATGCTGTTATTACCAAATCGGTGACTTCACCAAAACTATCGACTACTAATGTGGCATTGAATCCTCGCCAAGTATCAGATGATGTTTCTACTAACGCATCCTGCGTATAGCCAGTACCGCCATCATTAATCGTGAAATCAACCACTGCTCCAGTTGTTGATGTTCCAATATTAGTTGCACTATCAATTGTGAAACTAGGGATGGGTTCAGCAGCCGTTTCAAGTTCTGATAAACCGCTTTCTACCTGTGAGTTGAGGGTAGACATTGCCAAAGCAAATACTACCAACAACGAGGTTCCAACGATCATCGCCCCTGCGGCTACTGAACCACCCATCTTATTCCCCGCCTCTTAGCGCCTTAGCGCGTCTCCAATTGGAGATCATTGCAGAGAATGTCAATAATTCCCTATGTGGTAAATGGTCTTCAAGTGCACTTTCAGGTTCACCTGGAGCTGCCATTTGTACAATTGCTAGAACATCCTTTCCTTCATCAGCAGATAGCATACCAGATGATATCGCTTTCTGAGCAAAAGATACTGCTGCCATACCTGAAAGGTGGTCGAGCAATAATGCTGCGACTGTTGGAGCACCAACAGATCCGTCTGCACCATCTCCCAAATGGGCTGGTGCTACCAAGAATGGATTTGATGCTAACGCCTGTGCTTCATACAATTCAAGCAATGGTGCCGAATCTTCTGTCATTAAACGACCTGAAGATTGACCTGAAATTACTTCGCCAGAAGCGGTGACAATAGTATCACCATCTCCCATTTCCGCACCTTCAGATTCATCGCCCGAAGCCTCGTTATTAGCTGCAGGAGAATTCAAATCTACTTGACGTAATACATCCTCGATCATATCAAAGCGATTGGCTAGCAATCGTTCCAATCCTGAAGTGTCCAAATTCGCTTGTACCGGTGCTGCTGTTGCTGCTGCAACCGGTGCTGCGCTTGGTAACTGCCCAATACTATTGAGCCTAGCTTTAGTAGGACCCGGAGAAATCGTCCACGCATCGTCCTCCGATAGTTCACCCTCTTCGGGCATAGGCACCTGCTCAATGGCTATGTTTGCCATCACTCGCAAGCGCTCTTCGGAAAGGTCTGCATCATCCTCTATGGTCCGACTACTGTTTCCGAATGGCCAAGCCACTCAAAAACCTCCATGATTAGAACTCTGACCACTATAAATAGCGATCAAAGTTCCAATCAAACAACTAGTGCTCCTTCGTTAAGTTCTGTAATGAGTAGAGTCTCGTAAGTTGAGCCACCATTTGGAACGTGTATCCAAAGGGTTACTTCACCTAGAAGTCCTACACTAGTTGCTGAACAATCTCCTGTCGCTGTTGCAGATGCATCATGTACATCCAAAATGATAGCATATACTACACCGGGTTGGATATCTGCAACGCCTATATCTGCTCCTGCAAGGTTATCTGCGACCTTTGTTGCTGTAAAGGTACCTGCAGTATACTGATATGCATCACCAGTATCTGAACAAGTGACAGAATAGCTAATTGTTGCTTCATCGAGAACACCGCTACCTGGGGCTGATTCGAAATATAGCAAGTAAGAATTACCTTGGTCATAGATAAAAGCATTATTTATCTGGATTTTACCGCTGATTTCTGCTTGAGTATCAGAACCTGCTTGCTGTGCATTCTGTTGAAGTTTTTCACCAGTCTGAATAATCACTGCTGATGCTACTGCAGCTACAAGAATCAAAGCAATGAATACAATCATTGCACCGATACCAATAGCTCCCATTTCGTTGTCGTTATTGTTAATTTCTTTATTCATCATCATAATCACCTCAAACAACTAGTGCTCCCTGAGTTATACTGTTGTAAGAAAGGGTTTCGTAAGTACTTCCGCCTCCATCTACATGGACAATCAATTGGTGTTCAGCATTTAGTGCTGGTTCACAGGTTGTTGCTGCAACACCATCACCGACTTGTACTGATACTAAGTACTGCTGTCCTGGCAAAATAATATTGTTTGCCATAGCAGACAAATCAATGTCAGTTGCAGCAGCAAAGTCACCCGCTTGAACACCCGGCACAGTACCTGCTGCCGGATCACAAACCACAGTCCAATGTACATTAGTATCAGATATTGGTTCAGAACCAGGTGCGCTTTCAAACACAATATCAATCATTTCATTGTCATTTGTTTGGTCACCAACTGTTACAGCGATAATTGTAATTTTACCGCTTATTTCATTCTGTGTATCAGATCCGGTTTGCTGTGCATTTTGTTGCAGTTTCTCCCCCGTTTGGATGATAACAGCAGATGCTACAGCAGCCACTAAAATTAGAGCAATGAATACAATCATTGCACCAATTCCGATGGCGCCCATTTCTTCGCTATCTTTGTTTTTTATATCTATCTTCATTTGGTTTTCACCTCTTTTTATTTTTGTTTTTTTGTTTCGTATCTCTACAATCCCCCCTCATGGCTTTACCAATGAAGGGTGGAATATGATCAGGCGGAAGAAACACCTCCTTCGCCCATGTCGATAATCAGTGGCATTCTGATTATCCCTACTTCATCTGGAGTTAACTTCTCGATGAGAGGTACAACTTCACTAGTATACCCTGGAGGCATCCAAGGTTTGAGTATAATATCGCGTAGCGTCTCCATGCTGCGGTTTTGTGCTCTAACAATCACATTAACTTGGCCAGAGCGAATTTCATAGCCTGTTTGGATAGTTAGTTTTCTAGAAAGTGGCATCTGTTCAGGTGAAAACTTTGCACCCGGGTTCAATTCAAATTTCACAGGCAAGAATCCCCCCGGCCTAATCGACGGTATGTCCATTGTCTTAGGTTCGCAAACCCATCCTTTTGGAACAGGCGGTTCAAGGCGCATTTCAGGTAAAGGACGGTCTCCATCATTGACTACGCGGATTAACAAAACTCCCTTTTCTCCACCAGCAGGCCATCTTGTATCGACTCCGAGCCAGAATGTTCTGAATAAGAATGGATTTAGTGCAGTGGCTGAATCTACGACTAAATCTCCAATTAGTTGTTCAACTTCAACAGCAGCAAAACCAACGTCTCCGATTTCGGCTGCACTCGTAGCATTTCTAAGTCTACGAAGTACTACCTCTACCTCTGCTTCGGCGATTGTTTTCTCTTTTAGAAGGCGATTTAGCATTGCGATATTTCGACGTAATTCGACAACATCTAATTCTAAGGTTTTCAAAGTTTTTTCCGCTTTTCTAACCGATGACCTCGCTCTAAACAAGTTATGTTGCTCAAGATGCCTTCTAGCATCTTGAATATCATATTCAGTGGTAGACATTGAAGAGTCACCTGTTGTAACTCCAAACACAAGATGCTCTAATTCTCTACTCGCCTTCATTAGGCGGTCTGCGCCAACTTGGGATTCTCGAATAGCTGAACGGGCACTGTCGAGGTCTTTGGAACTGACGTTGACCTCTTCTGTTTCATCGGTGCCCTCTTCGACAACAACTTCCTCATCAGACATCTTCAGCCACCTCCTCCGTAGATGATTGCAAAATGTCTTCAAGAGAGTCCATCTGTAAATCTGAATCGCCTGAAATGTCATCGGCTTCTTGGCTAGATTCCTCGTCTAATAGAGCATTTATCTCTTCATCCCATTGATGTACTTCCTCAGGTGTTGCTTCACCATCTGCTGCAACATTTGGAGTTGGAGCGCTAATGATACTGGTCAAATCGATTCCTTCACTAGCCAACTCAGTCAGCAATCTAGCAGGGTCGCCGAGATCTCTTTCGATTCTATTCGACTTTACCTCGACATCTGTTAGGCGTCCATAAAGCGCTCCATACATTTTGTTTGCTTGCCATACTAATAGCCATGTACCAGCAATTACAATTGCGATGTAAAACAATAGTGACATCATATTGGCAGAATTAGGATTCATTTGAGGAGGCAATCCTAAAATGATTGCAATCATTCCTAGAATAGGCATCGCCAAAATAATAGATAATTGTCGCTTAGAATTTGTTAGTACTTCGACATGATCGCTGTACAAGGTACTAATTCCCTTTCTCGCCCTTTGATAGTCTTCATGAATAAGTTGGAACTCATCTGTTGATTTCCACGTCATATACCATACCCAAAGAGCGGCAATACCCATTACCAAAGGACCCCACCATATTTGTTCAACCATCTGTCCAAGATGGAAAGCGAAACCTAGTCCAATTAATCCAGAATAAATTGCTGCTAGTCTGAATTTTTCATTTTGTTTGACTAGGCGCAGTAGAGCGATAGATGCGGCGAGTAACACCAGGGTGGAAATGAATGCCACCCCTATTCCTGGAGACCAAGATTCTACTTTACTACTGAGTTCTGAAGGATCGTTAGTAATTTTTTCACCATTCCAATTCAAAGCGGATAATGTTGCAACACAGTTTACCTCGGTACTTTGACCCCACCAATCAAGGTATTCAGTGCGTACCTCCCAATCTAGCTGAACTTCTTGTCCAGAAGTCAAAATTGGTATTTCTTGTGCGGAGTCTTCAACCTTAATACCTTCACAAGAGAGATTTACATCGACCATTATAGCGATTGATGTACCTTGATTCTTAACTATGGCTCTTATTTTAGTATCTTCACCCTCTTCGAGAGTGTCTACTTTATCTCCATTCGAATCTATGATTTCTAAACTAGAAATTACTGGTAATGATTTTGTTTCAAAGTGGAAGTTGAATGTAGCCTCAGTATACTCTGTGAAAGAATTATGTTCATCGGGATGGTATAGCCTAAAGGTTAGATTATATCCATCGTTCCTCAAGATATTATCCCCATCAGGAGTGTCGATAATTATCTTTAGTGGGTCACTTTGAGTCCAACCTCTTCTAGGTGGCAATGTAATGACATAGTGCGAATCACCATCGCAACTATGTGTTAGACTCAATTTTTCTACAGTCCCTCCATTATCAAGGGCGAACGCCCATGTGTAATCTGCGGGATCTATTGCATCACCAAATAATGAGAGGTCTACTAGCCTCTCAGCACCACATAATTCAATCATATAAGCGACTTCACTATCAACTCCTTTCGGTATGTGAGACCACATGATTTCCTCGGTCAAATTTGAATCATCAACTCTTTCCTGAGGGTCTAAATTGTATTCCTTGTAAGGGAATAGGCGGGAAACCTGCAAATCAGTTTCGTATATTGTAGAGCCGGATAATTCTTCATCGTCAGGCGTTACCGTTAATCGTAAATCTGCTGAAAGATAAAGATCAGGAGTAGCCTCCATCATGTCAACTGCAAATTTCAAAGATACTGGTTCGTTCTGTGGCAAGATAATCGAAGTTGGAGCATTTACTACCTCCCAATCATTTGAATCGATTTCAAGGCCAGATTTGAATACATCCCACTCTAAATTTGCAATAACATCTCGATTTCCAATATTTGTTAATGTTAGATTCCAGTCTCCAGACCAACCTGAATGGTAATTCTTGACTTCAGGCCAGCCCTTCATCTCCAAATTGAATACTGGGGCAATTACCAATTGAACTACACGTGAAGATACAAATGAGCCATCTCCTAATTGATACAAGGTGACAGTTAACTCGTAAATCTCGCCTTGAGCAAGCGATTCATTTCCTCCAAGAGAAGGAATTACAATGGTCAATGTATTTGCAATACTACCATTAATTGGTAAGATTACTACATCAGAAGCAAATGAGGTCTCCCACCCAACATCAACAACTGCAGAAAGATTCAATTCTTCCTGAAGATTACCTGTATTAGAGATGGTAACCGCAACTGTCTCGTTTTGCCCCGGAGTNACTTCAACAGAGTTCGGAGTATCGATAAACAAGTGATGGTCTGCGCTGATATTNGCATGGATTGAAGCNGAAAGATTCAATCCATTTGATGCTAAGACCCACAATGTAGCCATATGAGTTGNATCATGACTGGCCTCAGAATCGGGTCGCAATCTAATCTTGATAGATTCTGATTCNCCNGGTGCAACGATAATTTCAGAAGGACCTTCGATTAAGAATTGNACATCATTTTCTAAACTCCTATCAATCCAAAGCGANTAAACAGAGACTACATTTCCGGTATTATTTACATAAACTCTNGTNAAAGGAGTNTCATAAGGAGATAGATCNACAGATTCATTTGTCGGATGTAATTCGAAATTNACCGATTCTTCAACTCTTATCATTACAGGATCTATGGNTATCAGCTCGCCGCTAACAGCATCTTCAATTCTGATATTGATCGCCTGGAAGGTNTCAGCCGGNGCTTGCGGATCGGTAATCACCTTNAGTGTGAGATTTGTAATNTGTTCATTTGCAGTCATNTCNGGATAATCAGACATAGATGGTGAAAGATTNGAAACAACNCCNGAGNTAGAAAGGTCGGACGTTTCTAGAGTTGCTGTCCAAAGNTCNGGNANATCATCGACAATCGATAANCGNTAAGANGAAACTTCATTTCCGGTATTAGCTAGTTTGATNGTGAAATTAGTAAGATTGCCAACATCTGCATTNAGNGATGCATTAGCAATAATCGAACCATCGACTACGCTTGGTATTACAAATGTAATATTCCTAGTTACTGGGCTCGCNAGGATTCCGCTAGACTCTTGAGCAGGAGTTAGTTTAGGAGTCGCNGTAACGGGTACNGTNATAGTNCCCGCCATTGGCATNTCATCAGATGGGCCATCAACNAATAGCCAGGANTGGAAAANCTCTCCGATTTCAAGTGAAGAAACNTTTGAAGGNGTAACATTTGCACCCCATCNCTCCGCNTCATTTAGACCGTTACTGCTGACTGTTGGCGNGAAGACGATTGTACCCACTGNNATATTNGCNGCAACNNCTCCTGTAACNGCTGAACCNAAATTATGNCTTACTTGAACTGATAATGAAAGAATTTCATCNATTCCGCCNGAACCNTTTTTTGAGACNAGGTCTTCTTCNGTAATTACAATTAANTCNGATTCAGGCGAAGGATCTACTGCTATAATNGAACGAATAAGAGTTTGAACNGANCCGATTGAAGGAATACCGCCATTTGTCGGCGTNGCCTGTANCCAAACTGACAAACTATCNCCTGCAGCATTTTTCTCGCTTGGATTGATAGGGCTTGACAATGGCGCAGGNGTTACTTGTACTGTAATTACAACCTCATCTCCNACCTGTAAGACNTCAGTGACNGGAGTNGAGCATANTACAACCCAATTTGACGCNGTTGAAGAAAGNCCTGCTTCTAAATTAAATGCAGCAGGAACGTTACCAGAATTGTTTACTCTNAATAATAGAGANTCTGTCTGNGCNGGNGTTACNGTAACNGGCCCTGCTGGAGGGTTGATTGTNGCCTTATANTGGTCACCTAAATTCACATGACCTACCGCTTTTGCGGTGTATGTACCAGCGGCTGATGTTAAATTAAGATAGACATTTTCGATACTAGGTTTAGTCGCGTCGCTAGGGACATTCACAATAACTGAAACACCCGAAGAAACACCTGCTTCAACCGTTACACTGGTACCATCTAGAGTAGTATCATGCCAACCTAAATCACTACCTAGTTCGATATCCAGAACGTCAGTGATTCCAAGATTATGAATTAGGAAGGTCATCGTAGTCATAGCACCAGGTTCGATTGCCCTATCGCTTGGCGGTGATAACTCGATAATATAATCTGAAAATGTCACAGTTTCCACACTAGTAATTTGTGTTGAACTCCAAGAGGCCCCTGTAAAGTGTACGCGAGTAGATAGAGTCCANGTTCCCAAAATCAGAGCAGCATCAAATGAGGCCGACAATTCAGTTCCTACCGAAGGAGAGTAAATACTTCCAGCGGGCATAATGATTGTCCCTGAATTGTATGAAAGAGAATTCGAAGGGTTAGCATCCTCTGTTAGATTGATTTCAAAGTAAGCCTGTATGGTCTTCACGCCATCATTACGAACTGATGCATTGAAAGTATGAATCGAATGGTCTAGCCTGACATCGGAAAAACCTGGTGATGGCCCAGGGACTGTGTCTGCCAGCCATGTGCCGAAGTGGTATGCTTCAACATCAAAATCAAGACTAGATTCGTCGTTTCCACCATTGATATCATTAGAACCAGAAACTCTTGCGATTATAGTTTGGTCATCGCCAATGTTCGCCGTCCAGTTAACCAATAATACTCCAGAGGTTGATGTAGCTGAAATTACTCCTAGTGAAATCGAAGTTACTGATGTTTCTGAACTAGCAGGTGATGCCTTGTGCAGGATATTTAGAGTAGCTGAATCAGGAACTGGTCCTTGATTTGTGACCTCTACACGAAGAACATGCATTCCGCTGGCAATTGTTATTTCACCGCCAACTTCGATAGAACCGCCTACAGAAAACTCAAGTTGCGTAACTAAAAAGTCAGGAGTTGAACGCCCTTCTGCCGCATCAGCCGGCATAAGTGGCACAATCGCCTGGAACATCAAGATGGCAACCAGGAAGATTGCTCCTCTGAACTCACGCACCGCTGACACCTCCTCTAAAAGTATGAACTTGAACCGATTTACCTTTCCTCTGCCAAGACGAAACCAGTTGCTCTAACAAAATATCGTGAACTATTTCTGTAATTCCAAGGCGACGCCTTTCCTCCCACAATAGCATCTGTTCGACAGAGGTTAAGACCCCGTCTTTCAGATATAATTCCAAAGTCCTGCGGTATGAATCTCTGTCAGAAATTGCATAGACGATTTCATCTCCAGGCAAATTATCAGCCCTGTCTTGTAAGATATTTCCGAGCGTTAAAGCCTCGTCGTAAGTCATGGACCGCTTGTCCAATTCCCCTTGGATCGATGAGGCTATTTCCTGTAAAGAATATCTGGTGTCNGCCTTGTGGATTTGGCGCATGTACTTCCGGCATCTCCGGGACATGCGTTCAACCGCCATAGGTGGTTGGGTGTTTGGACGGACTATAAGTGAATCGGCGNCATAGCCCGATTTGATGCAAATCGANAGNAGATTTATGCATGATGAATAAAAGAGGCATTAAGAAGGNAAAGTACNCANAGANAACTCAATCAAAGGCTTGATTTGCCCCATTCTACTCGCCTGCTTATGAGCGGAACAATTAANCTAGAGCAAGGCGATGATGCACCACTGTTTTCAGCGCTTGATAGCCAAGGAGAAAATCATAATCTTACAGAAATATTAGCAACAGGAAAAAGTGTAATTCTTTACTTCTACCCTAGAGATTCAACACCGGGATGTACGGTACAAGCATGTGACTTNAGGGATAGTATGGCTCGACTAAATAATTCGGATATGATGGTCTTTGGAGTCTCAAAGGATTCGGCAAAATCACATGATAACTTTATTNAAAAACAAGAATTGAATTTCCCACTACTGATGGATGAAGATGGATCTTTACACGANGCNTATGGCACATGGAGAATGAAGATGAATTATGGAAAGGAATANATGGGNTGTGCTCGTTCAACCTTCGTGATTAATTCAGATGGAAAACTTACCTTCGCTCGCTACAATGTCAAGGCNAAAGGCCACGTAGACATGCTAGTTAGAGAGTTGGGAATCGATGGATGANTTGCGAGGTCGCAAGATAACTTTACCCAGCGGATCTACTGCATGGTGGCCATGCCANATCAGTAGCGACCATATTGGAACNGGNTGNAATATNGGAGCTTTATCCCACATAGGTAGAGATGTTGAATTAGGTAATGATTGCAGNATTCAAGGTTCTGTTTATATCGCCGATAAATCATGTTTAGGAAATCGTGTATTTGTAGGTCCTGGAGCAGTGATAACCAATGACAGACATCCACCTTCAAAGGGNTCATGGAAACCAGTCCACATAGGAGATGATGTNGTGATTGGAGCGAACTCTACAATTGTCGCAGGAGTNAAACTTNANTCCAAATGTGTTATTGCAGCAGGTTCGGTAGTCAGTACAGATGTGCCAGCGGGTGAAGTGTGGGGAGGAGTNCCTGCCAAGTTCATGATGACTCGTGAAGATTACGAANCAAGAAGGTGAGATGTTGAGTAAAATAGCAATTGTAGAATTTCTAAATCGCTGCGTCAAATATGCAGATGATTCGATTCAAAGAAAGAAAGACCGTGGCGATTCTNAAGACTTAATTTCCGAATGGCAAACATACAGAAATTATACCAAATATGCATTGGGNGAAATAGAACGCGGTGAATTNGANCATTGGTTCGAAAGAAAGGTTTTGAAGGCAGAGAATGAAATNATTCTNGACCAATTNGAACACTTAGAAAGAGCAAAATGGCTATTCGCATCAGTTAGTCCAAGACCATTAGCACTGGTTTCTACAAGAGATGGTGAAGGAAAAGAAAACCTTGCACCGATGTCCAGTCTTTCAGTGGTGTCCAATACTCCACCGCTGGTAGTAATGTCATTATCTCAAACCCGAGAAGGAGTTCCTAGAGACACTTATTCCAATCTTATCGCTACCAAAAAATGTGANNTGCAATTCGTCGCTCCAAACCTTCAAGCCGCTAAGGATGTAGACTTAGCCAGTTCTTTTTCCCAAGATAGTGAGTGGGACTTATTGGATTTAGAAGGGCCTNTTCACCCATTAGCTGTTGTTGTTTTACATTGNACATTNCTAGAGGATAGGCCGCTTCCNGATGGCGCAGTAGCCCGATTGGTTACGCTACGTGTTGAGAAGGCAACAGTACCATCAAACATATCTCCAGAAGAAGGATTGTCTATCTTGTGNCAACATGGCCTTGACCGCTTGACCCCTAGCCCTCAAGATTGGGGTTTTGAAGCTACTAAGCACCATCGATGAGTTTTCTCAAACCTGATTCCAAAGAAGTTGTTGCTTGCCAACCAATAATTTGGTTTCCAGTAACATCTGGAACTCTGCGCTTACTATCTCCGTGATTAGCATCAACATATTTTTTTTCTGCGCCGGTGAATTTACACACTAGTTCTGCTAAAACATTGATTTGAGTTTCTACTGTACTCCCTAAATTGAAACTTTGACCCGCAAGATTGGGAATGTCGCCGACAAGTAACATACCCTTTACTACGTCTTCAACCCAGGTTAGCGAACGTGTTTGTGTGCCATCGCCATGGATCTCTACAACCTTATTTTGTAAAGCATCTTGAATCATCATGGCAACTACTTGTCCGTTTTTGCCTCCATGTAATCGAGGGCCATACACATTGTAAGGGCGTACAATACGGGCATCTAAACCATTACGCACTGCATGCTGTACCATTATTTCTCCAAGATATTTGCTAGCACCATATGAATGTCTTTGATGTAAATTAGCAGGAGGAAAGAGACTGTTTGATTTGTTGCTCAATGGCATATTTTCTTGCTCACCAAATGCTTCTGGCGAGGAGTAAAACACTAGACGCACACCATATTTCTTGGCAATTGATATTGCGTTTTTTATTCCGTTCACATTTACATCGACCACAACATCTGCAATTTCATGGAATAATCGAGTCCCGTTTATCGCTGCTAGATGATGAATTAAATCTGGAGGATTCTCACAAGCCTTTTCCCAACTTTCTAAATCTCTACAATCTCCTTTGATTAATTTAATTCC
>PALS01000036.1 GCA_002706615.1 Methanobacteriota archaeon
AAATCCTGTCTTTGTGATTTTCATCACTTCGCCAATAGCTGTACTTGTAGCACCAATGATTTGCGGGTTAAATGCGATATTCAGATTTGTAATTTCAGTTGAGCAAGGCACCTAGGTGTCTGCCGAACATGAATAGGTGGTAAATTCACGATAAGTCATTTCACCGTTTTCTTCGTCATGAGAAATGAATTCTCTTTCTGAAGTTACATCATAAGTGACCGGTCCTACCGTCTCATATTCAGGTTCTGAGCCATTGACATTAACATCTTCGAGATTTGTTATGCTCCAGCCATAAAAGTCACGCTGTTCGGTGGATAATTTCCAATCATCACTAAGATCATTACAATCCTCATCAGCACACATTCCTTCAAGATATAAATCTGACATACCTTCATTTACCGCTGTTACCATCATATCACCAGTAGCTATTGGTGCAATTACTGCGAGATTCAATACTACCATCATTAAGCCCGCTCCGATGAGGGACTTGTCCATTGTCATTAGACCCATAAGTTGTTTCAGGTATGGTCAGGTGTTAAAGATAGTACCTAAAATTAATCATTCGGTGCCCGAGATTGAACCATCTGGCTCTAAACGGTAAAGACGTACTGTGCTAGTAGCACCTTTCATCGCTTGTGGAGAACCTGATATTGCGACTATGCGCTCACCGGATTTTATTTTACCCGATTCAGCTAATTTTCTTACAGCATTTTGCATAGTCTCTGAACCTCTTTCATGTTCTTCGACCATCACACTACTCACACCAGGGAGTAAACACATGCGTCTGGCTGCACGTATCTGATTTGTAACTGCAGTAATATTTGCATTCGGACGATATCCACCAACGAGACGAGGAGCATTTCCATGTTGTGTAGCAACAAGGATATGCCTGGCTTCTGCTAACCTCGCTAATTCTACACCTGCATGTGCAACAGCTCTAGTGGAGCGGAATTTGGTCAGTGCACCAGGAGTTCCACCTGTTGAAGTAAGCCCATCCTCAGTTGCTTGTGCGATTTTGACCATTGTTTCAACGGCTTTTATCGGATAATCTCCTGATGCAGTTTCACCAGAAAGCATGACTGCGGTTCCTCCATGTCTTATAGCGGTGGACACATCACTAACTTCTGCTCTAGTTGGTCTTGGACTGTAGGTCATCGATTCTAGCATTTGAGTAGCGACAATAACTACCATTCCACGCATCAATGCCGAATCAATAATTCTTTGTTGGGCTAATGGAACCTGTTCGAGTGGTATTTCTACACCGAGGTCGCCTCTTGCAACCATTACTGCATCAGCAGCATCGAGTATCGAATTTAGGTTGCTAAGTGCGGAAGGATGTTCAATTTTAGCAATGATTGGAGTATGGAAGCCTGCGGCTTTGATGGCTTCTCTTGCAGGACGAATGTCCTCTGCAGTTCTGACGTAAGATACCGCTACCCAATCAGCACCCGATTTCAGAGCATGTGCTAGTGCAGCGTGATCTTTTGGGCCGATTGCAGGTAAGTCTACAAGTGTACCTGGAACATTAATTCCTTTACGTGAAGAGACTGGGCCTCCGTCGATTACATTACACATCACAGTACTTCCTTTGATTCCAGAAACTTCAATCACCTGTAATCGAATAAGACCATCTGCCAACAATACTAGGTCGCCAACTTTCAATTCAGCAGACAACCCATCATATTCAACTGGAAGAGAATTTCCAGCCGCTGCCATCTCTTTGACTCCGCAATTGAGGATGACCTCCTCACCTGAATTTAGCACTACTACACCCGGGAAATTACCAAGCCGTAACTTCGGCCCAGGTAAATCTGCAAGTATGCATGTCGGTTTGCCAAGCTTATCTTCCAATGACCTAATACGGTCATATAATTCGGTTTTATCTTCCGGTTCTCCATGTGAATAATTTAGACGAAAAACATCTGCTCCAGAGTTGATTAGGGCTTCCATCTTGTCTAAATCCCAAGAGGCTGGGCCGATGGTTGTAACTACGCGGGTTCTTCGCATATCCTGCGATTAGGGGTTGGGTCTAAAGGCCTCTCTGTTAAAGTCAGAAGATTAGCGAACACCGGTTCCATATGCAATTATTTCAATAGAACCAGTTTTTCCATTACCACCTTTGGTTTGTTGCAACATTGAAGTTTCCATTCTGACATTGATGACATCGTCCCACCCATTAACTTTTGAGACTTCACGAAGCCTCTGTAATGCTTCTTGACGACCCCATGCTAGAATCTTGTCATATGAACGAACTTCACCACCAAAAATGCCCGCTTTAATTCCGCCAACAAACATCTGCCACCAAGAGGGTCCAATCGAAATATTTGTCATCACCAGCCCACAGCCAGTAATTTCACGTTCTGGATACAAACTTGTGATCGTATGAATATTATCTTTGCCATTTTGCTGTAAAAATAGGTTCTCTCTTTCTAATAATTTCTTAATCAATCCATTTTGATAACGTCCAGCAAATAATAATGAAAAGAGAAACAACAGCGATGGTAATACGGAAAAAAGGAAAACTGGAATCATCCATACCTGAAAATCTACCAAATAAACACCTCACTCTACGGCAACTGCAGTTCCATAAGCAAATAATTCAGCAGCACCACCGGCTACACTACTAGTAGCGAATCTGACATTTACTACCGCATTTGCACCCCTTGCCATAGCATCTGCCATCATTCTTCCCAGCGCTTCATTTCTGGCTTCCATTAGTAATTCGGTGTATGATTTCAATTCGCCACCGACAATATTCTTGAATCCAGCCAGAATATCCTTTCCAATATGTTTTGCTCGAACGGTTGAACCGGTAACGACTCCAAAGGATTGAGTGATACTCATCCCTGGGATAGTTTCGGTATTAGACATTAAAAGTTGTACTCCTTGCATGAACAAAGATTATTCGGGACCTGTATATTCTTTGCTATGAAATGCACTTTCAGGAATCTCCAAACTTGGCTTGTACATCAAAGAGATTGCAATCACAATTGCAAGTAATGTGCTACCGCAGAAAATAGAACTTGCTGTAGAAGTATAAGCAAGCCATGAATAATCACTCCCACCCGGCACAGAATCGAGATAACTTGCAGTAATATTTGCAGATAGTATGCTTATTACTACATCAGATATCAACTTAGCAACCGCCCAAGCCCCACATACCTTTAGCATCATTTCGTGATTCATCCATGCCAAGATTGCTGCAGGAATGCCAAGGAAAAATAGGATTATCCCGGTAATCAAAGATACTGTATAAATGCCAGAACTCTCATATTCTTGCATCATTTCTTTGACATTCTCATTATTCTCATATTCATCCATGCTGTAATTCCAAGCACGTTGCTCATCTTCCGTTCCATTTTCGGGATATTCGCCAGGATGCTCATTTTCCCATTGGTCGATAAAATCAGATCCCCCCCATGACATATACAAGGATAGTAAAACAACACCTAAAGCAGATGATAATGCTGTAATTCCAATGAACACAGAAAGAGCCCTGCCCCACCATACCGATGCTTCTTTAGGTAATATTACCAGTTCAGGAACCGGTTGACTTTGCATAAAATTCCATCCTCAAAGTATTGGTTGATTTCTTAACCATTCTAAATCAGAAATATACAATTGTCGAATATCATCAAGTCCTAAAACGAGCATTGCCAGTCTTTCTAGTCCCATTCCCCATGCGCATACAGGGTCTTTGATTCCAAGAGGCTCAGTAACTTCAGGCCTGAAAATACCAGCTCCTCCCAACTCCAACCACTTTCCACGCCACTTGACTTCCACCTCTAGTGATGGTTCAGTATATGGGAAATAAGCCGGTCTTACGCGAACTTCAGGATATCCCATTTTTTGGTAGAATGTTTTCAGAGTCGTAACCAGCATTCCTAGGTTTGCTCCTGGCTCCATGATAATCCCTTCAATTTGGTGGAATTCAGGTAGATGAGTTCTATCGATACTTTCCTTTCTAAACACTCTGTCTATTGCGAAAACACGACATGGTTCGATTGGATTCTCTGCTAAATATTGAATTGTATTAACGGTAGTGTGAGTTCTTAGGAGCCCTTTCTGACTAATTTCTTCATCGAATTTCCCACCCCATCCTTTGGATTCGGTTTTTCCACCATGCTCATGGATCTCTTTCCATTGTTTCATAAGTTGTGGATTTAGTGGTATTTGGTTTGGTTCATCGAGATAAAATGTATCTTGCATTTCTCTAGCAGGGTGGTCTTGAGGGATAAATAGTGCATCCATATTCCATCCAGCAGTCTGAACATAATCTTCAACAATTTCTGAAAAACCCATCTCCAGGAATATCGAACGGATTCTTTCTATCAGTGCCTGCATTGGGTGTGAGCGTCCAGAGCGTGGCATCGATGCTTCAAGGGCGACATCGTAAGGTCTGAATTCAGCATCTTTCCAAGCTTCACCTTGCAATATTTCAGGCGTTATTTCAGCAATTTGTACCACTTCGTTTAGTTTTGAATCTTCTATCGCAGTACCTGCCTTTGTAATAGACCAATTNCGGTTTACTACTACAACCGATTCGATTAGTCCTTTACGTCCTTTGAAATGTTCAATAATTTCCTCAGTTCCTTGTAAAGTTTGTATGAATGTGGTTCTTTCCTCAATCGCATTGCTAATATTTTCAGGATTTTCNCAGACAAACTTTCCTCCATCAATATTTACTCCAAGCCCTTTGAGTAAACCGACGCCAGGTCCTGCTTCATGTCTTTCAAAAGCATTCGACAAATCCTTCATTCCAGGACTGGTCTGAGATTGTATCCATTCCCATATTCGCTTCTCAAGCAGACCTTCTTGTGCCGCTTTCTCTCCTTGTTGGCCAAGTTTGATTTCGATAGAGGAACTTTCCTTTATATTGACCAAACCTTTGTTTGAAAGTCCATGGCCAGCACCTGTTGCTATCGCTTGGTCTGTCCAATTACAAGCAGCAAGGATCTCTTCTAATGTCCAATTACCTTCTCTGGTTTGTAGGGCTCTTAGCATCCTTCTTTCAGGATTAGATAGTTCGCCCATGTACTTTCGACGCGTCTCGACCTATTGAAGTCGACGATATATCTTGAAATGATTATCGAATAATGGCATATTTTCTCAAGAATTCGATAGCGATTATACAAAAAAAACTGGAGCCAACGGAGGGACTCGAACCCCCGACCGTCGGATTACAAATCCGAAGCACTACCAGCTATGCTACGTTGGCGCGTTCGGACCCACTCGCATTTAGGTCATGAATGCGTCGGCAGGTCAATAATGTCTGCAACTATGGGGTGTCATGGTTGCTGAGAGGGTATTGAACGCTGCAGCAATCGCAAAACAGGGTAGCGATACGATATTCAGTTGGTGGGCACGATATCAGAATGCAAAGGCAGATGGGAAAGATGCCGTGAATGGTACNATCGGNGCACTTTTGGAAGATGATGGCAATCTTGCGATCAATAAAGTCGTTGATGCAGCGGTTAGAGTTGCCCCTGAAGTAGAAATTTCCGCTTACGCTCCTTTGGGNGGCCTACCTTCATTTCTTGATTTATCTAAGAGTTTAGCATTTGGTGATGCTAGGAACTCTCTAGAAGAACTTGGTATTCATTTCTCATCTACTGCTACACCGGGAGGTTCTGGTGCGCTCTATCTCGCGGCAAATAATTTCGCTGACCGTGGTGATAATGTACTATTGCGAGATAGGCATTGGGGACCTTACAAGGGTTTCTTGACCGGTTGTGGCCTAGGATGGGAAACTTGGCCATTACTGCCAAATTCCCCTAGTGAATCCCATCCTTACTTTGCTAAGGATGAATTTGAATCAAGTCTTGCCAAACTATGTGATNGGCAAGAAAAAGTTTTGATTTGGCTCAATGATCCTGCACATAATCCTACGGGGTTATCCATGACTCCAGAGGGAAGAGCAACTTGTCTCGAATCCTTTGTCACCTCAGCAATTGCTAACGAAAATATTGGTCATACATTACTNATCGATGCCGCCTATTCATTGTATGCTGAAGAACCGCATGGATGGGCGGACACTATACTTGAAGCGATAGAATCGGGAATGTCTTGGCCTGAAAATATGTTGATTACTATCGCAGTATCTCTTTCAAAGTCTCATACAATTTATGGATTGAGAACTGGAGCTTTGGTAAATATTCATCCTGAAAAAGAGGTCGTTGAAAGAATCAGTACCGTGATGAGTGTTACTGGTAGGCAGACTTGGTCTGCCGCTCCTAGAATCGCTCAATATTGTGTTTCTAAGATGCATGAAACCGAAGAGGGCGGGGCTTCTTGGGCTCTTGAACGCGACCGATTGAAAAAACTACTCGATGACCGTAGAGCCACTTTCAAATCGCAATGTCAAAAGCACGGAGTTCCATTGAACCCAACAATGGATGGATTCTTTGCCTGGTTGGAATGTGAAAATCCAGAGGAGATCGCCGAATCATGTGCTAAGGAAGATGTATTTTTAGTTCCCTTAACAGGTGGTGTGAGGATTGGTTTATGCGCTCTTGCCGAATCACAATTGGAGAAAGTTGCCATTGCTCTGTCTAATTCATTGAGGTGATTTTTTGAAGAACTTTCGTGAAAACATGTTGATATCTTCAATAATTCTAATCGTACTAGGTTCTATGATTTCTCTGGGTGCCAATATGGTTATGGGAATTGTGATGGGTGTTTCAGGAATAGTTTGCTTTGTACTGGGAATGTCTGCGAATACCAAATTGGAATTAAGTCCAGAAAAAATTGCTAATTGGACTCCTTCTGAGGAGAAATTACCTGATGCGGGTAGGTTCATGTATCGTGTTGATGTTACTTTAGATGAACCATTTCGTTCGACGATTTTGTGCGGTCCATGCGGTCATGTAGAAATCGTCGAAGGTAAGCGTCCTAGCAGTTATACCTGTGAAAAATGTAACAAAGAATTATGGGATTCAGAAGAGGAATGAATCCGCAGACTTGATGACAGCATGTAGGTTGGGTTAAACAGATGGCATCCGGTCTAATCGATGGTAAAGCCTGCGCAGCAGACCTAGAAGAGGAACTCAAGTCTCGAATTTCTTCTTGTAAAGTTCAACCGCATTTAGCGGTTGTAATAGTTGGCGATGACCCTGCATCTCATGTTTATGTGGCAAATAAGGTCAAGGCTTGTGAGCGCCTTGGGATTAAGTCTACTCATGTTGAGTTACCTTCTGATACAACCGAAGAAAAGTTAAGGGAAATTATTGGAGAACTCAACCGAGAAAAAAATCTCCATGGCATCTTAGTTCAGTCACCTTTACCTAACCACATGGATGAAGAATCTCTCACCGACCTTATTGATCCAAGAAAGGATGTTGANGGATTTCATCCAGTAAATTTGGGACGTCTAGTCCAAGGAAGAATGGATGGANTATTGCCTTGCACTCCTTCTGGTGTGATGAAAATGCTTGATTGGTCAGGAGTTAATCTCACTGGGAAGAAGGCTGTTGTAATTGGACGTTCTAGAATAGTTGGNATGCCTCAGGCACTATTGCTAGCAGCTAAGGGTGCTGATGCTACTGTCACAATTTTACANTCTCGCAGTGAAGATGTACGCAAAGAATGCCTCTCTGCTGACNTGATAGTTGCTGCTGCTGGCCGCCCAGAAATGGTGAAAGCAGATTGGGTAAAACCAGGTGCTGTTGTAATTGATGTTGGAATAAATCGTGTAGATGATTCTACTAGAGAGCGTGGTTGGAGGCTTGCTGGTGATGTAGACCCAAGCGTTGCTGAAATAGCATCACTATTGTCTCCAGTTCCAGGTGGAGTTGGGCCAATGACTATTGCAATGTTGATGAATAATACAGTTCGGGCCGCAGAGAGCCAACATTCTTGAACACCAGAGGTAGTGGGCAATTGTTCCCATGGACCCTCGCCACCCCCGGATTGCTTTGGCAGCAAATGCCACGGCGTTAATCATATTTTTTACAGGGACGATAAATATCCTTGGTGGAGCGTTTTTCGACCACCCTGGAGAAAAGTTTCGATTTATCGGGACTTTTTATGATGAATCTTGGGCGGAGCAGGGATGGAGTTTGCAAGAATGGATTGCTTTAGTGATAATAATCGCTTTAATCGGATTAAGTAAATGGGCACGTAGAGAGCATTCCATACCAGTTGTTCAATCACATGGCTCTTCTTCTGAACAATACGCTGCACTTGCGGACTTACCGACGATGGTAAATTTGGATAAGCCGGAAGGATTTGTAAACCCGAATACAGCCGAAGTCATCGCTTCGATTGTAGGTCGTAATGAGCAGCAATCTTCTACTGCGGTTTCTTCTGCAATAGATACACTGTCAAGTGGTGAAATAGGTAGATTATCTGCTGAAGCTGCTGCTGTTAATCAAGTCAATCCTGTATCGGTACATAGTGAACAAACACAAAATTTTGAAGTTGCAACTTCGAATCTATCTCAAGAAGTTAAAGCAGTACCTCTGCCAAAAAATGCTTCAGCACTTCCTGCAATGCCCGACTTAGATGAATTGATTTCAGATAANCAGGATACNAACAATCAACCTACTGGCTTACCAGAATTACCAGACCTGTCTGATATTTGAGGTAAAATTATGTGGACACAATTGGTTGATTTGCATAGNCATTCGCATCACAGCGATGGTTTATGGTCTCCTGCTGAAATGGCAAAAAGAGCACATGCAAATGGAGTAAAAGTCTGGTCTTTAACCGATCATGACACCTCTGCTGGTTGGAGTGAAGCTCAAATTGAAGCAGAGAGATTAGGAATCAAATTCGTCCCTGGGGTTGAAATTACGTGTGCGGTTGAACTTGAACCNGAAAAATCATTGTTAGAAGAAAGACAATTGTCTGAACCATCTTCATGGCATGTTTTAGCATATTTTCCCGAAGGTTGCTCTGAGGAATTTGAGTCATGGTTGGAATCACAAAAAGAAGCAAGATTACCTCGTATGATTGCTATGATTGAGGCATTAGAAAAACTAGGCCATATAATTGACTTAGAAGATGTGAAAAAGCATGCAGAAGGAAGTCTTGGAAGACCTCATCTTGCAAGAACTATGGTCGAATACGGAATTGTAGAATCGGTACAACAGGCATTCGATGAATGGATTGGTGATGATGGACCAGCCTATCGTTCAAGGCCATTGCCTAGTGTTGGTGATGCAATCGAGATGGTTCATGAGCACGGGGGAATTACTTCTCTTGCTCACAGCAAATATTACTGTATACAAGATGAAGTTTTAATGGCACATCTAGTTAAAATTGGGATGGATTGTATTGAAGCATTCCATCATTCACATTCAGATTCGATGCGATATAATTTGATGAATTATGGAATGCCTGTAACAGTAGGTGGAGATTCGCATGGAACTGAGCGCAGACCATCTCCTGGAGGAATGTTAGTTCCAATCAAACATTTGCACCCTTGCTTCCACCCGTGAATGAATCATATATCATTGCTAATTCAAAAAGAAGAATTACTGGGACAGCAACTAGGAATAGAGACAATGGGTCTGGTGGTGAAAATGCCGCCCCTAATACGCAGGTTCCAAACCAAATATGGCGTCTATACTGAAGAAGGGAAACTCGGTCTATTGCGCCTGACCTTAGAGATAAAGTTGTGATGATAGGCGCTTGGAAACCAATTACACACGCTATACAAAGATTGACAATAAATCCAACAAATGACGATAACCTCCAATCTGTAGCTAGCCCTGCTGATTGGGCATCATCCGCAAGATATTGCAATAGCATTGGGGTCAGTAATTCCCATGAATAAAACAAGCCCGCTGAGCACAGTAGAATTATTGCAAAGATTGTGATAATCATACTACGTCCTGGGCGAGGTATTCTACGAGATAATTCACTTTTCCAACCCAATTCAACCACTAAAGCAGTAATCGCCAAAGTGGCACCTAGCCACGCTCCAACCTTTACTTGAATCATAATAAACTCAACTGGAGTTAGTATGATAATGTTAACATCATCAGGAATCAGGCCTGATTCTAATAGGTAATTGATTAGAGATTTGGCTAGAGGAATTCCTACAACCAATCCTATTAGAAATAAAGTTCCAATTAATTTTATTCTTGAACGTATGAGAGTCGTAATTCCAGTAAAGACTTGTTTGACCTTTGGATCAATCAACGGCGCTTCAGACAGAATCATTCCTCCTCATCGAGCCACAAATGAGATGGTGTCGAGTCTATTATTGAACGACCAGCATCCTTTAGTCGCTTCAGGCGATGTAGTACGAAACCGGTCATCCATAAGGATGGTAATGAGAGTGCTACCGCTTTCCACATCACATNTTCGCCATAGTAATTTATCAATTTCACTTCCATTACATCACTATCTTGAGAAGCGGAATTATGCATTATTATCAATGTCCAAATTTTGTATTCTGTTTTGTTGATAGTTACTGATTCTCCCGGTTCAACAACATATACCTCTTCAAGTTGTGAGGCATTTTCCCAATCGATAACGCCATCGATCATCACATCAACACTATCATCTACCCACATAACCAAGAATTCTAAATTATTAGAATCGTCAAGATTTGTAATTTCAGTCATCACAGTTTCTCCACGATTTATTTTACCAATTATCTCAAATGTACTTTCATCTTCACCGATTCTGTAAGATACTCGGTCATCTATTTCGCTCTCCTGATAACTGATTGATGAAAATATTAAGAATAGCATAAACAAGGTAACAGCACCTTCCCAAAAGGTGTGATTGACCACCTTTTTGGTAGTGACACCTTCAAACATTTTGCCATGGTCATTTCGCATACGCGGTTGCAAATGATGGATGAAAAGAGCACCGATTGCTCCAACTATCATTCCAAGAGGGATATCCAGAAGCCAATGAATTCCAAGGTAGGCGATTGTAAAAATGAATAGTATAGTATTGATTACTATGAATAAATGGTAATTCCAATGCTTCCANTCNCGCATCTTGATATTTTTCTCTTTNCANTGTAACCAGTTGATCAATATTATTCCAAATGGAATTGCTACATGCAGTGAAGGTACGGCATTATCTAATGGGTCATGAGTTGCATAAAACACGGTATACCATCCCTCTTGATACAACAAAGCATCCATTCCAGGAATCCAGGAACTGGTCACTTCCACATTGAAGAATAGATAGTAAGGGACCGCAATAGCATAGATTAGCAAGTAATTGAGGGTGACCTTGTCTGTTAAGTCACGTTCACCGACATACGCATAATACACCGTAGTAATGTATATCAAAAATAGATAGATGAAGAGATAGTGAAAGTTTAGGAAATCGGTAAGCCAAGCATTTTGAAATGTTTCTTGAAACCATAGTGCTGCATTTCCTTCAATCGAATATATCCAATTAGTGAAATTTCCAGTTGACTCCTTTATTGGCTCATTCAATTTATCTGTTAGGGCTTTCCATTTTATTATGAAAATATATCCTAGTGCATGCAAATAGTATCTCTTATTGTGGATTTCCTCAGCCATTTTTGAAAACGGCGTTCGCGATTCCTTGCACCCTAAAGTGAACAACCAACAGATTAGAGGAGTGAGAATTAGGATTAAACCCATCATAATACTATACGGGCTCATAATTTCCTCTCCTACTGCCTTAGGTTTTGATTATTGTTACTAATCATCACTAGAACGGTTGCGTTCATCTTCCGCTTTAGCTACAGCGATGCCATCTTCCACATCGACCCATCTAACCATTATCGTTCCAATCAAAATCAANAAACCAATACTCAATATTCCAACACGGTCATCAAACATTATCACCATTGTTCCATACAATAGTGGGCCAAAGAATGCTGCTACCTTTCCAAAGAAACCAAAGAAACCAAAGAATTCAGCACTTCTTGATTTTGGAACCATTTGACCAAATAAACTCCTTGCTAATCCTTGCGAACCTCCCATCGTCGAACCAAAGATCATTCCNANGATAAGNAATTGNACAGTTACTGTAATNCCNAACGGTTGCCATACATTGTCACGCATNCCTTCNGCGATGAAATCTAGCGGGCCATCACCGAGGTTGGTAGGATGGTCTATTCCCGCAAATGCTTCTTCTAAATCTCCCCCTTCTACACTAATACTAAATCTAGAATCAGCGATTTGAAGTTTCAAGGATTCCAGCATGGAAATATCTGTGACGACAATGGTTACAGGAGAGTCATCTTCTGTAGACCATTGCAAAACTAGCCCCTCATCTATTTTCTCATTAACTTCAACAGGTAATATGTCTCTATGTTCTATCGCCCATTTCTGTTCCTCACTATCCGGGTCTTGAGCGAGTTCTCCCAAACCAGACAAAAAGGTGGCAGAATATGTTGAGTCTTCTTCATTGTAAGTATATTGCAAATCATATTCGGAATGTGATTCTGCTTGGAGAGGTGCGAAGGTTAGTGCCAAAACCGCTACTGAAGTAGCCATTACCAATGACAATTGTAGTGCTCTTTTTGTGGACCATTTTTCTGCAAGATATGTGAATCCTATCGCACTAGGAGCGGCAACGAATTGTATAACCAATATTGTCATGATCAAGTCTGTAGTTGTCAATCCTAAAACNGCTGGACCAAAGACTCCCGCTAATGCAGTNANGCTGTTTATACCATCGATAAAGAAAAAGTATGCTANCATAAAGAAAAATAGCGTTTTGAATTCTTTCATTTCAGAGAGTGTTTTTCGTACTTCTTTAATGGCAAATTTAGAGGAATCCATAAAACTCATTTTTTCCATTTCATTTTCAATTTCAGGTTCGGGTACAAGTTTGAATGTAATTAGGGAAAAACCGAACCACCAAATTCCGGATGTAGCCATACAGAATGGAATTACCCAATCGCCAGTAACGCCCATTACTAATCCAAGGTGTACTACCAGCAGCAAACCCCCTCCTAGATAACCGTAGGCAAACGCTTTGTTGGAAATAGAATCCATCTCATCTTTTTCGCCCATGTAAGGGAGGAGTGCGTTGTAAAATACGCCTGCGCCATTAAGACCAATATTTGCTAAAACAAACATTAGCATTAGCCATGCCCATTGTGCATCGATTGGCAAGAATGGAGCAGCAGCAAGTAAGAAAGTTGCTCCAGCACCAAGAATGGTTAATATTCTCAGCCACCACATTTTGATTGCGCGCCTATCTGCTATTACACCAAAAGATGGACTCAATACAGCTACGATCAAAGTAGCGACTGCCACTGAATAAGACCAGATTGCAGTTCCAGACATTTCGATTCCGGCAAGTGTTGTTGTAAGCCCATTTGCCTCCAAGAACAAATAAGCAAACCAAGCGGGTAATATAGCGGCAGTGACAGATGTCTCGAAAGCACTTTTTCCCCAGTCGTAATAGCAGTAACCCTTGACACGGTTGTCATCAGCCATGGCCTCGAACTAACACATCAACTTATCATGCTTGGGCCGTCAATACCAATTAGCGTATCATTCAATAGCGTCCTCGGATAATTGGGGCCCATGGGATGGTGCCAGCCGCCGGAAAATACCCACGAATCACTGGTCGAAGCGATGAATCGTTTTGATGGAGTCGAGTTTGATTTTCGCTTAACCGCAGATAATCAATTGATAATCCATCATGACCATACTGTTTCTATTCCATCTGAAAAATTAGAAGGTAGAAGTAAATATGTTGAAGATTGGACTTTAGATGAGTTAACAGAAATCGGTTTTTGTTCCTTTGAAAATTTACTTGCTGACAAAAAGTTCTCCACACCCTGGCGCGAACATTCCAAAGCAGCCTGTCTTGAAATAAAGCGCAGCCACCCAGCGGTGACCAAAAACACCCATAGCCGAATGGTGGAAATCATGAAAAAAGTAACTGAGATGATAGACGAGGCTGAGATTCCAGAAACCAATGCTGTATTTTATGCATTTTACAGACCGATGGGCAAAGTCGCTGCAGACTCTAAATCTACTAGGCCTTGGTCTACTCTACTTCCGGTTGTTCCAAGAACAGGTTCACACAATAGCAAAAGATTGCGAGCATTTCCTGAATTCTTCACTCATTCATTTGGAAGACTATTGCGTAAGCAAAAGGCAGCAGGTTCACCAATGATGCCTTGTGCAGTAGATTATTTTGAAGGATTTAAGCGTTTTTTACACCTTGGATTACCTGTGGGACTCAAGGGTAAAGGTAAGCATAGATTGCAACGAATCAAAGGTAACTATCCTGTATATGTTTGGCCTGGTCATCCACATTTGGAGAGAGCATTAATCGAAGCAGGATGTTCAGTTCTTACCGATTTTGGAGAACCAAATGCTACCTTACCCTGCGGTTCACTACGATGGGAGAGGCCGGCAACAATGCCATTGAGTGATGAACAATGGCAAGGACTCGCTAAAGGAATTATGCCCGAGGAT
>PALS01000037.1 GCA_002706615.1 Methanobacteriota archaeon
GCCGTAGAATGGCTAGGCAAACAAAACTGGTCCAATGGAAATGTAGGGCTGTATGGTAAATCATACGAGGGGGCAACCCAATGGGAAGCAGCAGCACTCGGTAGTGAACACCTCAAAACAATCGTTCCAATTTCTGGAACAACTGCATTACACCCACTTCTCTACAAAAACGGCAGCGCAGAAGCTAGAAGCCAAATTATGCACATGAATTATTTTGGCAGTACTGTTGACTATAATGGAGATGATTTGGATAATATCTGCCCTGATATAATCGAGGGGATATTTGCAGGACCGGTTACTTATGGTGCAGGCGAATTCGACCCATATATGTCTAATTATTACGATGAACGGTCACATATCGACAAAGCTTTCCAAAATTGGAATGGCAGTATTTACTGGGTTCAAGGCATGCAAGATTGGAATGTAGACCCCCATCAAGTGTTTGGGGGCCCGTCGGGGACAAACTGGTATCTTGATTACGTAGCAGCAGGCTATGATGTGAGAGGAATGTTAGGGCAGTGGGAGCACAACTATCCTGACCAATGGACTAAGCATAATGCTCAAGATTCAGGATATGGTGGAGAAGCGATTCATAATATGACGAGATGGGACTGGGCTCAAGATTTGTTTGAATGGTTTGAATATTATCTCAAAGGAGTTGGTCCAAAACCAGATTTACACGCGCAGATTCAACGCAACGATGGTCAATGGAGAATCGAAGAAACATGGCCACCTTTAGATGCTGAAGATTTGATTGTGGATCTTTCAGATTGCCAATCTGAGGGTTCATTCGTGGGAGGTACCAGTGTTGTAGGAGGGGGCGCTCAAACAGTTACAGTGGAATGTCCGGCCCTTTCTGAAACAGATCCGATCCATATGGCGGGACTAATCTCTCTTCATCTCGAAGCAGTCGCCTCGTTTGATGGCGGCCAGGTATTCGTAGAAATGCAGGACTCGGTAACCGGGGTACGAATTGGGCATGCAACAATGGATATTCGTTATCATGCCGGTGGCTATGAGCCAAGAACTGTATCTCCGTCAGAACAAGTAACTATGAAAATGGAATTCCAAGCCATTGATGCAATAATCCCCGCAGGTCACGGAATAAGATTGGTTATGACTGAAACCGGAGAGGACTACCTCGCACCATTATGTGGAAATGCCTGTCCTGTGCATGTGATTACCTCAATGTCGACAATGACAATCCCCCACATAATCCGCGATTCCTCAACCATTCTGATTACTCCGCAAGGAGAAGACGCTGCAAATAATTGAATTTAGGTAAAAATAACCTAAAATGTGCATATTACAAACGAATCAAAAATTAAGCCAGTATTTTTATTTATTTGAATTATATATTTTTTATTTATTGAGTAAATGATTAAAATAAAATAAAATAGTTGTGGGTTTAGTAACAAAATCTTCGTAATTTTTGTGCGATTGTATAATATACCGTACTCCTAACCCCTAGTGCGATACCTATGATGGATAAAGCGAAATTAGAATACATCTGGCTAGATGGATACGAACCGACACAAAACATGCGAAGCAAAACAATGGTTCGTTCGAATTTTGGAGGAACTTTAGAAGAATGTCCAACTTGGATGTTTGACGGCTCATCAACCAAGCAAGCAGATGGAGGGGCGTCAGATTGCCTCCTAGAGCCAGTAGCGATTTTCCCAGACCCACAAAGAATGAACGGTTTCCTTGTAATGTGCGAAGTAATGAATCCTGATGGCACACCCCATGTTAGCAATGGCCGTGCAACTATTGATGATGATGATAATGATTTTTGGTTTGGATATGAGCAAGAATATTTCATCATGGATGTCGAAACTCAACAGCCTCTAGGATTCCCAGTTGGAGGATATCCAGGGCCNCANGGACTGTACTATTGTTCGGTTGGAGGCAAGAANACTCACGGNCGNAANNTAGTAGAACAGCANGCTGANTTATGTTTAGANGCNGGAATAAACTTCGAAGGAATNAATCAAGAAGTNGCATGNGGNCAGTGGGAATTCCAAATATTTGCCAAGGGAGCAAAGCGTGCAGGNGANGAACTATGGGTTGCAAGATACCTNCTAGACCGTTTGACNGANGATTATGGNTATTACATAGAGTACCATCCTAAACCGATCAAGGGAGATTGGAATGGTTCAGGTATGCATGCCAATTTCTCTAATGGCGCAATGAGAGACCAAGGAGGAAAGGAATTATTCGANTCNATCTGNGAAGCATTTGGCAGGAATATCGAAAAGCACATGGCAGTATATGGNGCTCATAACGANCAACGCCTAACNGGATTACACGANACCCAATCTATCGATCAGTTCTCTTACGGAGTNTCAGATAGNGGCGCNTCAATACGAGTTCCAGCCTCAGTCCCAACAGACGGATGGGTAGGGCGTCTAGAAGANCGNAGGCCAGCATCTAACGGAGACCCGTATAAGATCGGTGCAGTAATTATTTCAACNACNAAATCAGCGAATTAAGNCTCAGNCCTTCGGATTCTNNCNACNCCAATAATNACNGATAAAATCATCATCAATGCAGCGNCATTGCTGAAGATTATCGATGGAGATGGCAGCAAGATACCATATATCATCCAAAGNGTNAGCGCNANAGCAACAACNGNGAATGTNGGNAGTGAGACNCCATCNTGTCTCTTATCGACCCAGACNGTTTTTACCTGAGGAATCCATGCAACNATACCCANCACTCCNGCTGCAAAACCAATCGTTTCAATCAAAAAATCATCCCCATTCTGCTTTATTATTAGAAAGCTCAATTTTTTCAATATGAGCCCAAGGGATTGTTCTACTACCGTCTTCTCCAACAATCGAAGCCAATATTCCCGATTGGTCGGTAACTATTTTGCTCCCATCGATCACGGTTTTTACACCTGTGAATAATGAAAGAAAACCTGCTTTATGTTTGACATTGATAACCGCAGAACTAATTCTTTCAACACCCAATTCTAAGATATCTCCATGAATTGTTTTTCCNCCATTAAGATGGATNGTATCCCANGTTCCAAAACCATCTAGNGTTGTTTGTAACTCNTCACCAGGNGGCTCNTTTTCCATTGCNTCTATCATATTGATGAATCCCATTTCATCATATGCTTCCGCAGGNGNATCTTCAGGTAAAGGNGACCAAGATAGATTTGAATTTGAAAACACTAACACAACACGACTAGGTGGAGCGGGGCTGCCACAACGTTTTTCATGAACGTCACAAAATAAGTCGCCTTTTCGAGCAGTCCAAGAAATTATATTTTTGTGCAACAAAGTGCCACCATTGTTTCTAGTTTGAAAGAACCGACCATCCTCTTGAATCACAAATGATCCCGACCAATGTTTTTGTTCGACAAATAAAATCTCATCTTTAGTAGCGACAACCATGTCAATCTCTCTTCGACCACCTTCATCAGGGTCTGGAATTCTAATCCCTTCCAAAACCGTTGCTTTACCCCCCACGGCCCTGGTTAGTTTCAACAATCTAAACTCTGCCAATCTCCCAGCAACAACATGGCCTTCAGGCTCAAACTGTTTCCGACGAGAAAGCCACTCTGTGAATCTACCCAATATTTCACCTCAAGAGTTCGTCTACTGATCCAACAACAACATCAACATCGTGCCCAGACTGCAGCAAATCATCTCTTGTAGCCTCTCCAGATAAAACGAGCACAGATACACAATTGGCAGAAATCGCCATTTCCATATCTGTATACAATCTATCTCCAACCATCGCGCACCGAGTTGGGTCTAGGCCTAAGTCTGAAATTTTATGCAAAATCATACCAGGATTTGGTTTACCACAAATATGCACAGGGTCTACACCGGTTGTCACTTTCAATAAAGCCAAGTATGCACCAACATCGGGTAATCCTCCATCAGGAGAAGGGCAAACCATGTCTGGATGAGATGCTACTAACGGGACGCCTTTGTGTAAATGGATACTCCCTGTTTCTAATTTTTCATAATCGATCTCAGTATCATATCCTAGAACAACAAATTGGGGGTTTTCATCACGAGTTGAAATTCCCTCATCTTCCATCATTTGACACATACCCTTGGTTGCAATAGCATAGGTACGTTCTACATTATTTTCATTTAACCATGCTAACAAATCATGAGTCGACAATAAAACATCTTCAGGTTCACAAGGTATTCCAAAGCGGTGCAACTTTTTCACATATTCTTCTACAGAACGACTTGAATTATTGGATAAGAAAAANCGCCTCACTCCCTTGGANTTACACCTCTCTAAAAATTCTAGAGCCCCTGGAATCAAATCTCCACCAAGATATATCGTACCATCAAGATCGAGAAATACCGCATCAACATCATTTAGTTCCGCCGCCATAATATCACCTTAGAAAAGAAGAGTTTTCAACATAAACCACTTTGAATGCAAATTCTCTTGAGCCTCTTTACTAGCTATCATTTCAGTCATCATTTCTTGTAGTGCAGGCTTTTTACTTGCCTTACCAACAAACCAATTTAGTAACCATTTTCTCCGACTCATTTTTTGCATTTTGAAAGAATTGGTTAACTCGGGACCAAGAAGNGCCCACATTTCATCCTGGTACTCTTTACCTCCTCGATTTTCAATTATGTGTCTAGCAGCCATCTCGCCAGTAACTAAAGCATTACCCACTCCTTCGCCACTAAACGGGTCGACTAAACTNGCGGAGTCNCCAATCAACAATGCCCCTGGAGCGTAAGCCCTCCGGGGTTGATTTTTCTCACCCTTACGAGGAGAGCCAAACGGTAATTGCCACCCCTTTCCAGTTTTAGGAATCATTTCAGCATCAGCAAAACGCTCTTTGAAAGAAGGATGATTTGCTATAACATCTGCTTGCAAAGGNCTCAACTTTTTCTTTTGTTTATCCAATAGTCCAATAACCATTCCAATTCCAACATTGACTACGCCATCTCCAAGTGGAAATAGCCAAAAATATCCAGGGACTACACTATCAACAAAATGAATTTCGATATCCCCAACATTTCCTTCACAACCTTTCACTCCCTTCCAATATTCTCGGTAGCCTCCACAATAATGCATTTTATCGACCATTTCTTCTTTAGCCATATCACGTACTATTTTTTTGGCAACAGGGCACTGATATCCTCCAGCACCCACGGTCCAATCTGCACTGTAAGAGAACATCTCCCCCTTGCGTCCGCCAATTCGTACATCCACTCCAGTGATAGTAGATCCATCTTCACTAGTTTTTACTTCACGAACATCTCCGCCTTGAATTACACTTCCTCCATTTTCAAGAACTAAAGCGGTAGCCCTTTCAAATAAAATCCAATCAAATTGTTGTCTGGGCAGGGAGTAACCAGCCTCCATTTTTTCAACGTCTTCCTCAGGCAGTGCNACTCTAACACTTGAACCATTAGGACTTGAGAATACGATTCCATTAACTCGGAAATGNGGNGANCTTTCTAACTTGGCTTTCACCCCTAAGGCCTTCACATGCCCTAGCGATTTTCCTCCGACCGCATCTCCACATACTTTATCGCGCGGCCAAACACCTTTTTCGATTAGAAGCACCCGCTTTCCTTCCATTGCGAGATATCCTGCAGCAGCCGAACCACCCGGTCCGCCGCCTACTACAATCACATCAAAATGAGAATTAGGTTCAGGGAAATCTCCCGTATCTATTGGCTGATTCCAGAATTCAGCCTCTCCCATATTGGCGCTGACAAGTCCACAAGCACATGAGGTTTGGCGCAAACTGGTACCCCNGCCTACCGCCAAACTCAAGAAATTGCAGTTACCGCCTTACTACATGGTGACCCGTAGACAAGCCGCATTGGGCCTATTGGGAGTCACCTTTCTTTGGGGAGGAACTTTTGTTTGGATGAAGCAGGCATTAAACGCTGCTGAGCCAGAGATTGTACAATATTCCCGACCAGGAGTAGTAGGCGTTTTAGTATCTGCAAGATTTATGATTGCCTTTGTGTTACTTACATTTCTCTCTACTAGGGCTAGAAATGGACTAAGCTCGAAAGAGAACTGGATTGGAGGAGGAATCTTAGGGGGCGTGATGCTTGCAGGATTTATTTTGCAGATGATAGGTCTAGATTCAGTAGAACCCTCAGTATCAGCCTTTTTGACTTCTTTATACGTTGTATTCACGGCTATTTTTGCAGTAAAACTGAGNGACCGTAAACCGACGAGGATCTTGGCGCTAGGAGTTGTATTAGCTACATTGGGTGCCGGGTTTATTGATGGTCCACCCCATATTGTCTGGGGAGTGGGAGAATTGCTAACGGTTGCATGTGCGGTTTTCTTTGCATTGCACATTATCTACACAGACGATATAACCAAGAGAATGGATCCTCTTGCAGTAGCACTTACATCATTTGCTGTAGTTGCGTTTGGAGCAGGAATCTTCGGTTTAGTTGCGGCAAAAGATGTAAACGCCCTTTCATTATCATACAAAGAAGGCATAATCCTGCCACTTCTTCTCCTTGGAATATTTGGTTCTCTTATCTGTATCGTCGCATTAAACGCATTACAGAGGCACCTCAACCCTACTCATGCCGCGATAATCTACGCCTTTGAACCGGTTTGGGCAACGCTCTATGGCATGGCTGAAAATATGGTCACAGTTTCGATTTGGCTTGCAGTAGGAGGTATTACTTTGCTGATTGGCAACATTATAGTGGAAATGGAAGCAGCAAAAGACGATACTCATCTGAGTGAATAAGCTGGGCCCGAATAGTCATAGAAAGATACCATAGTCTGGGTACTAGCGATACCGCCGACTTTAGACAAACCATCTAAAATCGCATCACCCAGTGAATCCATTGAGGGACTAACAACTTCAACCAATAAATCCCAATCTCCTGCAATGACATTACATCTAACAACATAAGGCAAATCACAAATTTTCTTAGCAACATCTCTTCTATCGACATTCCCCCTTTCACATCTAGCAAAAATAAATGCCCGCAGATCATAACCCCATTCTTTAGCATCAATATCTACAGTATAACGACGAATGATTCCTTCGCGCTTCAATCTNACCATCCTATCATGGGCTGTAACTCTTGCAATACCCATAGATTCAGCAAGCGATGTTACAGAAGCCCTAGAATCTTGTTTTAACAATTCAATGAGTTTGAGATCAAAATTGTCTAACTTCATNGCATAAACGAAAAGACACCACTTATTGAATGATTCCGACATTTTGACGGCATTTCCACCGGAAANAAGGGTTTATACCGACAATTAAAGAAAAAATACTGCGAATTGTTGATGTGCAAGAGGCGCAAACAGANATTTAGTGAGCCATATGTCCGACAAAAGAAAATTTTCAACAAACGCAGTTCATGCTGGTACGCAGCACATCGAAGGGGCAGTAAATACTCCTATTTTCCAATCCTCTACTTACTATTTGACTGATGAGAGATATGCGGGATGGGCAGCAGGGGCACAGCACACANTGCTATATTCTAGGCTTTCAAGCGTGAATTCAGCAGCTGTTGTTGAGAAGATATGTGCTTTAGAGGGTGCAGAAGATGGCGAATTATTCGCTAGCGGCATGGCAGCAATTTCCACCACTCTGATGGGCCTTCTTTCTCAGGGAGACCATATTGTAGCCAGCTCAGATGTATATGGAGGAACATATGGATTGATGACTGAGGAATTACCACGGTTTGGAATNTCAACAACCATGGCAGATATGCAAGATCCTTCCTCGTACGAAGCAGCAATTCAAGAAAATACAAAAATGCTTTACATTGAAACTATCACTAATCCCGTACTAAAAATATGTGATATTGAAAAGATGGCAGAGATTGCTAAACGCCATGAATTATTACTCGTTATCGACAATACATTTGCAAGTCCATGGGGTTGTAAGCCACTGGAGATGGGTGCTGATTTAGTAATACACTCGACCACAAAATATCTCGGAGGCCATTCTGATATTATCGGTGGCGCTGTTGTTGGAAGCAAGGATTTGATCGCTGAGATGTTCATCAAAAAAGTTCACTTCGGAGGTTCCCCAGACCCACACAATTGTTACTTGTTGGAAAGAGGAATCAGGACATTAGCAGTACGTATGCCTATGCATTGCTCTAACGCTGCAGAAATCGCAAAACGCTTGGATGCACATCCAATGGTAGACAAAACCATCCATCCAAGCCTAGAAAGCCATCCTGATTTTGAATTAGCAAAAAGAATAATTCCTGACGGAACAGGAATGATTGCGTTCATAGTAAAAGGTGGAGATGAGGCTGCTCTAAAATTCATGCGAGGATTGAATATGATTTTTGAAGCAACCAGCCTGGGCGGGGTTGAGAGTTTAGTTGAATGCCCATTCAATTCCAGCCATATGTTCATTCCTGAAGATGTAAGAGTTGCAGCAGGACTTGGACCAGGGTTTGTTAGAATGTCTATTGGTATTGAGGATGTAGAAGATCTTTGGAATGATATTTCTTCAGGATTATCTCAACTTTAATCTTCAATATTCCTTTTATCAATCCAACCGCCAACCCATAAGGCAACACCAATCATCAGTAATTGGGCAAAGCCTCTAACTATATGTCCTAGTGTTGACAATTTATTGCCCCCTATGGCAATATCATTAACCCACATATTGAGATTCGCCCAATAAATTATGACCAAAAAAATAGCTAAAGATAAACCGCCCCATTTTCGAGTTTGAGGGATGATTAGTGCAGCCCCCAATCCAATTTCAAACACTCCACTAGCATAGACCCAAAACCTAGGNCTTCCAAGAATAGAGGGGACTATTGGCTCAAACCAAACAGGATCGGTGAAATGCTGAATGCCTACCATCAAGAAAAACCCACCCAAAAAAACAGATGAAATATGTTTCAAAACGGTGCTAGCCATTAGAACTCCTCNAAAATCTTCCTCAAACATGGTGCTTATAGGATTTACAACATAAAACTTCAACCCACATTAAATGGAATATAGACATGCTTATTTTTCATTTAGCATTAGACAAATTATGGAGCCAGNATTTCTATTGTTAAGTCTGGCAATCACCTTTGTTGCGGCCGCATTAACCGTTCCAGCAGGATTTGGATTAGCCACAATGCTAACTCCAGTAGTTTTGATTTGGCTACCTCCTCATGAAGCGATAGCGGTTGTAGCNATTGTTCACGGCACTCATAATGCTTGGAAACTGAAAGTTCTGGCAGACCATGTTGACTATTCGGCAGTCAAAAGATTTGGTTGGGCATTGGTTTTAGGGGCTATATTAGGCGCACTGCTTCAGTCTAAGATACACAAAGACCCTCTTTTATTGGTCGTAGGGCTTGCTTTGATAATACTTCCAATTTTATCAGTTACAGAGCGTTGGACTAAATTGCGATTGCCAGAGGCAGAAGATAGAGTAGGAGGATTTGGCTCAGGGTTTCTCGGTGGACTTACGGGTCACCAGGGAGCCTTACGAGCACTTTTCCTTAGGAAGAGGTTGCCCGATAAGGTGGCATATGCAGCCACCGCTAGTATTCTTGCTTTGATGGTCGATATTTCTCGAATACCCGTGTATTTGATATTCGAAGGCAGAGGAATCGCCGATGAATATTTGCTTATTTTTGGCCTGAGCTTATCGGCTGTTTTAGGAGTACAACTTGGCAAGAAGTGGTTAACACAATGGAAAGATAGTTGGATAAGAAATGGAATATTTTTTGCAATTGTGATTAGCGGAATAATGTATGTTAAAGAGGCAACAGNCGCNCTTTTCTGAAATAATTATCACGGTAAAGGCTCGGATTGACCACACGCTTTACGNAAATTTTCAAGAGCATCTTTGTAGTTGGAATCCTTACCATCAACAATCAATTCGCCTTCTTTCCACACTAATGTAGCAGCATGACTCCATGCGCCTCCGCGCTCGCGAGCGTTAGGTGAGAATTGCCACTCTTGCCCACCAGACCTTCCAGCAGCAACCAACCAGGCCCACCCNCTTGCTTCTTTGTCAATATCGCCACGACTTGCGATCGCTAATTTTTCTGCTTTCCCTCTACCCTCGGTTAAACCAGTAATTACTAAGTCGTGAATATGGCCTACCACNCCGGGAACCTTTGTTGGTTTGTAAGGGAATTTAGAAACGATTGAAGCCTTTGAACGCGAATCCTCTAATTCTCTCAAGAACTTTCCAAACGGACGCATCTTCTTCATTTGTTGTGACCACAACTCATCGGCTTCCACCGAATCTAAGCCGTACTCTTCTAATCCGGCAAGCCCATATTCTTCCCATAAAGCCGACAAAACATCGTTGAATGTGTTAGCTGCTATTTCTAATGCAGCCCCCTCTCTTTCTGCTACTTCTCCGCGCTGAGAAATCCTCACGCCACTTCCCGAAGCCATCTTCATCAAAATTAGAGAAAGCTCTTTTTCCGCCGCAGACCCACTTAATTCTTCAACAGCATCTAACGGCTCTTCAAACCATTTATCGCCGACTACAATTCCATGGTCCAAGTGGTGCAATACTGCAACCTTCACACGTTGCTCTATCGAACCTTCGTTCAGAGTTAGACCCATCCAAGCATTCAAAACNCGCTCAATTGCTTCATCAGTCCCCTCTCCCCCATCTTGAGAATAGCCTTCTGGATACCAGACCGCTTCAGGAGTCATAACTAGTGAAAGATTAGGGGGCAGCATCGATAAAGCCATATTATGAATAAAAGACACCTTTCCTTTTACACTACCAAGCAATTCCAAACCTAGAGCAACAGGAGTACCGTCACTAAAGTTCAATACGAGATATCCCTTTCCTGTCATTCGACGTTCTCGAACAGCGTCTGCTTCAAGCCCTTTGGTTAACCAAATTCCGTCATCGTAAGTAAAATCAAATCTTGAGCGCCCTAGCACGCTTTCTAACCACCCTTCTGGAATAGTTGAATCGCGGCCAGTACAAACAAATCCACCAGGCCAAGAGAAGAAAAAGTATCCTCTTCGAGCGTGATCTTCCCAAGGCAGCATCCTTAGTTTTGGCAAATGATGATTTTGAATACCAGCTTGATAGGCAGGCTTACCATCTCCCTTCCTAACAAACGACCCCTTTCCAAACGAGGGATGGGCATAATCTCCAACAAGTGAAATTTCCTTATCATGAGCAGCCATGAGAGACCCGGCCAAAGCCTTACCAACCAAATCTCCTCTTTTCGCCATCATTCTTTTAGCAAGCCATTTCGTATCATTTCGTTTACTAAGAATTCGACGCATTTCTCGTAGAGTTTTGGTTACAGGATCGGTTCTACCCCACTTCAATCTCCCATTCCAAATCATCGCCGGGAGTAAAGACTCCCCTTCTTCCAATAATTTATCCAAGTTCTTCCTTAGGCGTTTTTGAGTATCTGCATTGGCCTGTTTAGTGCCACGCATACGCATACGTTGCTTCTTTTTTCCCGGAAATTCCACCTTGGAGGGAGCCGCCATGCAAACACTCCGAGTAAAGTGTCCTTGTTCACACCTTCGACCATCGGGCCAATGCGCGACTTTCGATTTCTCCCAATTTTGCGGGGATTACTAAACAATGCATCCCCCCCTCTTCTGCATTAGCAAGGGTAGAGATAGAGTGCAACGAAATTCTTTGATTATTAGTCCCCATATCTGTGCACAATACAAGACTCAGACTATCTAAGCAACTGAGTAAATCAATACAAGCTTCCCGTTTCATCAACTCAAAAGTAGTATCATCTTCGACCTCTCTATCTGAGACAAGCATCTTCTTCGCCATCGAATTGATTGACTGGACAATATCTGCGGGCTGCATCGGTCTTTGATTTCCAACACCTTCTCCAGTTGGATCAAGATCTAGTAACACTAGCGTATGTAATCCTTGAGCCCGATTAACTGCCACCACTTCAAGAGGTGAAGTGGCAATCCATCCTTGGTAAGGGTATGTTAGAGTAGTCTGTCTACCAAATCTATAATTTGATAATCCAATTGCTCCAGTAACCAAGTTGGTAATAGAAATCCCGTGGATTACCCTACAACTAACTCCCATTTCTTCAGCTTGTAATTGTAAATCCACATGAGTTGTAGCCTGCAAAGGGTCACCAACGATTAGTAATGCGACCACTTTTTCTGATGCCAATTCTAGCAAATCCTTCGGATTTTCAACCTCTGGTCGCATTATTCTGTCGATCTCGCCGATTTTTTCTTCTAACTCTTCCAAATCGGAATCGCTCCAAAGTGCAGTATATGCTTCATATCTACGAATATCGGCAGATTTAGCAGCCTCCAAGGCCTCAACAGTCATCCCCTGAATATTTCCAGGGCCCATACCGATTAGAATTAATTCCGCCGCCATGCTCAAACCCCCGACTCCTGTGGGATGTGCGAGTCACATGCGCCATTTGAGCGTGCCGAGCAAACAAACCGCTTCTTGGAGAGAGCGTTTAGCAACTAAAGGATGGCTTGCTGAAGGATATGCGATTCAATCGTTAGCCGATCTAAAATGTAAAATTACACACATCAATATCAATCCCGAAGGAGGAGTCCCAAAACATCCGGTTGAATCAGCTTTTATTTCTTCTAATGGAATCAAAGGAGATAAGCAACAAGATATGAAACACCATGGAGGCCCTGAGCGCGCAGTAAGCATTTATTCTTCAGAATTAATTATGCAATTACAACAAGAAAACCACCCGATTTCCCCCGGTTCGACCGGGGAAAATCTAACTCTTAGCGGAGTAAACTGGCACCGATTAGCACCAGGTACAATATTACAATCAGAGACCACGATTTTAGAAATAACCACTCCTGCAACACCTTGTAAAACCATTAGTGATTCATTCAAGGATGGAAAATTCACACGCATCAGTGAAAAGACTAATCCAGGATGGTCCCGGTGGTATGCTAGAGTCATTATGGAGGGGGCAATATCTTGTGGAGATACAATTACATTGCAAGAAAATAGACGAGCAATACCTCTGAATGAGGACGCACCGCTAGTAATTGAAAACATCCCGATTATCGACCTACCGCCAATTTCTCCTGGACCAAAGCATTGGACAGAACGTTTAGATCCAGATTTGTACCTCCAATATCAACAACTATGGCCGATGTCTTATGACCAAGTAGGTGATGTAATAATTTTCAAATTACCAGACGAATTAACTAATTTTTCAGAAGAAATAGCCAATGCAATGTTGCAGCAATACCAAAACGCTAGAGTGATATGCGCGGATTATGGAGTTAAGGGCGAATTCCGCGTTAGAGACTTGAAGCCGATAATCTCTAGAGATGAAAACATGTCAACTAAGACNCAAGTTAAGGAGCACGGCAATACATTTTGGGTCGACCCTAGCGTTGGNTATTTTTCTCCTCGTTTAGCAACCGAACGCTTAGCAACTTTAGAAACAGCTACCATTCTAAAACAGGAATTNAATCGATCNTTNACTATTTGCGACCCCTATGCNGGATTNGGCCCNGCANTAGTGCCTTTAATCTCACACGAGGGGCTGGTNAAGGAAATCATCGCATCNGANCTAAATCCTGATGCAGTTGCTATTCTNAGAGANAATTTACCCATTGATGCCAAAATAAATTGTTGTGATGCAAGAGATTTAAAATCAAAGNATTCAGAAAAGGNCGATTTATTATTGGTCAATTTACCTCATGATAGTTTGNCTCANCTNCCAGAACTTCTCCCTCTGATGGCGAAAAATCATCCAGTAGTGGTTAGATGCTGGGCGATTATACCGCTNGACAAAATCGAGCAAACCNAATTAGAATTAAAACACATTTTTGCAAAATCAAAAATACATAATCTAAAATTGGAGCCAGCAAGATCTTACTCTCCNAATGAATCTTACACCTGTATAGAAGCAAAGATAACNTTCANCAANTAAGCGTCANTNTCATCTATTGCTTCCATGTGCGCTTGTATATGCAGACTCATGTGATTTGTACGTGTGGTGCAAAAATCGATATTACAGGCGCAACACCTCGCAAAGGTGGCATAGATGTATATTGCGTGGTCTGCGGAACGGTCACTACTCATGAAAAATCATGATTTTCAGGCACGCGCACAAATTAATCCTCGTTCTAAGGATGCCTTGAAGCGATCGAAAATAGTCTACGTGCCCCCTCAACTCTAATTTCACAGTATTTCAGCATTTGATGGAGTGAAATCGGTAGAAACCTAGCGTCAATTAGGCGCATCTAACCCATATTCTTCGCTGTAATCGAAGATTGACTTCATGCATAAAAACAGCCGCAGTAATACGATTAAGCGCGGGTGCCGGGACTCGAACCCGGGGCGGGAGATCGACAACCTCCCATGTTAACCGCTACACTACACCCGCAGCAGGTCGCCGAGTA
>PALS01000038.1 GCA_002706615.1 Methanobacteriota archaeon
AGTGAGATTCGACCATTGGAAGGATTTGTTTTCAGTATTACTCCCTTCAATTTTACCAGTATTGCAGGTAATCTACCCTCTAGTGCAGCATTGATGGGCAATGTAGGTGTTTGGAAGCCTTCACGNAACTCCTATGCNTCAAACTATAGAATTATGCAACTATTGATGGAAGCCGGTTTACCAGCAGGAGTAATCAATTTCATTCCTGCAAAAGCAAGTGAGACAAGCGAGATCTGTATCGCAGACCCAAGACTAGCAGGAATTCACTTCACAGGTTCAACTGGAGTATTCCAACATATCTGGAAAGAGGTTGCTAACAATCTGAAAAATCTTCGCTCTTATCCACGAATAGTTGGAGAGACAGGTGGCAAAGATTTCATCGTCGCCCACCCTAATTGTGATCGAAGAGGATTGGTTGTAGCTATGCTTCGAGGAGGATTTGAGTTCCAAGGTCAAAAGTGCTCAGCAGCGTCCAGATGCTATATCCCAAGATCGGTATGGAATGCTATCAAGGATGAATATGTAGCAGAGGTTGCTAAAATTACAATGGGGGCTCCTACTGATTTTAGCAATTTCATGACTGCTGTAATCGATAAGAAATCTTTTGACAACATTACTGGATATATCGATCGTGCAAAGGCNGATTCTGGCTGTGAAATCATAACNGGNGGAGGATATGANGGTTCTAANGGCTGGTTTATTGAACCTACTACAATTGTCTGTTCAGACCCTAATTATGAGAGTATGTCTGAAGAAATATTTGGACCAGTACTATCTATTTATGTGTATGAAGATGATGACTTTGCTGCTACACTAGAATTGTGTGACAAGACCTCTCCTTATGCACTTACAGGATCTATATTTGCCAATGATAGAGAAGCGATTGTTCAAGCGATGGATGGACTTCGCTTTAGTGCTGGAAACTTCTACATCAATGACAAGCCTACCGGCGCAGTTGNTGGTCAACANCCATTTGGTGGTGCTCGTGGAAGNGGTACAAATGACAAGGCAGGTAGNCAATACAACCTGCTAAGATGGGTAAGTCCTCGTTCGATTAAGGAAACNTTTGTGCCTCCTCATGACTGGACCTATGGATTCTTGAAATGATTAGGAAGCCTACCTTTTACCTCTAGGGCATTACGAACCTTTGGCGTCAATAATTGNACCTCACGGTTTTTAGCNATAATCGAAAGTAAATACCATCCAATCGATAGGATNGGAGTTGACAATAGTAATGTCACTCCAACCCACATCACTAGGTTTGTACTAGAATATTGCCAAGACCATACTCCTACTGCAATTAGTGTCAAAATTAGGAAGTATCTCGAGCCTTCACTGGGCGTTGCCCANCCTCTATGATCGATTCTTGGAGCAAATAGCCAATCAGCCCAATTCATACCTTAGCCTTCCACCTTCCATTAATGAAGAGTTGTTTTTTTTCAACCGGATGCTTAATCTCCATTCGTGATTAGCAACAATCCCTGCGATGATGAGCGTCTTTGAGCGGACTGCTGTTTAAGTGACGAGTGATGGGCGAACTGAGCGGGGACCTTCAATAACATTGTAAGCAGACTTCGGGATGGGAAATTATGCAGGGTCAGCAGATTCCTTTGACTCCGCCCCCTGCCAACCTCTCTATGGCCTCTGCTTCTTCACCTTGGAGCGTTATTTGGCGTATGCTGGGAATTGTAATCTTGATTTTTCTTATTGCCAATGTATCTTTCTTAATCGTTCTCGGTATTTTTGAAAATAACTCTTTGATTACCTTGTTTTCAACTATTTGTATGGCCCCACTATTGATTATTTTCATGCTTGCTAGACGTCCAAAACTCTCGCATGTCTTGTTGGCTACTCCTTCTCAGGAAGGAAGTAAACAGCATATGATTGCACATAATAGAGTTCTTAGCACTCCGGTTCCAACATTCTTCTCACACCATTTAATCAAGGATTCTCACCCATTAGAAATGCCAAAGGCGAGTACTCTTTGGCTGGTATTCTCACTTACAGTAATAGGTTCCTTTGGAGGATTGCTGCCTGTATTGTTTAGTGATGATCCAATTTGGCTAATACTTGCTTTGCTTGTAGGAGTTCCAGCTTGGTTGTTTGGTTTTTCTTTACCAGTTCATGCATGGTGGTCATTTTCGACAAGACATTTGGAGATGTCAACCACAAAAAGAGATGGAGAGGCAATGCTGGTTGCAGGAATGTTGTCGACAATTCCTGCCTTGATTATCAACTCGCTATTATTCCCTCTAATGTTAGTGTTCATCGGTATCGAGTCGATAGAACCTGGGACTATTGGAGAACTGATGATTCTAGCGATTAGTGCTCCTGTTGGAGAAGAGTTATGCAAAGCCGCATTGGTGCTTTCACTATACCGAATTATAGATTCTCCTCGACGTGGTTTCCAAGTAGGTTTCTCAGTTGGTTTAGGATTTGCATTATTAGAAAATCTACAGTACATTCTTGGTTCTTTACTCTACTTAGAAAGTGCAGCACTTTCCTACACCTTTACCGCAATTCTTCGAGGAATTGGGTCTATTCCAGGCCATGCATTTTGGACTGGTTTATCTGGAACGGCAATAGGATGGTATCTCTGTAGAACCCGTGGAGTGCCNCAGATAAAGCCACCATCAGAATCATCAAATTGGGTTGTATTTGATTCTACAAGTGGAGAAATTGTTCAAGAGCATCAGCCGATTTCAGAATTAAGTTACAAAATAAAACTCTGGCTTCATCGTCCTGCTGATAAGGTATGGAAACTTCCGATGGTTCCAACTGTAGGAATATTGTTGGCTATTGCTGGCCACTCATTCTGGAATGGTTCNATGTGGTTCGTATCAAAACTGGTCGAAGGACAAGGTGTTGTAATCGAAATATTGGTGTCTTTGGGTTGGATATTCTTGCTAATTTGCGGATTATGGTATATTGGAAGGCAAATTTTAGCCGCAGTAATGCATCTACCCGCTAGATGAAACCACGTGCTTAAACCAAGTTATTGGTGNAAAATTGAGGGCAACATATAGACCCTAACTGTAGTCCGACTAAGTGGTAGAGCCATGATGGACATTCTGTCTCCGGGTCTTGAGTCCGGAAATATAATCGTAACAACTGCGATTGTAGGGGTACTGATTATCCTAAGTGAAAGGTTCCGNGTGCTTGACAGATTAGGNGTTTATGCTGCTGCTGCTCTTGGCCTTGTTGTTGGATGTTTAGGGCACTGGACTTGGTTAGTGATATTGCTNGGATTTCTTGGCGCATCACATAAGGCTACCAAATGGCGTTTCGAAGAAAAGGCGGAAAAGGGCCTCTGTGAATCGGCAGATGGGCATAGAAGCTGGGGTAATGTCGTCGCAAATGGTGGAATGCCTGGGCTAATTGCTATCGCGGCGTTTTTACTAGAGGATTGGGAGAATGGTTTGTGGATTTTCACCTCTGCAGTAGCGGTTGCTGCTGCGGATACTTTTGCTAGTGAAATCGGTTGTTTAGATGACCGAGTCCGGATGATTACCACTATGAAGAAATGTGAGGCTGGAATTAATGGAGGATTTTCACCTAATGGTCAACTCGCTGCTGCCCTTGGCTCGATTTTTATCTCGCTGTTGGCTTTGATTGCTTATGTTAACGTAGAATTGGCTGCTGTTGCTGCACTGATCGGTTGGTTGGGATGCCAGGTAGACAGCGTCCTAGGTGCGGTTTTAGAAAACCGCGGACTGATGACTAAAGGAACGGTTAATGCTGCTGCAATCACCTTTGGAATTGTTTCAATGTGGTGCTATTTAGGAACCCCACATCTATGATGTGGGTTTACGAGGTCTTCATCAACTCCTAGTTCTTGGGTGATAACATGCGCGGGGTTTGGGTTCTNCTAATTGCAGTCCTGTGTATGTCTTTACCCCACACTAGTTCATTGCTTGATAATGCAGAAGCAGTAGATGTGACCTATGAGGCTGGGTTTGTCGAATGGAACGTCAATAACCTACATCGAATTTACATTAGTGGTGATGCTGAAGAAATCAATCTGACCCGTGATTATCAAGGTAAATCAGAAGGCCATGTACAAATTGGTGGGGCTGGAACTATTTTCAATCCATTACCTACTTCTGCAACGGTNGGGCCGTTGTCAATGCCACCGTTAGAGATGGGATTCAATGGCACCTTTAACATCTCAACATTTGTCTCAGCACACCTTGTTTCTGGCAATCCTCAGGCTTGTAGAAGTCAATTTCCATTAACTATTGAAACGACAGTAGAAATTGGAAATATCACTCTGATCGGTTCTGCCGAGGCATTTATTGGTGATGCAACTGTCTTAGACCCAGCAAATCTGAGTACTCCAATTTCAATGATGGATATTGAGGCCAGAGAAGGCGCTATTATCTCGTTTACAATGGTCGCTAGCACGAATTGCCCCAGTCCTGTCAGTGTTAATTGGGGTGGACAAAATATCAATAGCGGTGGTATCACAATTTCTGGTGATATGTTTAGTCCTGATGTCAGCGTTACTGTAGATGATGCAAAAATTGCTCATATCCAATTTGTTGGAACCCTTCCTTGGGGATTTGACGATCTCGATAATGATTTTACAACGATGGAAATTTATGGGCCTTTAGAACCGGACCAAAAACGGTCATGGGATGAAGATGAACGGCCAGAGGTTTTCACCGCTACTAGCACATACATAATACGAAGCGATGAGATGGGTAGAGATGCCAAAGTGTTCACTGGAAGAGAAACTCTTCCTGTAGGCGACAATGTATTGGTGATGTGTCTAAAGACGATAGATAGTCAAAATTTCAAAGAAGATTGTGACCATGAAGGATTTGTTAGATTCAATGTCGAAGATACCGACGAACCGATTGCAAGTGCCTATTTGTGGATGAGTATTTCTGGCTTTGTTGCAGTTATTGCATATCTTGGAATGATGTTACGGCAAGGAATTCTCTTGCCTCTTCCACTGATTGGTGCTCTNGTNGTAATGGCGCTACTGATGATTCCTTTAGCAGGAGATATACCTGATATGGGAGGAGAGGCTGTGGTTGAAAAAGATGCAAGAGCACCTTCTTTTGTTCTTCATCAAAATAGTAATTCATCAATGAGTCTTAACGAACTATTGGATGGAAAAGAAGCAGTAGTGTTAGGGATTAGTCTGCCAGCATCAACCAATGCAGAAGANCAAGCTAGACAGTTAGAAAATGTGCTCGACCGTTTAGGAGACAGNGTTTCTGTTGCTCAAGTGATAACCGGTGAAGATGTTAGAATGGATGATATCATTACTATGCAGGAGCAAACTAATGCCTCATGGCCAATTATGACCGATGATGGGGAGAGTCGTTTCGCGAATAGAATGCCNCATGGTGTATCTGATTCTGTAGTTGTTATTGACAAGTCGGGACACATTACATTTTCAAGTACAGGTACAGCCAGTTCAGAAGATATCATCGATGCTGTTGAAGGCATTTCTTCAGGAGGATTNCAATCACCGATGGATTTGTTCTCATTGCTTTGGGGCCCTGGGCTTGCTATGCTACTTGTAGCATTACCTAGAAAGCGTTACGAGCCAGCAGAACAGCCTTTGCCTCCTGGTTCATTGTGGGCTAGTATCACTTTAGCCGGTGGTGTTGGTTTCCTAATGGTCAATCTAATTCCACTAATTTTGACATTCATTCCAAGTGACAATGATTTCCGCTTATGGTTTGATCTTGGATTGATTGTTTGGTTTATTTCAGCAGCAGTTCGCGCTGCAATGGTAGGTACACCATGGGAAGTAAGATTCATCTCCTCGCAGATGTACAAATTATATTCAGAGAATTTCAAGTCATGGCGTGAAAAGAATGATGTTGAACGTGACCTGTTGATCGGATTCTGGATGGGGTGGTTCATCTGGTTAGCATTCCCTGCAATCTTAGCTCAAGGAGTAGGTGCTCTAACATTAACAGGAGGATTCAGTTGGCTATTTGGACCATTCATGCTATTGGTCTATTGTTTGACAGCGGGTGTTCTAACACTGCTCATACGTCTTATTGCAACTTGGGGAGGACCACTTTCAACCGGATTCGGTTCCTTTGGGTCTGGTCCTTTTGCTGAGGCTTTGGGTTGGGCATTGATTCCTATCTCCCTTTGGGTAATGGCAGATACAGTTCTCGATGTGATGTCTATCGGTTTGTTCTGATTCACATTCACCACACTCTCTTGACGAAGCATTGACAATGGTAAGAGTGATTTAGAACTCTTGATGGATGAACAAAGTTACAAAGTTAATTGGCCAAGAATTTGGTCTTCTAGTCGTAGAAGTTTGATGAATCAATGCCCAAGGGCTTGGGCATTGAAATATGGATTTATTAGAAATAGAAATGGAGTTTTCAATCGTCATTTACATCATATTTCAGATTGGTCGCCGCCATGGAGATTGATGCAAAGAGCACTTAGAGGACTTATCATTGAGAGATTACAATATTTTTCTCGAGGAGAAAAATGGCCTGCAAAGGAATTGGCATTAAGGCTACGCCATAGGATAATCGGNGGCTTAGCAATACANAAAAATACNGTAGATATTGTTGAGACTAGACTGAGAGATTCCAGTAAATTAAACNGAAAAATCCCTGAACAAGAAATCGATAGATTGGTGGAAATCGCTTGTAATAGATTTCACACAGCCATAGAAAGCAAGCCTATCGCCTCGATACTAAATGGTAGCATCAAGGAGTGGTTTACCTGTAGCAGATTGGATAAAACTAAAGTTGATTCATGGCAATTACACATCGCACCTGACCTTGTTTGGAAGCAAGGCAGAACGTGGCATTTACTTCGTTTCACAGTCCAAGGAGGAGAGATTGTTACGCCTTTCAAGATCTTAGAACACATGACTATGGCTATTTGGGCTATTGAACGTCCAGGCTTACCGATGGTTGCTGAAAGATTCACTGTCGAAACTCTAACTTGGAGTCGTGGGTTTTGGCATCATTGGGTCGAGCGTGCAGATTCACGCATCGTTGAAATTGCTATACAAATGATAAAGTCAGATATCAGAGCAATGGTAGATTTGTACAAGCGAATGGGGCCTTTATGTGACCTTTCACAACTACCCCTGGCTACAAATCGTCGTACTTGTAGAAATTGTGGCCATATAGATACATGCCCGGGCGGAGAAGATCTGCTAAGAGCTAGGCTTGAGCAGTCCGCTCTAGAACTTACTAAGGCTACCACGAAAATAGGAAAATCCCGCCAAAGCAACCAGCCGCAAAAATAAGTGGAGATATCAAAACACCAGATATAGCGCCAATTATCATGGCTCTATTTCCAATGACTATCCCCTTAATGATAAAACCAATTGATGTGCATCCTGCACCGATATAAGAAATTGTCATCAAGAAATCGCCTCCGTCAGTTGCAAAACAAGTCATCATTCCAAAAAGCATTATGAAATTAGGCAATAAACAACTTAGATTAAAATATGACCAAGAAAATATCATCTTCCAATAAAATGCTGCATCGCAATTTGGACACTCATAAAACCCTGATGTGCTCTTATCTTCCATGAAAATTTCATCTTCACAATTCTCGCATTCAATGGTAGGCACTATTCTGTTGTTTTTTTTATCTATGATAATGATTGGCCCAGTAGTGAACAAATACTATCACTACTTTCCAAGACCGAAGTTCATGCAAACAGCGGTAGTAACCGGAGCAAACAGAGGATTGGGCTTAGAGTGGGTTGAGCAATTACTATCTCAAGGCTACAAGGTATATGCGGGGTATAGGTCTGACAAAGGAGAACTTGCAAATATGGATAATGACAATCTTGTTGTAATTCAATTGGATGTGAAATCTAATGAATCGGTAAAACAATTTTCTGGAAAGATTGGTGAAAATATTGACCTGCTCATCAATAATGCAGGAGTTGGAGATGGCAGATGGCAAAATCTCAATGAAATTGATGATGAACAATCTCTTGATGTAATTGATATCAATGCATTAGGTCCCGTAAGAGTAGTACAAGCANTATATCAAAATATGAACCATGACTCACTTACAAAAGTAGCAATGATTAGCAGTTTAATGGGTTCCATAGATGATTGTCAAAGCGGCCGTTCTTATGCTTACAGAGCATCGAAAACCGCACTGAATATGTTCACAGTCGCTATGAAAAATGAAGCGTTGAAAGACAATATTTCCTTTGCGATTGTTCATCCAGGATGGGTCAGAACCGGAATGGGTGGCTCAAATGCACCTCTTGAAATGAAGGAAAGCGTAGCTGGTATGATGGAAGTATTGCAGACACAAACCCTAGAAAATACTGGACGTTTTGTCCAATATGATGGNAAAATATTACCTTGGTAATCTGAAATTATTGTTGATGGACTGAAACTTCAATCCATTTTGAGGTAGGAGTATTGGAGATTTTAGCGGTTGAATCCAATGGAACTAAGCAATTTGCTTCTGGGAAATAAGTTGCAAGATTACCGCGCGGAATCTCATATGGTACCAATACCCAATCATCCGCCTTTCTCTGCTCGCCATTGAAATGGCTGACTAAGGATACTTTCTGCTTCTTTTTCCAACCTCTTTCCGCCATATCTTCTTTATTCATCAATACCACTCTTCGATTACCATGAATACCTCGATAGCGGTCATGTAAATCATAAATTGTCGTATTGTATTGATCATGACTTCGTAATGTCATCATAACAAAATTCCCATCACNCAATGAAACATCAGGNAGTTCATGAGTNGTGAANTGNGCTTTACCTGTAGCGGTATTGAAACTACGAGAGTCTCNAGGAGGGTTTGGTAAAGCGAATCCTGAAGGCTCTCTCACCCGGTTATTGTAATCATCAAAACCATTGAGACTCTTACTCATAAGATCTCTAATATTATCATAATTAGAAACCAATGAAATCCAATCCAATTGTTCTAATTCACACTTTGAAGCTAATTGTGCAACAATCCATGGTTCACTCCTAAGATGGCCTGATGCTGGTTTTAGTCCACCTTGCGAACGGTGAACTATCCCCATCGAATTTTCAACTGTTACAAATTGTAGCCCAGATTCTTGAATATCGATTTCAGTACGACCAAGACATGGTAGAATTATTGCAGTTTTTCCAGTTACTAAATGACTACGATTTAACTTTGTAGAAACTTGAATGGTTAGTCCTATCTGCTCCAAAGCCTTTGCAGTAACATCGGTATCAGGAGTTGCTGACAAAAAGTTACCACCCATACAAAAGAATACGTCAACATTACCATCTCTCATTGCACGTATCGCATTGACAACATCATATCCATGCTCGTGAGGTAAAGTGAATCCCAAGCCTTCTTCCAATTTCTCGAGGAATGCTTTGGGCGGAGCTTCCCAAATTCCAACAGTTCTATCTCCTTGAACATTAGAATGGCCACGTACAGGACAAAGACCTGCTCCTGGACGTCCAATATGCCCACCCATCAAGAGTAGATTTACCACTTCTTGAATTACAGATACCCCGTTACGGTGCTGTGTTAGGCCCATTGCCCAACAAGCGATTGTCGCTGATGATTTAGCACACATTTTTCCTGCTTCTTCGATGATTTCCTTTTCGATTCCAGAATCTGAAACGATTTTATCCCAACTTGTATTTCTAGCGTTCTCAATCATCTCATCATATCCTTCAGTAGAAGATTTGATGAATTCATTATCGATTGTATTTAGGGAATCTACGACTTTGATTAATCCCTTCAGCAAAGCAGCATCGCCACCGATTCTTACTTGCAGATGCATATCTGCGAGTTTAGTTGATTTCAGATTGCCTTTCATGTAATCTTGAGGGTGCTTGAATTTAGCCAATCCTGCCTCTGGTAATGGATTAACATGGATTATTTTTGCACCTTTATGCTTAGCATCTCTTAGAGCGGTTAGCATTCTTGGATGATTGGTTCCAGGGTTCTGACCGATGACCAAAATAAGGTCTGAACTATTGAAATCCTCCAAAGTAACCGTTCCCTTACCTATACCTATGGCCGCACCCAAACCCTTGCCACTGGACTCATGACACATGTTAGAACAATCTGGAAGATTGTTTGTTCCTAGAGAGCGAACAAATGCTTGGTAAAGGAATGCTGCTTCATTTGAAGTTCGTCCTGAGGTGTAAAATACGGCCCGGTTTGGATCGTTCAATCCGCCGATTCTATCAGCAATCAATCCAAATGCATCATCCCAGGAAATCTCCTGATAGTTACTGCTATTGGGTTTCAGAATCATCGGAGTTGTTAGACGTCCTTGTTTATTGAGCCAATAATCAGACTTTTGTGAAAGTTCTTCTACCGAATATTTCTTGAAAAAATCGGGTTTGATTCTGCTTTTCATCGCTTCATCAGCAACAGCTTTCGCACCATTTTCACAGAATTCAAAGGTCGTGCGATGTTCAGGGTCGGGCCAAGCACAACCAGGGCAATCAAATCCTTCTTTTTGATTAACCATTTTCAATGTACGAATCGTTCGTATAGTTCCCATCCTAGTAAGACCATGTTTGAAGGATGATGTGACCGCAGGTATGCCTGCAGCCTTAACCTTTGGAGAGCCAAGACGCAGAGAATTACGGTCTTCGGGAGTCCGGGAACTTACATCTCGACCCATGTGCTTCGAAAGTTCCATTGCGAGATAGACTGTCAAGGATTCGGTTNAACTGGGNGTAAAAATGCTAGTGGCGCACCTTGTTAAAATATTCAAGAGCCTTTTTTTGACTTTTTAGACAATAAAAGCAAAAGGTCGTGGATTAATTTACGGGTCATGGTGAGTAGAGATGATATTGATTTGGCACAGACTTCTTGGGGCGCTGGAGTGGTCAGCATAGGTGCAGCAAATAGTTGGGAGGAGGCTCATTCACTTGCCACAAAACTGGTGACTNAACTCTATAATACGCAGGACCAAGGATTTGTTTTTTGCCCTACCAAGGCATCTGTTGATCCTTTTAGAAGAGATATCGCAGGCGCCATATCATATTTCGTAGGAGGTAACCAAGATTACTCTGAGGATTCGGGTTTTGCANTAGAACCATGGATTGGAGTTAGATTTGAAAATGAAGGGGTAATATTGCGAGAAAATAATGCAATCACAATGGGCCATTATTTCTTCAAAAAGAGTGATGGCACAGAATTAATGGTCGAATTTACTTTCTGTTACACAAAAACTGAAGATGGAANTCTGATGGTTGAACTNCATCATTCGTCTCTACCCTTTGCACCAAAATGAATCTCATATTTGGCTGACCAAGTCAGATAGTATAGCTGCTGGATCTTGTGCTTTTGTCACTCCACTAGCGAGTAGNACTCCTTCTGTACCCAATTTAATCGCCATAGCAACATCTGAACCATTTTTCACTCCAGCACCACATAAGACTCTAACATTAGGGTTGACTTCTTTGACTACTGCAACTGTATCTGTTACAATTGAAGGGTCAGCAGTAGTGACTGAAATATCACCGCCGATCAATTCAGGTGGTTCAACCGCGATGAATGTAGGACCTAGTTTTGCCAATGCTCTAGCCTCTTCCACATCAGCAGCACAAGCGCAAATAGGGAATCCTTCAGGTAACATCGACATCAATTTGCTGACATGCTCGATTGAAACCTTGTGCTCAGCGTGATTGATTATTGTTCCAACCGCTCCACGGCTAATCGCAGTTTCTGGCTCAAGCCAGCCTGTATGCGAACCTTGACCAACCGGATCAAGGTGCTGTGACCAGACCTCCAAGCCTGGAATAGAAGAAACGCTAGAAAGGTCAAATGCTGAAACTACCGCAACCATTCTAGCATTGGAATCAGTTGAAGCCATATGTTGTGCCAATTGTTCAGCAGCAGGCCCTAAAGCGGTGGAATATGTTTTGAAATTGACTACTATCAATGGTGCATCCATGCACTGGCCAAACCGACATCACACTTGGAGGCTACGGTATCAGAAGGTCCCGCCGGTTTGAATATGACCAGAAGGAACGATTGCACCATGGTTAACGATTACATCTGTTAACATTGCATTTGCCGAGATAGTAGCACCTTTACCGATCAAACATCCATTGACTACTGCTCCTTGCATAACCTTAGCACCTTGTAATAGGGTTGAATCAATAATCTCTCCTTGCAAGATACAATCTGATTCAATCATTGATGATGTAGCGATTCCAGAGCCACTCTCAAACCATGAATTACCTTGTAATGAACCTCGATTAAATCGGTTTTCTTCTATACATTGTTTAACCGCATCTTTCCAAGAATCAGGCGTTCCTGCATCAATGAAGTATCCTTCAAAGGGGAAACCACCAAGAGTACCACTCTCTGCTAGTTTAGGAAAAACATCGCGCTCAAGACTATGTCTGCCTTTTGGCATTATCTCAAATACATCTTCTTCCAAAATATAGGAGCCTGCATTGATTAAATTAGAAAAAACCTGTTCTGGTTTCGGCTTCTCCATAAATTTGGTAACTTTGTTGTCTTCATCCAATCCAACAATACCAAATCGAGTAGGGTCCTCTACTTCCCACAACGCAAGAGTGCCAATTCCACCCATAGAGTGGTGCTGAGCAAGCATAGGAGATAGGTCTAGAGAGGATACAATATCACCATTAAAACATGCAAATCTACCTGAAACTACATCTCGACAGTTTCCTAATGCCCCTCCTGTTCCAAGAGGTTCTTCTTCTGGCACAATTCTAACATCGAAGTCTACATCAGCATTTCTGAAGTATTCTTTGATAGCATCAACCTTGTAGCCTCCAGCCACAATTACTTCATCAACTAAATCAGCAGGAACTCCTTCAACCACCCTTTCCAAAAGGGTCTTGTCAAGCATGGGAAGTAGCGGTTTTGGAATTGCTTCAGTCCATGGTCGTAACCTAGAACCGATTCCCCCTGCTAATACGACTACCTGCATGAAATCATCCAGCCACAAACGGCATTTGAACCCCACCCCAACAAGTCTCTTTGAAATCGCATCATTCAAAGACGGACTTCAGTTGGGTGTATTTGGGAGCGACATGAATATCCACGAGTACCAAGGTAAAGCACTACTAAAACAAGCAGGAGTGCCTGTATTAGAAGGAGTACATTGCACAAGCGTAGAACAAGCATTGCAAGCATATGACTCTCTTGGCTCAAAGGTTGTAGCTGTAAAATCCCAAATTCATGCAGGTGGACGCGGTAAAGGTACTCTATATCATCCTGAATCTTTGGAAGAAGTAATGCAAGGTGGTGTCAAAATCGCTTTTTCAAAGCAAGAAGTCGAAACCTATGCAACCAACATTTTAGGTAACTTGTTAGTAACTATTCAGACCGGCGAGGAAGGTAAAATTGTAAAGAACTTGTATATCGAATCAGGATGTGCTATTGCACATGAATATTATCTTGCTTTACTGGTAGACCGCGATGACAAATCGGTATTGATCATGGCTTCAACCGAAGGTGGAATGGACATAGAAGAAGTTGCAGAAAACACTCCAGAAAAAATTCACAAGATAAATGTGGACCCTAATTCGGGCCTATTAGGATTCCAGAAACGTGACCTTGGTATGGCACTGGGGCTTTCAGGAGCGGCATTGAAATCCTTTTTCAAAATGATTGGAAGTATGTACGACATGTTTGTTTCACAGGATTGCTCAATGGTAGAAATAAATCCACTAGTGCTCACTGAAGATGATGAAATCGTGGCCCTTGATTCAAAGATTAGTTTTGATGAAAATGCAGAATTTAGACACAAGAACTGGGATGATTTGCGAGATCTTTCTGAAGAAGAGGACGTAGAAATACGTGCTAAAGAAACTGGACTATCCTATGTAAAACTAGATGGAAATATTGGATGCTTGGTGAATGGAGCAGGACTAGCAATGGCTACTATGGATGTAATCAAACTCTATGGTGGCGAACCTGCAAACTTCCTTGATGTAGGCGGCGGTGCGACAGAAGAACAAGTAGAGACCGCTTTCTCTATTATTTTAGAAGACCCTAATGTCAAAGGTATTCTCGTCAATATTTTTGGTGGTATTATGCGTTGCGATATTATTGCTCGTGGTGTGATTGGAGCAACGGAATCTCTCGGTCTAACCGTGCCACTAGTCGTCAGATTAGCAGGTACTAATGTCGATGAAGGTAAAGCGATTTTAGCAGCATCCGATCTTAATATTCATCCTGCTGATGACCTAGCAGAAGGCTCTCAGAAAATTGTCGCTCTAATTGGAGGAGGTGAGTGAAATGGCTATTTGGATAGAAGAGGACGCAAAGGTTTTGGTTCAAGGTATAACCGGCAAACAAGGAATGTTTCACGCTGGAAAGATGGTAGAATATGGAACCAACTTGGTTGGAGGATGTACTCCTGGAAAGGGAGGACAAAGTGTACAATTAGATGGTCACGATTATCCGGTATTCAACACTATGAGTGAAGCGATTACTGCTACTGACGCTGATGCTACCGTAATTTATGTCCCACCACCATTTGCTGGTGAAGCAATTATGGAAGCTGCTGATGCCTTTGAACGTATCAAAGGTACTGGCGTAATAATCTGTATTACTGAAGGTATCCCAACTCTAGATATGGTGAAAGCAACCGCTTATGTCGAAAACCGCGAAAATATCAGATTGATTGGACCAAATTGTCCCGGAATAATTACTCCAGGAGAATACGGTGGAGCAAAATTAGGGATTATGCCCGGACACATCCATGCAAAAGGAAGGATTGGAATCGTTTCAAAGTCAGGAACACTGACCTATGAGGCTGTTGCTCAAACGATGAGCATAGATGAAGGTCAATCCACATGTATTGGAATTGGTGGTGACCCAGTAAATGGTACTGGATTCATAGAATGTCTAGAAGCCTTTGAGGCTGATGAGCAGACTGAGGCGATTGTAATGATCGGTGAGATTGGTGGAAATGCTGAGCAAGAAGCCGCTGCATGGGCTAAAGAAAATGTCACCAAACCAATTGTAGGATTTGTGGCAGGGGCTACTGCGCCACCAGGAAAAAGAATGGGGCATGCTGGAGCGATTATCTCTGGTGGAAAAGGTACTGCAGAAGAGAAGTTTGCTGCTTTTGAAGCAGCAGGTATCGCATGTGCAAGAGACCCCAGTGAACTTGGTAAGGTGTTGCTTACAAGTTTGAAAGCAGCGGGTCTTCGTTGATTTGATCTAAATCTATAATGTCAAAACTATAGCTAAATAGCGAACTACTAGAACTAGTTTCACTTTGGTGGTCCACGCTTAGGACCAGGAGGTCCGCCACCACGTTTTGGTCCAGGAGGACCGCCGCCTCTGGAAGGACCAGGAGGGCCACCGCTCTTTGCAGGGCCTGTTGGAGTATCGCTTTTCGGAGGGCCACCGGGGCCGCCTCCAGGAGGACCNCCTCTCTTAGGTGGGCCACCAGAACTACCGCCNGGAGGGCCNCCNCCAGGAGGGCCACTACGCTTAGGTGGACCGCCAGAACTACCGCCAGGAGGACCGCCTCTCTTAGGTGG